>JBKPAL010000068.1:0-4950 GCA_046726395.1 Acidobacteriota bacterium
AGAGTGGTGAAGAACGTGTTACCACCAGCAACGATCACGGTGAGTACACTATTCCTTCTGTGGCTGCAGGCAGCTACACATTAACAGTTGACGTCAAGAATTTTTCTACCTTGACACAAGACTTCACTCTGAACGTAAGTCGGGAGCTCCGAGTCGATGCGATTCTACAAGTCGGAACCGTGACAGGTGATTCCATTCCCGTCGTGTTAGGGCCAGCCGATCTCGAGAAAGACTCGGCTGCGCTGAGCACCGTAATCGAGAATCGATCCGTTGAAAACCTTCCCCTCGACGGAAGAAACTTCTACGAACTCAGTTTACTGGTACCGGGTGCCGTGCCCCCGGCGCAGGGTTCTGCCGGCTCCATACGTGGCGATTTCGCCTTCAGCGTAAACGGGGCGCGCGAAGACGCTAATAACTTCCTGCTCGACGGTGTCTACAATGTCGATCCGAAGCTAAATACCTTTGCTGTACGACCACCTGTCGATGCAATCCGAGAATTCGAGATGGCGACGAGTAGTTACGATGCCACGTTTGGTCGTAATCCTGGCGCTCAGGTGAACGTGGTCACCAAGTCGGGCACAAACGAGTTTCATGGATCGCTCTATGAATTCCATCGCAACGCTGCGCTCGATGCGAGGAACTTTTTCGCACCTGCCGGTGAACCGAAACCCAAATACATTCGCAACCAGTTCGGCGGAGCCGTTGGTGGCCCAATTCATAAAGACAGCATGTTCTTCTTCTTCGACTATGAAGGTAGCCGATCGCGAGAAGGGATCACACGCGTAACAAACGTACCCACTGCTTTAGAACGTGCCGGCGACTTTTCACAAAGTCTTTTTGGTGTGCCAACAAATCCGTTTACAGGATTACCTTTCCCTAACGGACGTATTCCTGACGCTCTCATTAACCAGGTAGGCCGTTCTATCGCTGCGCTCTATCCACTTCCGAATCGTAGCGTTCCATTTCAAAACTTCGTTTCTTCCCCGACTCAACGCGACGATACGGACAGTTTCGATGTCCGCATCGATCATCGAATAGGAGAGTCGTCAAACGTGATTGGCCGCTACAGCTTCGGGGATCGAGATCTGTTTGAGCCCTTTACCGGACCCAACTTCTCATTGGTTCCGGGTTTCGGCGACACCGTGCGCAGGCGCAGCCAAAATTTAATGCTGGGAGAGACACACGTTTTCTCCTCGACCTTTGTGAACGAGGCGCGCTTTGCATTTAGTCGTGTCGCTTCTTCCGTAACGCAAGAGGCGAGTCGGACAAATTCGGATATAGGTTTACCTGTTGTTTCCCCCAGGCCACGTGACATCGGGCTCAGCTTCATTACCGCGACGGGGTTTTCACCGCTAGGGGATGAAGGCAACAACCCGCAGAACAGTGTCACTAACGTCTATCAAATTCTCGACACCGCAAGCTACGTGCATGGCGATCACCTTTTTAGATTTGGCGGTGAGATCAGGTTCACGCAGCAGAACGCCTTTCGTGACATCGAGTCCCGTGGCCGTCTACAGTTTTCACCTTTCGCACAGATCACTGGAAATTCGCTGGCGGATCTTTTAATTGGGTTGCCGCTACTCACGAGCGTCGCTCGAGTGGACAATCCGCAAGCCTTGCGAACCAGGAGCTATAACTTTTTCATTGATGACAGTTTTCGTATCACTCCGCGTCTTACGCTAAAGGCTGGTCTACGCTACGAATACAATTCACCGCCGGTTGATGCCGCAAACCGCGCTCGCGTGTATGACGTTGCTTCCGGCAGCATCGTTACACCGGGCACTAATGGCGTTCCGCGGGGTGGTCATGAAGCAGATAAGAACAACTTTGCTCCGCGCGTGGGTTTTGCTTGGAGCGCAGGCTCTGATGCATCGACCGTGCTGCGAGCGGGGTACGGCGTTTATTTCGACCAGTCACCACTTGCTCCTGGAGAAGCGCTCTATTTCAACGCGCCGCTTTTCGACAACAACATCTTCTTCTCGTTGCCCGGATTACCACTGACGCTCAATGATCCATTTCCAGCATTCTTTCCTTTTCCGCTTCCGGATTCGGCATTCGGCCTTCAGCGAGATCTGCGAACCGGATACATGCAGCACTGGAATTTGAATGTTCAAAGACTAATCGGACGAAGTCGGATCCTCGAACTTGCTTATGTTGGGTCTAAGGGCACCAAGCTTTTAACCGCGCGCGACATCAATCAGCCACAACCGAGTGTCTTGCCCCCGGGACTACCGTTCGTACCACGACCGAATCCTTTCTTTGACGATATCGACCTGCTTGAGTCACGCGGTAATTCTAGTTACAACGCCTTTCAAGCTCGGTTTCAGCAACGACTCTCGCAGGGATTGTCGGCTTTGGTGTCCTACACGTGGTCCAAGTCAATTGATGACGCTTCCAATTTCTTCTCGAGCGCCGGCGATCCGAACTTCCCACAAAACTCTTACAACCTGACTGCCGAACGCGGGCGTTCGAATTTCGACGTGCGTCATCGTCTCTCGGCTAGTTACGTCTATGATCTGCCATTCGGTCGCAACCGCACATACCTCTCAGACAACGGTTGGTTGACTACGCTGCTGACCGGTTGGCAAACATTCGGAATCGTTACTCTTCAGACTGGACGACCTTTCACTGTTGCGCTGCTGCAGGAGATCGATAACAGCGGCACCGGAAGATCCTTATTGGGGTTTGGAGCAAACGACCGCCCGAATGTCATAGCAGATCCCTCGCTCTCGAATTCGACAGTTGAGCGTTGGTTCAATACCGCTGCCTTCGTTTTTCCAGCACCAGGTACTTTCGGCAATGCCGGTAGAAACATCGTCGATGGTCCAGGGTTCCAGAATGTGAATGCTTCTCTGGTAAAGAACACGGCACTGACCGAGCGAGTAAATCTTCAGTTTCGTGCTGAGTTCTTCAACGTCTTCAACCATCCGAACTTTGGTTTGCCCGACAATTTCCTGGGTTCACCGACATTCGGACGCATCACGACCGCTCGCGATCCACGTCACATCCAATTTGGAGCGAAGCTATTGTTCTAAAGGTTTAACTCAATGATCGCAGCAATAGTGTTGACCATACTTAGTACTTGTCTCGCAGCAGTCGCTGACGATTGGCCTCAATGGCGCGGTCCTAATCGAGATGGCCAAGTTTCAGGCGCCACTATTCCAAGCGTGTGGCCCAAGACGCTAAAACAAGAGTGGAAAATTAATGTAGGTGTAGGGCACTCCTCTCCCGTGCTCTCAAATGGAAAAATCTATGTCTTTGCTCGTCAGGGTGAAGCAGAAGTGTTGCTTTGTCTGGATCAAGCGACCGGCAAGGAGATCTGGCGAGCTAGCAAAGCAGTTGCCTACAACATGCATCCGGCTGCGCAAGGACACGGGAAAGGTCCGAAATCAACTCCCGTTGTCAGCAATGGAACTGTGTGCACCTTCGGCATTTCGGGAGTCTTGTCTTGCTACGACGCGCGGACGGGGAAGCAAAAGTGGCAACGCGAATTTTCCAAGCAATATCCCAACACATCTCCGTTGTATGGAACGGCGATGTCGCCCCTGATTGATGGAGATCGCTTGATCGCGCACATTGGCGGGCATGACAGGGGAGCGCTTACGGCTTTCGATCTCGAAACTGGTGCTGTGAAGTGGTCCAACGATGCGGATGGTCCAGCTTACGCTTCTCCGATTCTGGTTAAGCTCGGCGATATGAAGCAGGTGGTCACCTTCACGCAGAAGGAACTGGTTGGACTTGATGCTGCGACCGGAAAACTGCTCTGGAAGCTTCCAGCCAAAAGCGAATACGACACCAATTCGGTTACAGCGATCGCTTACAAGGACACTCTTATCGTGGCTCGCGAAGGGCGGGGCGTGAGCGCGATAAAATTTTTCACTCAAGCAGGCGGGCTGGCGATGAGTCCCAGAGAGATTTGGAACAACAAAGAGAACGAGCTCTACATGAATACCCCTGTTCTCGACGGAAGTCAGCTCTTCGGCTTATCGGTTCGACAGAAGGGCCAGTTCTTTGCGATTGATGCTGACACGGGAAAGACGATTTGGCAGTCGCCCGGCAGAATGGGTGAGAACGCTGCCATACTCAATCTTGGTGGAAAGGTACTGTTGCTGTTGACTAACGACGCCAATCTGATAGTTCACCCGCTCAGCGCAAAGAGCTATGAGCCAGTGGCACAATACTCGGTAGCTTCGAGTCAGACGTGGGCACATCCGCTCGTAATCGGAAATCGAGTGTTGGTAAAAGATGAGTCGTCGTTGACCTCGTGGTCGTTTGCGCAATGAAAGGTCTTGGGTCTTAGGGTCTTTGATCTGTGTTCATCGGTGATTGATTTCGTGTTAGTTCGTGTGATCTCGTCGATCGACATAAAAACGATCCACGAAATGAAACGAACGAACACTAATCAGTTGATCAATTGGGGGCGACTTTACCGAAGACGGAAAACGAGACAAGACGAAAGGTCAAAGACCCAAGACCAAAGATCCAAAGACCCATGACCAAAGCAATCGGAGGCGAACAATGGCAAGAAGAATATTGATAGCAACTCCCGCGCTCCTGCTTTTTGTGTTAGTGGCCACCGCGTCTCAGAAACCGGATTTCAGTGGTTCATGGACTATGGACCGGGGACGAAGTTACGGATTACCCGGTGACATGGACCAGAAGATGACTGTGAAACAAACCGCAGATGAGATCCAGTTGGAGACGAAGTTGATTCAACCTGGTAACGAGCGATCCGTTAAAGACAACTACATGCTCGATGGGAAAGAGCACGACTTCACTCCACTTACTCCGCCCAATGCTCCGCCAGCGAAAGGGAAGCGTACCGCCACCTGGCTACCAGCCGGCAATGGAATCGTCGTCAACGAAGTCACAACCAGTGATTCCGATAAAGGCCCAGTCACCAGCAAGATCACCCGCAAGTGGACCGTCTCCAATGATGGCGAGTTGGTT
>JBKPAL010000069.1:0-25430 GCA_046726395.1 Acidobacteriota bacterium
GGGCTTGTATTTCATCGTTGATGTTGTCGCCGCGTGGGTGCGGGACTTCAGGGTAGGCTCAGAATGGATTAAGTAAAATGAGAGCAGTTCAATCTACTCCCCTAACTGTTAGTTGACGAGTTCTTCTTCGAGTTCGCTAACTTCCTTCTCTTTAGTCTTACTAATTCGTTCGAGTTCCGTTTCAATTAGCCGATTCAACTCAGCCGGTGGAATACTCGCACGCGACTCACGAAACCTTTCAGGCCTTGCACCTTTCAAAAGGAACATAAGCAGGTTGTCACTGCCTTTGAAGGCACGTCGTCGTGCTTCGTCTTCGAGTAAGTCAGCAGCACGATCAAGTGCAGCTTCCCACTTCTCGCGAAACTCTGCGTCGTTCTTCTTACGGCTGTATGCCGTGCTACTGCTTACCTTCGCTGCCTCGCAGGCTTTACTAACGCTGCCGCCTGCTTAATTCGCCTTTAAAAGCTCAAGAATAAAATTAACTATGTGACGTTGAATGCAGGCACTGTAGGGACAGTGTAACGCGGTGTGCTTTGGCTGTTAACCGAAGGGTTGTAGGTTCGAGTCCTACCTGCGGAGCCATAAACATTAAATAAAAGGCCACTCGCTTGAGTGGCCTTGTTGTTTTGTGACATGGTTTGTGACGCAACTCTTATTTAGTTGACTAGTACACCGTCTAATTTCGGACACATGCGAGCGGGTTCAAGTGCGGCGGCGGCTTGATCTAACGCAAGCCTCCGCACGTGAGAGTAGGTTTTCATCATCAACGGGTATCCTGTAATACGCCGCCGACATTTGCATCACGTGAGGCGATTACTGTCCCACTCGTTTAGGCCACGATCGGCATCGCGGTGCAAAGAAGACTTGCAAACAAAAGCAACCTAATCTTGTAGCTCTGAATTTTCATAGAGATCTGCACCATTCGCCTGGACTTAAGCATTTATTGCCAGAACAATCTTTCCCCGCTTGTGAGGTGTTCCCTCAAGCATCTGATGCGCGGTTCGCACCTGTTCCAGAGGAAGGACGGTCCCGACCTGCGTGGAAAGCTCGTGCCGATCAATCAACTCAGTGATCCCATTCAACCGAGCCGTCGTTACGTCCACGAGGAAGAACGCTGTGCTAACGTCTGAGCGTTTTGGCTTGCCCGGGAATGGTGAAACGCTGGAGACGATGATGCCGCCTGACTTGACTACCTGGAGCGAGCGTTCCTGAATATCGCCCCCCACCGTGTCGATCACTATGTCTACGCCAAGAACTTCATCTTCAAATTTGGTCGTGGTGTAATCGATGACACTGGTCGCGCCCAGACTGCGAACATATGGCTCGTCTTCAGAAGAGCAAGTCGCGAAAATCTTAAGGTTTGTCAGATGCGCCAGTTGAACTGCATAGGCGCCCACATTTCCAGCGCCACCGTGGATAAGAACTGTTTGGCTGGCTGTGGCTTTTCCATATTCAAACAGCATTTGCCATGCAGTTACGGCGATTACAGGAACTGAAGCGGCCTGGAGATGATCCAAGCTACGTGGTTTGGGAGCGATCATTGCGGCAGAGGCAATCGCGTACTCGGCATTCGCTCCAGAAAAATCGCCGTTCGTCACGCCGTAGATCTCCTCACCTCTTCTGAATCCTGAAACGCCGGGCCCGATCTCTTCGATGAAGCCCGAAAGGTCCGAACCAAGGGTCAGTGGCAGAGGCACCTTCACCACACTCTTATGCGATCGAATCCAGGCATCCCATGGTCCGACGCCGGCTGCGGCCACGCGAACCAGCACTTCGCCCGGCCCTGGTGTCGGGCGCGGGACATCTTCAATGACGATCACACTCGGCGGGCCAAACTCATGTATCCGTGCTGCTTTCATATATAGAACACTCCGACTTATTTTAGCCCCAAGCGGCAATGGTCACGACGTGTATGAGCTTTGGCGTAGACTCGTAGGCCTTCCGTCGATGTGTCCGAAGTGCCATCGGCAGATCGCGCATTTATGGCGCCGTGATAGGCGATGCAGAGTCTGCGGGTTCAAGAAATAGAGCGGCAAGCCGAACCCCGCCGCCTCAGCGGTTGAGGGTTCCGCAACCTACACCGTGGTTTGGTTCCCGGCCGGACAGATCGCACAGACTATTTGTTTTCAGGTTTTGCCACGGTGTTGCGCCAACGAGTTTGGTTACAGTCTTGTGTCGCTTCTTTCCAGCGGCAGGGCTGGAATCAAAAGCCTCGGATAGACTGACACCTTTCCTCGCCTAGATTCCAGCCCGATCAACCCTACCTCATAACACTTTGCCCAAAGCGCGCGCCCTTACAACTACTTTCCTCAAGCTTCGTGCGCAGAATCGTAGCGGATCGACTTGCTCTACAAGCCGTTAGCTCTGACAGGGTAAACAGCGTCCAGCTACTTGAGTTTACTTGAGCATCAAATTCACCAATCCACAACATAAAAAATTGTGAACGGACCGAACTTCTCTTGAGTCTCCGTTAGCCAGCGAAATCTCCTCCAACCTGAAGCTATCAGCAGCAGAGCAAGGTGGCATCGAGCTTGCGATGACGGGGCGTGAAATCAGAAAACTTAGGTCCCCCAGATCTGAAGTCGATCAGTTTCTTACTTTTGACGTATCGGACTCATACAACCATGTTCCCGTAACGCATGAACAAGTGGACGATGAGAATGGAGTCGAGGTCTCCATCGCAATAAATAGAGTCCAAGCTTAGGTCATGACAACGAAATTTATGGATCATTTGAAAGGACGCGACGTAGGGTGAAAGTTACGCACCTTAATCGCACAGCGTTTGGAAGCTATGAGCCAGAAATCTACATCCAGGCAAGAGGTTAATGACTCAGGTGATTCCGTCGATCAGTTGACCAAAAGAAATGTAGAGTGCATTCGTGAACTCGAGGAAGCCGCTAAAGAGGAACGAACCAACTCCGATCGGGTGGCCGAAGCAATTGCGAATTTCTGTGGCAGCATGACTTTCGTATGGGTGCATATGGTTTGGTTCGGAATCTGGATCTTAATCAATGCAGTACCGGGCCTACCCCATATCGATCCCTTTCCATTCACTTTTCTAACGCTCGTCGTTTCTCTCGAAGCGATCTTTCTATCAACATTTATCCTCATCAGTCAGAATCACGATAGCAAGATTAGTGAAAGACGAAACCATCTTGATTTGCAGATCAATCTCTTAAGCGAACAGGAAAACACCCAGATGCTAAGGATGCTGCGAGCCATTGCTGAAAAAGTGGGTGCCAGTGAGGGTCCAGTGGATCAGGTCCAAGCCTTGGCGAAAGAGAAAGAACCAAAACAACTCGTCAATGAAATTAAGGCGCGCGAACCGGAAGATTGACCCGCATTAGACTTTCCTAAGCAACTTTCCGTAAATGGTTTCGCTGTTTGTTGAAGTCATTACCCTGAACCGGGTAGCGTCGGGGGCCCCTGGCTATGGCCAGTTTCTATTGTGAGGGCCGTCGAAAAACAGTAAAGGTATGAAAAACCCAAAGCCTGGTTTTGGACCGGGCCTATTATCGGTTGGCGGAGGCATTCAGCCTCAAAACTGTTAACGTCCTCACCCCGCCAACAGCAGCGCCGTTGCATCGCATTCTCATCATCACTAATTCGTCAATGCAATAGCTTTTACATAGCCTTTGACGCTTCGATTAGACCGGCCACTTCCGCAACTAGTTTTTCCAATTCGACTGGCTTTATTAGGTATCCTTGTGCTCCTGCTTTTAGTGCACCCTCCTTGTCGGCACTATATGCAGCTGCCGAATAGAACAGTATCGGAGTCTTAGAGTCAAACTCACGGATCTTGGCGGTGAGCAGCGTGCCGGGAACATCAGGAAGCCAATTGTCCAAGAGATAGAGATCGAACTTTTGAGTTCTGGCAAGTTCAAGGGCGGCTGTTGCATTTTCAGCGCAAAGCACTTCATAGCCCTCTTGCTCTAATATGAAAATAAGAAGCTCGCGTGTATCTGCATCATCTTCTGTGCAGAGAATCCGGCCTTTGGGAGAAGTCATAGGCCAACCTTTTTTGGACGGAGAATTTGTGTAGTCGGTGCTGGCAGATTTCTCCAAGGAAACGGAGGGCCAGTATTGCGGCTTATAGATCACAGTTGGGTGGGAGTCAATGTTTTTTACTTAGTGGCATGCTGTTCCATTCTCGCCCGTACAGATCGCTTTCCGGATCAGTATGTAACCTTTTAGTTGGGCTGGGGTAAGGGTTTGATTCATAGCCCGACACTTTGGGTCAGGACTGATGAGAATTGGCCGTCCCCAAGCCCGCACACGACAGGCTATTTGTTTTCAGGTTTTGCCACGGTGTTGCGCCAACGAGTTTGGTTACAGTCTCGTGTCGCTTCTTTCCAGCGGCAGGGCTGGAATCAAAAGCCTCGGATAGACTGACACCTTTCCTCGCCTAGATTCGAGCCCGATCAAGCTAACGCAGAACAGCTTGCCCAAAGCGCGCCAGGGGGTAAACAGCAACCGGCTACTTGAGTTTACTTGAGTATGTTCACTTCACTGGTAACCGTATTAACTCAGGTAACCGTGGTAACCCAAGTAACCCGGTAACCGGATGGACCATAAGTGGACAGCGACGCGAAGCGCGAACGGCGAGGTGTTCGAAGTTTAGCTTCGTCTCTACGGTAGGCCGGCAAAAGAAGTTGAGAAGATGTCGACCTAGTTGAGAATGGCCTTTTAATTTTCTCAGGACCCGGACATGGAAATAGAAGAGTAGTATCTAGCAATCTGATGATGCGATCTTCAACCCGTCCGAATAACCGTAATTTCCACAATCCAATTCAACATCACCTTCGGCCAGTTCATCACATTGCAGTAGGCTTTCTTTCTCTCTTCGCTTAAGAACCGTTTACGCCCGTAATCTGTTTCGCAATGAGCGCTCTGAACCAATCTGATTCCGGGCTGTCCCGAGAGTTAGCGATCAACACCTCCCGAAAGTGCCAAGCTCTGCCCTCGGAATCGCTTGGCTTCTCAACCCGCGATGGGATTATTATCGAACCTGTAGACTCTGATGTTTGCAGCGGCACTCGACATTGGCGTCTGAAGCTTTGAAGAAACTGATCATCACAAACCTACTCGCGTGACTGACGAGACTGATCCGATCGAACCGAAAAGCAGCGTACTCTGGCGAAAGCCCTGGGTGCGCTGGTTTCTAATCTGGGCCATCTGGACCTTCATTGGCATCGTCTTCACCCTCCAAGGCTATTTCATGTCATACCGCACTGAGCGTCCTATGCCGTTCAGTGAAGCCGCTTACATCCAGATGACATGGGCTTATCTGTTCGCACTCGCCACACCTCTCGTGCTCTTGGCCGCAGCCAAGCTTCCATTAGAGCGCAACAACTGGGTTCGCAATGCTCTCCTTCATGTTCCGATCAGTATTGTTCTCAGCGTAATCTTGACAGCCCTCGGCCGTGTGCTCATCTGGTTAAGATACGGTTATCCCGCAGGAAGACCATTGACCTTTGAAAGTATCACGCGTTTCGTTGTTGGTAATTTCAGTGAAGGCATCGGTATCTATCTTCTAATCGCGCTCTTCAGTTATGCGTTCAGGTACTATTGGCAATACCGCGAAGGCCAGTTGCGAACCCTGCAACTCGAAGCCCAGCTCTCACAAGCGCAACTTGAAGCGCTGAAGATGCAGCTGCACCCTCATTTCTTGTTCAATACGCTCCATTCCATCTCCGCGCTCCTCCGTAAAGATACGGAGGCGGCACGCCGCATGATTACTCGCTTGGGTGACTTTCTTCGTCTAACCCTCGAGAACTCAGGAGCACAGGAAGTTAGTCTGCAACAGGAGATGGAGTTTCTCCGCTGCTATCTCGAAATCGAACGTATACGTTTTCAAGACCGGCTCGTCACCCGGATGGACGTGAGTCCGCAAGTGCTTGATGCGAAAGTTCCTAACCTCATCCTCCAACCAATTGTCGAGAATGCTATTCGACATGGAATAAATCCGCGCTCTACGCCAGGAATCATTGAAATACAAGCGAAACCTCACAATGGTGCACTTCGTATTCAAGTTCGAGACAACGGTCCCGGCCTACCTGCTCATCGCAGTTCCGAAATTCTGTTCAGGAAGGGTCTGGGATTGAGGAATACGGAGACACGGCTGGAACGATTGTATGGCGCAGCGCATCTCTTCGATCTGGCAAATGACCCTGAGGGAGGCCTGGTAGTTACTCTGGAAATCCCTTTCAAGAATGGGTCACACGCTTCTCTTCCGAACTTCCACTGTTAATTAAATAGTCTCAGCTCAGCCGAGTCATTCCGGAAATTTGTTAGAAAACGGGAGCTAGCGGTGTAACTACTGCAAGAGCTCCCCGGGTCTCGTCCTTAAGTAATTACATTATGATGGATTCTCCCCGCATCCGTGTGTTGATTGTGGATGACGAGCCGCTGGCGCGCGAGATGCTTCGAGAAATGTTGCAGGCTGATCGCCTGGTGGAGATCGTCGGCGAGCCAACGAACGGTCGTGAGGCGGTTGAGGCAATCCGTGCCCTGTCGCCGGATTTGCTTTTCCTCGACATTCAAATGCCTGAACTCGGGGGCTTCGAAGTTTTGGAGGCTCTCAGTAAAGGACGTATGCCTCATGTCGTATTTGTCACTGCCTACGACCAGTATGCAGTTCGCGCATTCGAAGTCCACGCTCTTGATTACTTGCTGAAGCCGTTCGACCAGGATCGGTTTGAGACATCATGGCAACGAGTGAAGGAGGTCGTGCTGCGTGAGCGCAACGGAGGAGTCGACCAGCGCATCATCTCGTTACTTGAAGAGCTGAAAGCAGGAAATCGATTTCTCGAACGGCTCGTTATTAAGTCTGGCGGTCGCATCTACTTCCTCGAGACAAATGAGATTGACTGGATAGAAGCGGAGGGTAATTACGTCTCTGTCCACAGCGGCAAGAAGTCTCATCTTCTGCGGGAGACTATTAGCAGCCTCGAATCTCAGCTCGACCCCAAACAGTTCGTGCGCGTTCATCGTTCCTCAATAGTTAGGATCGATCGCATTCAGGAGCTGCAGCCATGGTTCCACGGCGAGTACCGCATCATCCTGAATAGCGGTACTCAACTCACCCTCTCGCGCAACTACCGGGAAAAACTTCAAGAAGCCTTGGGGAAGCTCCCATAAGGTGACTGTCCCAAGTTCAAGCCTTCTAATCACAATCGTGCGCCTGTTTGTCACAAAACCTAATCCGAAAAGCCCAGTCCTCCGTATAACTTCTCGTGTCAGGTTCGGGTAATTTGAAAGTCACACTGACCCGATAGCTCAGTCAGTAAAACTAGTTCGCGTTGCTCATGGCCATTTCGCTCGCGCTTGCGAGCGTAAGGACCCGAACAAAACTCCTTAGCACTTAGTCAGGAGGTTTGCCATGAAGCTGCGCGATTTATTGATTGGTACCGCATTAATGACGCTGGCAACACTTAACACTCAAGCCGCTCTACCGCCGGTTCTTCCGGGCGATCTTGGACCAGATCTCTGGGAAGAAACGGGTAGTCCGAGTGCCAGTGGAGCCGTTGCACCAGTCTTGCCGTCATCGCTGATGACCGAGGACAGCCTATTGCGCGCAGCCTACCTCGACGCTCTTAGCATTTTGAGCACGAGCAATCGGTGCAGCGATTTCTTTGGCGGTACACGGGGAACTGCAGACATCTTCAACGAGTTCATGGGTCAAGTTCGTAAGGGTTACTTCCCGGCCTCAGTTGGAATGAAGATGTCGGGTGACGTCACGAACGTCACAAACAACATGACGAAAAGAAGTTTTCGTCTCTTTGACAAAGTGTCCCTGAATACGAATGGTCCGTTCTATCGAAAGAGGACATCTAATGCAGAGCCTTCGATGCCGCCCATCGGAAGCTTTGGACCAAACACAAAAGAGATTCGCGTCCTGATACTACTGCACGAACTTGGTCACGTGATCAAGGGATCAAATGGAAGCTGGTTACTGCCCAATGATGGTAACAATGACGGATTAAGTTTGCAGAACTCGCAGAAGATCGAAGAAGTCTGTGGCGAGCAGATTCGCAACCTGGGCAGACCAGATATCAAGAACAACCTCGCTATAAAAAACAAGGCGGAACAGGACCTTGTGCTGAATGGAGCAGCTCCCAACGTTTCATCTCCGCAGAAGAACAACTGAACCGCTTAGTACTAAGTTAAGGAGGAGTTATGAAATCAAACTCAGTTTGGGAGGCAGATTTGGCGACCGAGATCACAAGCGAAACCGATGTAGCAGATCATCCGATCGAAGCAACAGAGGACGCCCCGGCCGCCAGCAAGATCGAAACGCTGAAAGAACTGACCTTCCGTATACTTCGCGAAGTTCAGTCGATGCGTGAACTCAATGCGCCGAGTATCGATAGCGGTATCGATTTTTACGACGAAGTCACACGATTTGAAATTGACTTAATTAAACGCGCGCTATTGCACACCGGCGGTCATCAGGGCCGTGCCGCTCGACTACTGAATTTGAAGATCACAACTCTCAATTCGAAGATCAAGCACTACGGCATCGAGATCAGTGGCTTCAGCCCGGGTTACGCATTTGCGAGCTCCGCCACCAGAGAACGGAGCCGAAGGGCAGACCGAGCTCCAGCTGCTTTACCGGTTGCGCTCTAGACCGCAACCTTCGTCGACAACGACTCCATCACCCAGCTCGTTCGCGGGCTGGGTGATTTTTTGTTTATCCGAAAAATTCGTTAACCAACAATCAGTTTTACAATCAGAACATCAACTCATATCCATAAAACGCAAATCATCTGAGCCTGCATTCAAATTCCGCAATCGCTTGGTTAAGCCAGAAGAGTGAACTGGCCCATCACAGTGACGAGACGGCTTTTTTGTCATGTGGCACTGAAGGCACGGTCGTTGCTCCAACCCATGTTCAGCCGCGTCAACGTTGTAGGGCAGGCAATACGAACTCTCGGAATACGAACGAAACAACGTCGGCCAGCTAATAACTCCCCAGCAAGCCATCAAACTAAATCACCGGGTAAGTGTGAAATCCCCGAAACTAAACCACTCCGAATTGGGCCTGAGCAACGTTCCAATCTCGGAACGGTTTTCCCAGACAGAAGTTGGAGGTACTCAATGCGAAAGGAAGCAGGATTTTTTGCAGCCCTGCTAGTTCTACTAGCCTTTTCGACGGCTGCCTTCGGACAAGCAACCGGTGGCTCCGTTACGGGTCAAGCCGTGGATCAGAATGGAGCCGTTATTCCCGATGTAAAGGTGTCCTTGAAAAACGACGCCACCGGTCAAGTTCTAAACGTGCAAACTTCGGACAATGGTGCGTTTCGCTTCCCGAATATTCTGGTAGGTGAATACACCATCACCGCCGAAGGAAAAGGTTTTCAGCCGACGACACAAAAAGTGAAAGTGCTGCTCAATCAAGAAAGCACGATTTCGATAGTTCTTAGCGCAGCCGGAGTCACCAGCGTTGTTGATGTGACCGCGAGCGGCGAAGCTCTCGTGCAAACCGACACATCACAGCTCGGCAGAAACTTTGAAACCAGGCAGGTCCAGGACCTTCCGATCTTTAATGACATCCGGATGTTGTCATTACTTTCTCCGAATGTTGTTGCCCAGGGTGTTGGCGTTTCCGGAGACGGGGGTTCAGTAGGTGGAACTCGACCGCACGCTAACGCGTTCAACGTTGACGGCGTCGACAACAACTCGCCTGACCTTACGGGTAAGCAAATCAATATCATTCAAGACGCTATTTCAGAAGTCGCCATCCTGACGAACAATTACAACGCTGAATTCGGCACAGGAGCCGCGGGCCAGTTCAATACGGTCACGCGTAGTGGAACGAATAGCTATCACGGTTCAGCTTTTGGCTATTTGCAGAATCGACATCTGAACGCGACTTCAACCAGCGAGGAATTCAATCTCCAAACTGGCGTCATCACGGAGAAACCGCCGCTCACAGATGCACGATACGGTGGCACGTTTGGTGGACCAATCCTGAAGAATAAGTTGTTCTTCTTCGGCGCTTACCAGCGCGAGAAGATCAATCAGCAGGCTAGCGGTGTTTCCTATACGGCACCTACGGCTGCGGGGTTGGACCAGATTTCCAGACTTTCCGGCGCGAGCCCATTTGTCGTTAACATTCTGAGAGACAATTTGATTCTGCCGGCTACTTCAAATCAAACCCAGACAGTGCTCGGTACGCCTGGTATACCTTTCGGCGTTGTCTCATTGGTAACACCCGGTGGTTCACTCGAGACTCAGTACCAGATCAATATCGATCACATCCTGGGTACAAAGGACCAGTTCCGTTACCGGTTCAGTTCGGACAAGATCGGCTCCACTCAACCTGGCAACGGCAATCCGAAATTCAACAACGAGCAGAACGTTCTTGCTCGCCTCTTTTCGGCAGGTTGGATTCGCACGATCAATCCTCAACTCGTAAATGAAGTCCGTTTGGCTTACAAGCGATTCGAAACGGACTACCCACTTAGTGATCCAGCGTTCAATAGTTTTCCAAACCTAACTGTGGCACCGCTAAATCTGGGTCTCGGTCCGAATGTCAACCTCCCACAGGGAGGCTTGAATCACTCATACCAGATCTACGATTCAGTGACCTACACGCGCGGCCCGCATAGCTTTAAGTTCGGCGGCGAAGTTAGGTTCCTAATCTTCACCAGCTTCTTCCTGCCACGTGGTCGCGGTGATTACAACTACGTCAACTTCGATGAGTTGATCACGGATTCGCTTCCAACAAACGTGGACTTACGAGGTGTCGGTTCCGAAGCCTTTACGGGCAACCAAAGGAAGTACTACGCCTTTGGTCAGGACGATTGGAAGATCACACCAAACCTTACTCTTAACCTCGGACTTCGCTATGAGTACTTGGGCTTGCCGCGCGACGCTGCGTTGCAGCAGTTGAACGCGCTCTCAAGCGTTCCCGGAGTCATCGAATTCAACGTTCCTAAGACAGACAAAAATAATTTCTCTCCACGCCTTGGGTTCGCTTATTCACCTGAATTCACGAGCAAGATTGGCAGGTTGATATCAGGTGAACGAGGGCAAAGCTCTATCCGCGGCGCCTTCGCCATCAACTACTACGAAACCTATCAGAATCTCTATCTGTTGAACCTGCCTCCGCAATTTCAACAGGAGATCAGTGCGTCGGCATTCGGCTTCACTGCACCGTTCCTGCAAAACGGTGCAATTCCTCCGACGCCCATCCCACCGAACACAACAGCAGACGCAAGAAGCGCAACTGCGTCGTTCATCGTTAATGCGACTGAGCCTTACATTATGTCAGGTACTATTTCGTATCAGCGAGAGATCACACGTGGGACAGTGATGGAGCTGAGATACCTGCACACTGCAGGACGACATCTGCCAGTTCAGATTCGTCTCAACGGTGGGGTCATTGACTATAACAGGTTGATAATACCAACCCTGTTGAGCAATCCGACTGCAGCGCAATTGGCCGGACTTCCAACGCTCGGAAGTTTGGGTCTGGAAGTTAACGAAGACGGATCGCAAAGTCGTTTCCCAACGCGCTTGGGCCAATATGGATTTGACGGCAGCGTTACCTCTTTCGAACCGGAAGGCAATTCAGTTTACGATGGCGCTTCGGTAAGTCTCACTCGCCGTCTGACAAACGGTTTCGCGATGACTGCGGCGTATACATTCAGCAAGGCGATCGATAACGCCACCAACGAGCTGTTCTCGAGCACGGTCAACCCACGTCGCGCTCAAGACAACTTTGATCTAAGCCAGGAACGATCGCTTTCGGCGATAGATGTTCCTCATCGCTTTGCAGCGTCGTTCAATTGGGACGTGCCGTTCTTCAGACGAAGCGAAAACCCATTCGTTCGAGGAGTGTTGGGTGGATGGCAGATTAACGGCGTCTTCCAAACACAATCGGGACAGTTGATGACACCTCAATCAGTGATTGACAGCAATCGCAATCGCGACGCAGCTGGCGACCGGACCATTGTCAACCTCAATGGAATTCCGGGAACTGGTAGCGGCGTCTATGGAGTCAATGCACTAGGGCAGCGCATCGTGGATGCGAATGGTGCGGATCTGCTAGGCGATCCTTCAACCGTCGCGTATGTCGCGATGAACCCGACAGCTCAATACATCCAGGCTGGATATGGTGCTCGTGCAAACGCCGGACGCAACACGCTCCGCACGAATGGTTGGAACCGGACAGATATGACCTTCGTGAAGGACATAAGGTTTGGCGGCGAGCGGTACAACGTTCAGCTTGCGGCGGAGATTGGAAACTTCTTCAATCAACGCATCCGTACTATTGGCGATTTTGGTTCACCATTCTTTGTTAACCAGAACGACTTTAACGGTACTAATCAGTTCGGGATCGGCGCGGTCTCCTTTGCCTTCCCCGATGTAACCAGCCCGCTGTTCAATAACTACAGCGCTGGTAACTTCAGTGGTCGCACGATCCAATTGCGAGCCAAATTTATTTTCTAAGAAAAGTTTATTTGGTTCACTTTCGCCTCACCTTGGCGCTAAGAGGGGAGCAGCCCGACGCTGCTCCCCTATTTTCATGCATTGGTTGAGCTCGCAATTGGGCCTGAGGCCGAACCAGAAGCATAGCCCAATTCAGAGTTAACGGCTTACGGTGTGGCAAGCAGCCGCCGCGAAGCCAACCCAGGCGGCAAGCCGTTGCGAAGAAATGTGGATTTTTATGGTACGAAAAACTGAAATCGAATCTATCTTTCTAGGTACCCACAAACTGCTCCTTCCATTAATTGCAACATTCAATCCGAATAAATCCAAAAATCGCAGTCTAGTTTGGCTGCACTCAAAATGAGTGGGCTTGAACGCGTGACGAAAGGGCCTCAAGTGTTGATGGTCCAATAAGGCACGATCGTTGCAATTTGTTAACTAAGGCAACGATCTGGTTGCCGACTGCGTTCCGAGTTTTCGGATGTCCGACGCTCAGCATCCCCAGTGAGCACCTCCTACACCTGGCCAATCAAGCAGATTCTCAAAGGAGTGAACTCATGATCAAAGCAATGAGATTCCTTTCGCTTTTGGTGGCTCTATTCGCCTGTATGGCAGTTTCGGTCTTCGCCCAGACTAGTGGATCGATTCTTGGCGAAGTCAATGATGAGAAACAATCTGTCATACCCGGAGCCTCTGTGACGATTCGTAACGTGCAAACCAATGATTCCCGCACAACACAATCTGACGCATCCGGTCGTTATCGCTTCAATAATGTGCCGGTCGGTGACTACGAGCTAACGGTCCAAGCCCCTGGCTTCGGAAAGTTTGTGCAATCAGGAATTACGCTTGCCGTAAATCAAGATGCGGTAGTTGACGTATCTCTCAAACCCGGCGACGTTCAGGCGTCAGTCACAATTACAGAGAACGCTTCTTTGCTGAACACCACCACAGCAGAGGTTGGTGTTCGCTTTGATTCACGGCGGGTTTCAGAGTTGCCGTTAGCGACTAATCGCAACGTTTACAACATCGCCCTGTCCGCAGCCGGCGTGACACAACTTGGTGCCGGCCAAACTTCCTTCTCGGGTGGCGGAGTAGGCAGCACTTCAGGCGTCAGCTACTCGGCAAACGGTGGTCGCGTTCGCTCGAATAACTTCATGATTGACGGTCAAGACAACAACGACTTTGGGGTGGCAGGCGCCTCAGTGCCGCTCAACAATCCAGACTTGATTCAAGAAGTGCGTCTCGTTACGAACCAATTCACCGCCGAATACGGACGTAACGGCAGTTCGATTTTCAACGCCATTACTAAGAGCGGAACCAATGACTATCACGGCTCTGGTTTTTGGTTTCACAATGACAATGCTCTCAATGCATGTAGCAACACGAACAAAGCCGCTGGGTTCTGCAATCCGACGGCGACTGATCAATCGTTGAGACATGCGCCATTCAGAGTCGAAAACCAACTTGGTGGAACTCTGGGTGGGCCGCTGCATCTGCCGCGCTTCGGTGAAGGTGGACGCTCGTACATTAGCGGCAGAGATCGTACTTTCTTCTTCTTCTCAATCCAGCGATGGTACGACCGTCAGTTAGGTACGGGCGCGACGTTGAGAGGTGCGCCGACTGAAGCAGGTCGTCAAGTGTTGCAAGCAGCAGTTGGTAACCGTCCACAGGTTGCTGCTCTTCTCCGGTTCCTCCCCGCAGCACAAACACCAATCGGCACTTCCGCCACATTCATCGCAAACGGACAAACATTCACCGTGCCACTCGGGGCACTTACTGGCGCAACTTCGTTTTCGTTCGATGATTGGCAGACCTCTTTCCGAGTCGATCATCGAATTAGCGACAAACACAACTTGAACGGGCGTTACATCTATCAGGACGGCGATACAAACGGGATTGGCTCACAAGTCACGCCGCCCGGATTCTCATCAAAGCAGGTGGCACGTAATCAAGGTGTGAACGTAGCCCTGACAAGCGTATTCACTCCAAAGCTAGTAAACGAATGGCGTGGTGCCTATCTACGCGCCGCATCGGATACGTCGGCTCTGGATCCAACCGCGGAACTAATTCCGTCGATCGAAATCACTGAGCTTGGTCTGGTTGGATTCAATGCGGCGACCGATCGCACTGGAATCGGACTCGGCGTGAATCTGCCACAGTTCTCGTTCCGCAACACCTATCAGATGCAGGACAACTTGTCGTACACGACTGGCAGTCATGCGCTGAAATTTGGATTTGATATCAGACGGAACCAGCTGGCCCAGCTCTTCAAACCGACTACACGCGGCCGGCTGCAGTATTCGAGTTTGAATCGTTATGTGAACGACGTGGCCCAATCGTCGACCATTAACAAAGACCTGTCGGGAGTTGCGCGCGTGCTGCATCTCGATTGGCATGATTTCTTCTTCTATGGGCAAGACGAGTGGAAGATCCGACCAAACTTTACTCTGACGTACGGCCTGCGATACGAAAACCCCGGGCAGCCAATTCAGGACCTGGTTGATTTCAACGAACCTGTTCTTGCGGCTGCCGGAAATGATCCGCGATTTCGAGTTACACCAATTCCAGGTCGCGACAACAACAACTTGCAGCCACGTATCGGGTTTAACTGGAACCTGAACACGAGGAGTGACGGACTGATTGGAATGTTGACGGGCGGCGATAAATTGGTGCTCCGTGGAGGTTATTCCCGCACGAATGATTACGCGTTCACCAACATCGCTTTAAACATCTGGAGTGCATTTCCGTTTGTTGCCGCGTTTATTTCACCCACGGCCCCGATCACGTTGCCTGGAGAGACTTCAGCCAGCAATGGTGTTGCCAATGCTTTCGCAAATCTCAACAACCCACCGATCAATCCTGATGCATTCGCGCGCACGGTTGTTTCAGAGGACTTTCACGCGCCGACCTATGACTCATTTAGCTTCGAAGTACAACGCGAAGTCTCTCGCGATATGATCGTGCGCGTGGGTTACGTGGGCTCAAAAGGCACCGGACTGTTTCAAACGTTAGATGGCAATCCCCGGCTGCCTTTTTCTATCGTGCGAGTTGATCCGTCTCTGAATGTCATCAGACTCCGCGCCAACTCTGGTTCATCGATCTATCACTCGATGCAAGTCAGTATCGATAAGCGCTTGAGTCGTGGCTTTAGCGCCGGCGTGTATTACACATGGAGTTCGTTCATCGACGACGCATCAGAGATTTTCAACCCTTCGAGCGGTGAAGTTGCCGTTTCGCAGGACTCGTTCAATCGACGAGCTGATCGCGCCCGTTCGACTTACGATAGACCACATCGGTTCAGTGGCAACTTCGTATACGAACTTCCTTACTATCAGGATCAAAAGGGATTTGTCGGGCGGGTTCTTGGTGGTTGGCAAGTAAACTCGTTCTTCACGTTCCAAAGCGGCGCGCCATTCACAGTGTTGAATGGTTCGGATCCAACAGGCGCCTTGAGCGGTATAGCAGGTCTTGTGGGCGACGCGATCCGGCCAAACCTCGCTACCACGTTAGACATCTCGGGGATGTCAATCGAAGAAATCTACGCGCAGCGGAACACACTGTTTGTTCCGCTACGTGGCGCCGCGTTTGGCGAACGTGTCGGCAACGCCGGTCGCAACATCCTTCGAGCCGACGGCATAGGAAATGTCGACTTCGGCATTCTGAAGAACACAACGATCGGTGAGAATCAGCGTCTGCAATTAAGAGCTGATTTCTTCAACGCTACTAACACACGCAACTTCGGCATACCGGACGGTCGTGCATTTTCGACCAGTGGGGCACCAAATGCTGCGTTCCTAAACCAATGGAGCACAAACGGTGGCAACCGGCGAATCGTAGTTGGCCTCCGATATGTATTCTGAGGTTGCACAAAAGTGAGGTGAGTCATCACAGGCCTTTGCTCTGGTGTCTCAACTCGAACCTGCATCCAGTAAAAAGCCGCGAATAAACGCGGTGACTGATCAGCTTTACCTCTGATCCTTGTCATCCGCGTTTATCCGCGGCTAATTCTTGTTTCTCTGTTAACTCTTCTTGTCTTCGGGTGGAAGCGGATTAGCAACCTCCAACACAATCTTCCACTGACCGTTCGGCTGCTTCCAGATCCTCATGTAGTTACCTTTTTCAGTCGATGTCTGCGCTCCATCATTTTTCTTCACCTGATAAGTTCCATACGTGTAGCCGAGGTCTCCTGAACGAGAGACGTCACTGAAATCAGGCTGCGAGGTCCATACGTCTTCATTCTTCTCAAAAGCATCCTTAATGGCTCTTCTTCCAACATAGGGGAAACTTCCATTGCGAAGTAACCTCGCGTCCTCAGCTGAGTAGAGCATGAAGGTATTCAAAAACCCTTTTGACTGCGCGTCCGCTGCAAACTGCCAATCGCGCTTAGTCAGGGCCGCACGCATGGCGTTCACCTCTGCCTCTGAAAGCTTCCCACCATCAGCTTTTTTGAGAGGCTGCCAAATCGTTGCTTGGTTTACTGGTTGCGGGTTGCTAATCCCAAGATCAATCGCGAACCTCCACGATCCGTCAGGTTGCTTACGCCAAACAGTTACGAAATTCCCAAATGCCACTGCCTTCTCATCCTTGCTGTCAGATCTGAATTCCCACGGTCCAGTTGTGTATCCCATATCACCAGCTTGCGAGATATCTGCAAAGCTTGGCATCCAACTCAACAACGGACGCTTCGTGGTTTTCGGCACCGGGTTGGCTAACATCCACCGCTTACCATTAACTGCAGTCGGCCGGAACAGAATTCCGTCATCGGCTATGAAAGCCAGGAACGCTTCCTGAGTGCTTTTCTCGGCTGCCGCTCGCGCAAAGGCAATTTCGGTTTCAACCATTGCTTGCAGCGAAGAAACAGGTTCTGTCTTTTGCGTACCGCTGTGGGCGAGAAGTAAGGATCCGAGTAGTAGAGCTATGAAGTACTTCATCGTGAGACTCCTTGTCGAAATTCTCTTTCGGTATGGACCATGAGGATGACCGGTTTAATCGTGACGTTCAGGACGCAGGATAATGATAGAACAAACTGCACCTGATACGATCTTATCGCGGAGAATTTTGCGATTTGTGACGAAGCGGCCTCATTCGGTTACAGAGTGGCGGCAAGATTCGTGGATGAATGTCTGTAGTTAAGCGCTTACGAAGGTTGAGGTCAGAAAGGCCGCCAGTAAAGGCGGCCCTCTTTCTAAAGCGAGGTAAGGACAAGATCTATTTCATACCGGCGGCACTTCGACCGCTGGTCTTAACTCCTGAGAACTCCTCAATCATCTTGTCGTTGAATGCCGGAATGTCGTCTGGCTTGCGACTGGTGACTAGACCGATTTCCGTTACAACCTGACGGTCGACCCACTGAGCTCCTGCATTGCGAAGATCTGTTTTCAGTGAAGGCCATGATGTTACTTCCTTGCCTCGGACCACATCCGCTTCAATCAACATCCAGGGTGCATGACAAATCGCAGCGACTGGCTTGTTTGTCGCAAAGAACTCCTTCACAAATTGAACGGCGTCCGGAATCATCCTCAACTGATCCGGATTCCGAACACCGCCTGGAAGAAGCAGTGCGTCATAGCGACTGTTGGTTGCACTGCCGAGTGGAACATCTACAGGAAACTTATCTGCCTTATCGTCGTGATTCCATCCCTGAACCTCACCCTTGGACGGCGAGACTATTTCAGTTAATGCTCCGGCTGCTTCAAGTGCCGTCCTCGGTTCTGTCATTTCGACTTGTTCGAAACCGTCTGCTACGAGTATCGCGATCGTTTTCCCAGCTAACGTTTGATTCATTGCTATCTCCTCCTCGTGCCCGTTTGAAATCATAGCCTTCCCGAAGGAGTCTCATCATCGGGGAGCAAACTGCCCTGACTCTCCGACGTCGAGCGGACGCTAATCAGTCGTCGCGTGCCTCCTCTGCTAGGGATGGTTGTGATGATTCTTCTTCAGGTCTCTTGGCTTTCTTCTTCTCTCTTCTTTCCGGCTCCTTGTTCTCCTAGTTCGATCGAAGCAAGGCTCCGACCCATGATCTGAAGAAAAAGGCAAGCAAGGTGCCGTCAGATTAAGTTGGGAAGATCAATTGGTAAGTCGAGAATTCAGCGGGTTATTCAAAGTTTGCTCGAGCACGGAAAAGACCGATATATCAATAGAGGACACTTGCAGTTCCTGTGGGCTGTTTGTTTACACCACCCGGTTCTTCCACCTTCCTTTGCGAAATACGAGAGCACTCACTAAGGCGAGCGTCGAGAAGGCGACTGTTATCGCGATGAAAACCCCGCGAGGACCAATACCAAACACGATTGCCAACGTATACGCCAAGGGCAATTCCCACAGCCAGAAGACAAAGAGGTTGATTATCGTCGGCGTCCACGTATCGCCAGCTCCGTTGAACGACTGTGTCAACACCATTCCATAAGCGTAGAAAAGGAACCCGTACGAAACGATGCGTAAACAGTCCACCCCGTACGGGACAATGTTCGGATCACTTGTGAAGAAATGGATAATCCGAGGAGCGGTCACTATGAAGATCAGACCGACTATCGCCAGAAACACCATGTTATAGAAACCTGCCTTCCAGACTGCACGCTCAGCACGGTCCGGTTTGCGTGCACCAAGCGCTTGACCAACCATGGTCGCAGCAGCGTTTCCCATTCCGAGCGACGGCAGTAGAGCAAATATGATCACGCGAATGCCGATCGTGTAACCGGCAACAGCATCACTACCAAAACTTGAAAGGGTTCTGATCAAACCAATCCAACTCGCCATTCCGATGAAAACTTGAAAAGTTCCCGTCGCAGAGAGACGTATCAACCGCCCCATGATTGACGGCTCAAGTTTCAAGTGATGTGCTCGTATATCGAATCTTCCTCCCGAGCGAATCAGGCGGCTCAATGCATAGAGAACTCCAGTGCCTCGACCGATCGTAGTCGCCACTGCAGCGCCAACAACTCCCAGCTCAGGAAATGGTCCAATTCCAAAGATGAAGCAGGGACCCAACACTATGTTTATGGCATTCGCCAACCAAAGGACGCGCATCGCGATTGCCGCATCCCCAGCACCACGAAAAATGGCATTGATGAGAAACAGCAGGAGTATCGAGGCGTTTCCCGCAAACATAACTCGAGTAAAACCGACGCCTTCTTTGAGGACCCACGGCGACGCACCCATAGACGCAAGCAGTCTAGGTGCGAGCAAATAGCCTGTGACTCCAATAATGGCTGAGACAATTAAACCGAGGGCCATCCCCTGAACCGCTGCTCGCGCCGCACCATCGGGGTTATGCTCGCCAATTCGACGGGCGACCATTGCCGTGGCTCCGATCCCCAATCCAATTGAGACTGCATAGATCAAGCTCATCATTGACTCAGTCAAACCCACTGTAGCAACGGCATCAGCAATTCCGAGGTGAGCTACCCAGTAAATATCAGCAACGGCAAAAACGCTCTCCATGAGCATCTCGAGTACCATGGGAACGGCAAGCAAAATGATCGAGCGTCCAATCGGACCTTCCGTGTAGTCTCGATGTGTGCCGCGAAGAGATTCGCGCACTGCTGTCCACACACTCTCGTGCGCGCTCGGTGCCACCAGCTCAGGAGTAGCATCAGAAATTGCCTGCGGGCCATCGCTCATTTACTTACTCTCTCGACCAAAGTCATCCTGCAAGCGAACAATATCGTCCTCACCCAGATAACTGCCGCGTTGTACTTCAATGAAAACGAGTAAATCAGCGCCCGGATTCTCTACGCGATGTGCCGCGCCGACGGGTATGTCAATGGCTTCTCCAAGTCGTACTAAAGTTTCCTCATCATTCAATGTAACTTTCGCAGTACCAGCCACGACGACCCAATGCTCTGCACGTTGGGCATGCTTCTGATAACTGAGACGCTTGCCAGGCAGGACTTCAATTCTCTTCACCTTGAAATTCGATCCTTCATCGAGCACGGTGAAACTTCCCCATGGTCGCTTGTCATAACGGGGTGACGTTTCTGAAGTGCGTTCGTTCATCGCAAAACCTCCACCTAGCAAGAGTGAGTCAAGCATCTTTGTCGAAAGATTCCGGCAACGTAACTGGGAGCGGTCGGCTCGTCAAGCAAGTGACATCATTTCAAACAGAAAAATGCCGCCGCTCGAAACTCGGCCGAGCGACGGCGCTACAGTTCTTCGCCTTGGGATGGATTAGGGATTTGGCCTTAACGTAAGAAACACGGCATTGCCTCTCCTATTTATTAGTACAAGAATGGGCCGCGTTCCGGAGCGACGAATTGCCGAATCGAATTCCGCTGCGCTACGGACAGGTTGCCTATTCACTTCCTGTATCACATCGCCTTGGCGAATGCCCGCATCAGCAGCCACACCTGATGGATCCAGTCGTGTCACAACGAGTCCCTGATCCGCAGCCGTCAATCCGAGACGAGATGCGGTGTCAGCAGTAAGCGGCTCAAGGGTAAGTCCAAACTTTCCGCTTCCGCTTGAACCTTCGTCGCCACCTTGTTCTGAGCTTGCGGTCTGAGAAGCAGGAAGCTCAGCCAGCGTAACATTCAGCTTTTGCTCTCGGCCATCACGCCACAGGATAACGGTTACTGGCGTGCCTGGAGCAGTACTGGCTACAGTGTTTCTCAGATTGTTACTGTCTACAATCGGTTGATCGTTGATCGCCGTGATGACGTCACCACGCTTGATTCCGGCCTTGTCCCCTGGTCCACCCGGCTGAACCGAGCTAACAATTGCCCCCCGCGAATTCTGCAAACCTAAGCTTGCAGCCAGGTCAGAACTGACCGACTGAATCGTCACACCGATCATTCCGCGCCGAACCTTCCCTGTCTTCCGCAGCTGTTCCATGACCGCTCGGGCCATATTGGAAGGTATAGCGAAGCCAATTCCGATACTGCCTCCAGATGGTGAAAGTATTTGCGAATTGATCCCGACCAGCTCACCGCTTGTATTTACAAGCGCGCCGCCAGAGTTACCACGGTTAATGGAAGCGTCGGTTTGTAGAAAGTCTTCGAAGCTTCCATCACTAAGTCCGGTCGCTCTTCCTTTTGCGCTTATGATTCCTGAAGTTACGGTTTGCCCGATTCCGAGTGGATTGCCCACAGCTAAAACGACATCTCCGACACGAACCTTGTCCGAGTCGCCTAAGGTCAGAACAGGTAGGTTTTGGGCCTCGATCTTCAGCACCGCCAGGTCACTGGGCTGATCTGAACCGACTAGCTTCGCAGTATATGAACGGTTATCGGTTGTCTCTACTTTAATTTCAATTGCACCATCGACTACGTGATGATTGGTAAGAATGTACCCGTCGTTACTGACGATGACTCCGGATCCAACTCCTTCTACACGCCTGGGAGCTTGCTCCTGGAGCCCTCGATCACCGAAGAAATCACGGAACATTGGATCGTTGGAAAACGGAAACTGTTGTGCGGTTCGAGCACGCTCGGTTGAGCGTACGGTTACCACTGCTGGCGAGACTCGACTGACTACGTCGGCATATGAACTCTGAATTGAAACGCTCGTGTTCGGAGCTGAGCTGGCGGGCGCGCCCGACGCAATATTCAACGGGCCCGACTGAGCTCGACATGCGGTAAATGAAACCGCAAAAATTGCTAACATAAAAAAATGATTTGCCGTATGATTCGGCTTGCGAAACGAAATTCTCATAGTTACTTGGCTTTTCTCTCCCTCTAAAGTTCAGAAATTCAACCTTAGGATTGAACTGGTCTTCAGTTTTGATTCAGGCGACAAGACTTGGGTTTACTGACTTGAATCTCAACGCCAACGCCCCCACGAAACCGACGCTGGCTTACTTATGGCTTGATTCCCAGCATTAAAAATAGTGACAGATCGATGAACATTAGCCGGAAAAACCATGCTAATAAGACTGCTTACTAATTAAGGAAACAGATCTTTCAATTGAGCGGTTCCAAGGGCGAGCTGTCGCACACAAAAGTGACGCTGAGCCCGCAGAACTTAACCATTGTAATGCATAGGGTTGTGCTATACTCCGCAGCCACAATTCAAGGCAGCCTGGGTAGTCCAGTCGATCACCCCCCGAATCGGGCCGAGATTCGTCAAATATCCGCAAGTCGCTAGGGTATTAAATCTCTAGCTAAGTCTGAACCAAAATCAGCGATAGATGATCGAGGATACAAGCCAGATGCAGCGGGTAGCGCTTTCCCAAAATGGACGTGAGGGCGATTCCGTTCTCATCGTCAATGATGTTCCTGAACAATTGACCTTGATGGATAGCTTGCTTCGCAAGGCCGGTTATTCCGTTTTTACAGCCGAAGATGGCCGTGAAGCTTTTGAAGTGGCTAAGGTGAAACATCCGGCTGTGGTCATCAGTGACGTCTCAATGCCCAAGGTGAATGGTATCGAGTTTTGCCGTTTGATTCGGCAGGACGACGAACTGAGATCGGTCCCAATTCTCCTAGTGACCGCGCATCGCAAGGACACCGCCAGCGTCGTAGAAGGTCTGCGTTCAGGTGCGGACGATTATCTCGAATTGCCGTTCGATTCTACGCGGTTGGTTGCGAAAGTTTCTCGTTTACTTGAGCGCGCTAGGGTCGAAGCACAGCTACGGGAATCTGAGGAGCGTTATCGGCTGCTGTTTGAGGCAACCCCCCAACCAATCTGGGTCTATGACGAAAATACGCTGGCGTTTCTCGCCGTTAACGAGGCAGCCGTGTCGACGTACGGGTACTCGCGAGAAGAGTTCTTTTCAATGACGATAAACGACTTGATGTCGCCCGACGGTGGACCAGCACTACTGATCAAAACTGCCACAGGCGCCGACGAGCCGGTCCTATCGAGTCCTTGGCGTCACCGTCGAAAGGATCGAAGCAGTATTTACGTCGAACTCACCTCTCATTCACTTGTATTCAACGGCCGGCAAGCGCGGCTGGTTATAGCCAGCGATGTAACTGAACGAAAACTCTTAGACGAGAAACAGCAGAAAATGCACGAGTCGCTTCAACACTCAGCAATGGAGTGGCGACAAACTTACAATGCCATCGACTTTCCCGTCTTGATCGTTGAACTGGATGGAACAATTCGGCGGTTGAACCAAGCTGCTGAAGAGATTGCCGGAATCGAAAGTGAAAAAATACTTGGCAGAGACATTTCCAAACTTGGTCCAAATGAACCTTGGTGTAAAGCTGCTGAGTTGATTAAGACCATTCGCGGCAACGGCACGTCGAGCTCAGCAGTGGTAAAAGATTCAAAGGACGGAAAAACGTGGGCTATCACACTTTATTTGATCAATGAGTTCGGGTCGGCTGGAGAGCGAGCGATCCTGATCGCTCAAGACATCACTAAGCGAGCAGAGCTTGAAGCATCACTCCATCAAAGCGAGATGATGTCGCTACTGGGCTCGCTCGTTGCCGGTGTGGCCCACGAGGTTCGGAATCCGCTCTTCGGAATATCTTCGATCCTGGACGCGTTTGAAACACGTTTCGGAGAGAGCACAGACTACCTTCGCTATACGAATGTTCTTCGAGACGAAGTAAGCCGATTGACGATATTGATGGAAGAGTTGCTCGAGTATGGAAGGCCATTCCGCGGCGATTTCTACCCTGCTTCGTTGACAGAAGTAATCACGAAGAGTCTTCGCTCGTGTGTACCTGCAGCAAAGGTGGCCCAGGTGAAACTAGTAAACGGCATTGATGGCGAGTTGCCACCGATCATGGTTGATAGACGCCGGCTCTCTAAAGTGTTCGTAAATTTAATAGAAAACGCGATTCAGCACTCAACTTCTGGCCGAGAAGTTACCGTCGTAGCCCGGCAAGTGGAAGAAGGCAATCAGAGATGGTTGGATTGTTCAGTAAAGGACTCTGGACCGGGAATTTCAGACGACGATTTACCTATGATTTTTGAGCCATTTTTTTCAAAACGACGCGGAGGGACCGGTTTGGGGCTCGCAATTGCACATCGCATCATGAGTGAACATGGCGGGCGGTTAATCGCAGGCAACAATCGCGAAGGCGGCGCCTGCATGACAGCTCGGTTCCCCTTGTCCAAACAGGAGGACAACAATGGCTAGGAACCGAATCCTTGTCATTGATGATGAGCCCGGTCTGCGGTTTGGAATTAGGGACTTTCTGGAACTCCATGGGTTTCAAATAGACGAAGCTGAGAGTTGCCGCGAGGCGCAGCAGATCTTCAGAAGCGCCCGGCCCGACATCGTCATTGCGGACTACATGCTCGCAGACGGAACTGCACTCGATCTCTTGCCTCGCTTGCGGGAAATCGACGCGGACATACCCTTATTGATCCTTACTGCCCACGGGTCGATCGATCTCGCAGTACGAGCGATAAAGGAGGGCGCTGAACAATTCCTCACCAAACCGCTTGAACTACCTGCCTTGTTGGTGATCCTTGAGCGTCTCTTGGCTAACCAGCGAAATCATCAAAAGCAGCTCGCGAGTAGGACTCAACAGTTCCGCAGCGCAGTGAATCCATTTATTGGCACGAGCCAAGCGATTCGCACGCTCGCCGAGCAATCGCGGAAAGTCTTAGCTACTGAAAGTCCTGTCCTGATCCTCGGTGAAACTGGCACGGGTAAGGGTGTTCTAGCACGGTGGCTTCATGACAACAGTCCGAGAGCAGAAGAAGCCTTTGTTGATCTGAACTGCGCTGGACTTTCAAGAGAGCTCCTGGAAACAGAGTTGTTTGGTCACGAGAAGGGAGCGTTTACGAGTGCAACGTCTTCGAAACAAGGTCTATTTGAAGTCGCTCACCGAGGCACAATCTTTCTCGACGAGATTGGTGACGTTGACTTACAAATTCAACCAAAGCTGTTGAAGGTACTCGAAGATAAGCGCTTCCGCAGGGTAGGCGATGTTCGCGATCGTCAGGTAGACGTGCGACTGATTGCTGCGACTCATCAAGACTTGAGTCAACTAGTTAGAGAAAAGAAGTTCCGTGACGATCTTTACTTTCGTATCAGCACAATACCTTTAGCATTTCCCTCCCTTAGAGAACGCGTCGAAGACATTCCGATTCTA
>JBKPAL010000070.1:0-6288 GCA_046726395.1 Acidobacteriota bacterium
GTCACTTGCAAGCTCAGCTGCTTCCGGCGCCACTTCCGGCGTAAGTGCCTCGTTGAAATCTATGCCTTCGGCCCAACCAGCTTGCTTAACCAAATCAGAGCGCCCGTACTTTGCGAGCAGTAGAGCAATATCCTTGTATCTTTTTAGGCGCTCTGTTCTTAAGGAGACCATTTGTCGAGTATAACGAAATTCACCTCTCTACAGTTTTCGGGGCAGACTCGGTTTTCGCCAGCCCGCCCCAACTTCTTTGTAGAGTGACTCAATGTCGGTCCAGCAACAGAAGTCTTACGTAAAGTTCACGCCGGACCATCGAGAGTGGTCGAGTATTTATTGGGAGAGGGAGGATAAGGGCGCTGAGTTCAAGCCGAACGCAGCGGGATTTTCACCGACAATGGCGGCTGCGAAGAAACCAGGAACATACTGCGCGTTCTCTGCACTGAATCTTCTGTTCAAGGTACCTGCAGAGCTTGTCAAAGCACAGATGCTGCAATCACGGTTCTGCTCAGTCACAACTGCATGGAGGTCCTGGACCACTTGTTTGGTTCCCCGATTGTAAGACAACAGTGCGAGTGCCTCTTTCATCGGATCCGCTTGAAACAGCTTCAAACTATCGGCGATGTAGTCAGCAGCAGCATCTGCCGAACGGCCAATGTCCAACAGCTCAGGCGTCGTTAGCCCATATCGCATTCCTGTCTGCGGCAGAAACTGGAACATTCCCAGTGCGCCCATCTTCGTCGGCTGTTCAAGATTTACATATTCCGACTCAATGAATGGTAGATAGATCCCAAATAGTGGTGAGAGTTCTCGCTTCTTGAATGGAGCGCTGAGAACCGCCGCATAGGTTGAGCCACGCTGAACCACTAATCGCAAGTCGGTCCGTCCAGGTTTCTTGCCGTCAACGCGGTCAACATAAGTATCCACAGATCTCTTGACGACGGAAATGAACTCCGGAGTAAAAGCGTACTCTCGTCCGGAAAGAGAAAATGCAATCCGTTGCGCCTTATCGTTCACAAAAGCACTCTGCTCCTCCACAGACATTTGCTGATACATCTTTCCGTCCGTGCCTTGAGCACTCACTTTAACGGCTGACCAGACGCTGAGAGCGATCACACAGACTCCTAAACTTATTATCTTCTTTGTCCTCATTGCTTGATTCTCCTTGTGAAATCGAGTTTCAGGTACTAAGCGATAGGGCTCGCTATTTGGTTTAGCGAGAAATCGCCGAGAAAGTGTTCATATATTTTTGCCCACGGCTCCTCGCATTCGCCCGACCCATTGGAATAACTTAACGGTGCTAGAATTCCCGCACCTGAAATAGCTGGAGATGATATCGGTGACGATCTCTCAGGAAAATGTAATGGCGATGTTACTCGACTGGCGGCGCGGCGACAGACTCGCTCTTGAGAAGCTAACCGCAGTGGTCTATGACGAGATTCGGCGTATTGCACATCGCTTCATGCAACGGGAACGGAAGCCTCATACTCTCCAAACCACCGCTTTGGTAAACGAAGCATACGTAAGACTGTTGGGCCACAAGCAGATTGAATGGAATGGTCGTGGACACTTCCTTGCGGTGGTGTCGCAAGTAATGAGACAGGTCTTGATCGATCACGCCCGTAGAAAACAATACCTGAAGCGAGGGGGTGACATTCAGCGAGTCTCTTTTGACGAAAATGCGACGATGTCGGTTGAACGTGCGGCGGAATTGTTGGCCTTGGATGAAGCGCTAATTAGTCTTGCTGCGATCGATCCCCGTAAAGCGCAAATGGTTGAATTACGTTACTTCGGGGGCTTGAGTCTCGAGGAAACGGCGACAGTCATGGGAGTCTCAGTCATGACTGTAAGACGCGATTGGCGTGCTGCGAAGGCTTGGCTCTATCGAGCTATCACAACAGGTTAACGTTGATGTCGACGAACTCAGACAGATGGCAACAGATCGAGGCTGTGCTCCAGGCTGCGCTCGATCGACCAGCTCCTGAACGAGCAGCCTATCTCGATGAAGTGTGCGAGGAAGATGAAGCACTTCGTCGTGAGACCCTTTCCCTTGTTCACGCTTATGAGAATGCTGGGGAGTTCATCGAGCAATCTGCAATCGAACACGACGCTGCAGTTCTAGCACTGGAGTTGCCGGATAGGCATCTCGGTCGAGTCCTCGGGGCTTACAAAATCGTTGAGCGTCTGGGCAGCGGTGGAATGGGAGCAGTTTATCTAGCCCAGGACCTGCGACTAGATCGCCAAGTCGCGTTGAAAATCCTGCCAGATTACCTGGTATCCGGCGATGGCTTACGACGCTTTCAGCGGGAAGCGCGTGCTATCTCGTCACTGAATCACCCAAACATTTTGACAATTCATGAAGTGGGCGAAGCCGACGGTTTGTACTTCATTGCCACCGAGTATATTGAAGGCAAAACGCTTCGTGAATTGATTAGCCGAGGCGAGCTCTCGATCCGCGAAATCCTGGAGGTATGTTTGCAAGTTGGCGCGGGATTGGCTGCCGCGCACGACGCGGGTGTAATCCATCGCGACATCAAGCCAGAAAATATCATGCGACGAAGCGATGGCTTGATTAAAGTGCTTGATTTCGGAATCGCAAAGCTCTCCATACAAACGCAGCTTTCTTCCGAGTCCACGCGCAAGACCACTGAAACTGAGATCGGAATGGTGCTCGGCACCGTCGGGTACATGTCACCAGAACAGGCACGCGGCCTCCAGGTTGATCACCGTTCCGACATCTGGAGCTTTGGTGTACTGCTTTATGAGATGTTAGCTGGCCGCTCGCCATTTGAGGCGCCCACTCGAATGGATACCCTCGTGGGAATAATCGAACACAAGCCACAACCCTTGTTCGATCAGGAAGATGCTGAGCCTTTGCGCCGACTACAGATGATCTTGGATCGGACTTTGAGCAAACAAGTAGAGCGACGCTATCAAAGAGTCGCCGACATGTTGGAAGACTTGAGAGGCCTGCAACCAGAATTTCAGTTCGACACGATTCTAAATAAGAAGGGTGTGGCAGCTACATCATTACCTGCATCGTCGTCCAACACGATCAAGAGTAACTGGAGACGTTATCAGCGACAGTTTGTACTCGGGCTCGCGTCGGTAACACTGATAACCACGCTTCTGTTTTTCTTATTCTCGAGAACTCCGCCGTTCACTCGAAACGCGGCTTCAAACATCCGGAGTGCAGAGCATGCAAAACTCTACAAAGATATGAATGAAACAGAGCAGCTTCAATTTGTTGCCGCTCAAGAAGAACGAATCTCCGCCATGATGGGCGAGCGAACCGGCACCTTACAACCCGAAGCAGTTCGCGCCATCAAAATCAAATTAGACAACTACCTTTCGCGCCTTAACAGCTCTTCATCAAAATTGGGAAGAGACAATCTAAATGTTGTCTTTGATCGAGCTGTGCCCTACGTTCCGTTGATCGCTAGGTCATTCGAGGAACGAAAAGTCCCCGCATTGATCGGCATCTATCTGCCGATGATCGAATCGGAATATCGTCCCTGTACCGAAAGCGCATTTGGGTCTAAAGGTTTGTTTCAGTTCCTGCCTCAGACCGCAAGACAGTACGGCGTCTCAGCAGAAGAGATGTGTGATCCAGAGAAGATGACGCCAGCAGCTGCTGATTACATCGCTGATCGAATGGCAGAGCTGGGTGAAGACTCTCAAAGTATGACGTTGGTGTTGCTGAGTTATAACCGCGGTTCAGAGTGGGTGCGGAATACCTTGGTAGAGTTGAGGTCTACGGAAAATTTTAAGAGGAACTTCTGGACGTTCTTTGCAAACCGCGACAGACTTGACGACACCTTCCGAAATGAGAACGCCAGTTATGTACCTTTGTTTTTTGCGGCGGCGATTATTGGAGAGAACCCACAAGCGTTCGAACTGAATATCGCTCCACTCTCCACATTGACCGGGACTGAGAGTGCAGCGAAAAGAGCAACGGTCAAATAGCCAACCCGCCGTCTACCTGAATTACTTGTCCCGTGACATAGCGCGCGTCATCAGACAGAAAGAAACAAGCTATGCGTGCGATTTCATCCGCTTCCGCAAAACGACCCAGCGGAATCTGCTCAATGATCTTCGCCTGGTAACCTTCATCGAGGGCACCTGACATGTCCGTAGACACCATGCCAAGAGCAAGAGCATTCACGGTAACCTTCCTACTTGCGACTTCCTTGGCTAGCGCCTTTGTCAGCCCAACCATTCCTGCTTTTGATGCTGAATAGTTCGACTGGCCCGGCATTCCCACGCTGCCGCTAATCGAACTAATGTTCAGTATCGAACCGCCGGTGTCCTGGCGCAGCATAGTTCTGAGCGCGGCCTTCGCGAAGTTCCAAGCGCCCTTGAGGTTTGTATCGATTACTTCATCCCAATCCTCTTCCTTCATCCTAAGAATCAGATTGTCCCGAGTTACCCCAGCGTTATTAATCAAGAAATCAATTCTTCCAAAAGCGTCCTTTACCTGCTTCACCATTTCCGCAACTGCTTCAGTGTTGGCGACATCACACTGAAACGACAGCGACCGAACACCCAGCGTCGCGAGTTCCCCCGTTAGGCTATCGGCTGCAGCTGCACTCTTAGCGTAGTTGAACGCTACGTCAGCACCACGTCGGCCGAGTTCAAGAGCAATGGCTCGCCCGATACCGCGTGTTGCTCCAGTTACGATTGCCGCACGACCAGCAAACTGTTTTGCTTCAGACATGATTTTCATTAATCCAGCGAAAGTGATCTCAAGTACGCTCGGAACTCTTCGCCCAGGTCTTCGCGCTTCAAAGCAAATTCGACAGTAGCGATGAGAAAGCCAAGCTTATCGCCGGCGTCGTGACGCACGCCTTTGAATCTCACTGCATAAAAATCTCTACGCTTAAGCAGCGAGCGCATCGCATCGGTAATCTGAATCTCGCCGATCGCACCCGGTTTTGTCTTCTCGATTTCCTCGAAAATATCCGGCGTCAACACGTAGCGACCAATAATGGCCAGATCTGAAGGTGCTTCAGCAAAGGGCGGCTTTTCGACCATGTCCTTAACTCTGTAGACGCCGTCCTCGATCTCATCAACTGCCAATGCACCAAAGCGAGAGATAGCTTCACCAGGGACCTGCATCGTTCCAATCACGGGCGCATCATACTTCTCGTAAACATCGAGGAGTTGCCTCAGTGCCGGCACTTCTGAATCGATAATGTCGTCACTCAACATCACTGCAAACGGTTCGCCTTCGACAAAGTCTTTTGCTTGTAGTACAGCATGGCCCAAGCCAAGCGCCTCTCGCTGACGTACATAACTTACCTGCGCCATCTCTGAGATGCGACGCATCTGTCTTAGCAGATCCAACTTGCCGCGCTCTTCAAGTATCTTTTCGAGCTCAAAAGAGACGTCGAAGTGATCCTCCATCGTAGCCTTTCCTCTGCCAGTCACGATCACAACCGACTCTATGCCCGACGCTACAGCCTCTTCGACTACGTATTGGATCAATGGCTTATCAACCAACGGCAGCATTTCTTTGGGTGAAGCTTTGGTTGCAGGAAGGAAACGGGTGCCCAGACCTGCAGCAGGAAAAACGGCTTTACGAACTCTCTTCGGCATGATTTTGGTTTCGGTGATTGTGGAATTTATTACTTCAATAAGTATTCGCGCATGAACATGACGGTCGCATAAAACTGGAAGTCCTGGTTCTTCTTCTTATTGAACCCGTGTCCTTCATCTTTCGCCATCAAATACCAAACGGGCGTTTTGTTCTCGCGAACTGTTCTGGTCATCTGCTCGGCTTCATTCAAAGGAACTCGCGGGTCATTGCCTCCTGAGACAATGAAAATCGGTTTCGTGATCTTTGCGGCGTTAGTCAGCGGCGCAATCCTCGTCATGAATTCGCGCATCTTCGGATCGCGTTCATCACCGTACTCAACCCGACGCAGGTCGCGGCGATAAGCTTCCGTACGCTCCAGAAACGACACCAGATTCGAGATTCCGACAACTGGAAGAGAAGCCCGAATTTTGTCGCTGTACAAGGTCGCGACTGCGAAGGTCATGTGTCCACCATATGAGCCGCCCGTAATCATCACGCGACCGGCATCCAGTCGGTTGTCCGTAGCGATCCAGTCGAGTAGCGTCCCAATGTCCTTGTACGAATCTTCTCGCTTGAAGCCATCATCAAGTTGCAGGAAGGACTTACCGTAACCGGAAGAGCCGCGCACGTTGGGGAATAGGATTGCTACTCCCAATTCATTGAGGTAGTAATTGCTGCGCCCCAGGTAACCTGGCCTCGCCTGCCCTTCAGGACCA
>JBKPAL010000071.1:0-3188 GCA_046726395.1 Acidobacteriota bacterium
ACGGCGGCGTTTTTCGGATTTCTGAAGGTGTCTACGAAATTGAACTCGCTATCCGGAAATGACTTGAGACCGCCATTCGCGTTGTCGCCGAAAGTATTTTGCTCGCCTTGAGCATAACGGACGTAGATCGAGTTTCTATCATTGAAAGTGTGGTCCACCTTAACAACAAAGTCCCACTGCTTCTCAATCTGTGGTGCTGAAAAGCTGAAGCCTGCGGTGTTTAGGCCATCACCCACAGAGGAGAAATTGTTGGGTAGCGGGGCTGCGTTAATTAGGTTTCGCGTCGTCGGATCCAATCCGCAATTTGCGGGCTGGGTAGTGCAAAGAGGATCGTTCGCCACCACGTTATACGTTTGAATGTTCAGACCAGGAAGCGGGTTTCCGCTGGGATCAATCGAAGGATTAGCTGTGCCAGCCGGCGCATTCGCAGCACCAACGCGATAACGAAAGAGCCCTTGTCTTGCTTGGGCCGTGTAAACAGTTCTCGTTACGAGGATGCCCTGCTGCGTCCTGAGCATCTGAAGATTGGTAAAGAAGTAAGTCTTCTTTTCACGGCCGTTGTAGCCGGGGAGGATGATTGGGCCGCCAACGCTGCCGCCGAAAATGTGTTGCACATATTGGTTCTTTGGCCGGCCATTTATGTTGTTCTCATATTCATTCGCGTTCAACGACGGCGTTCGATACAGCTCAAACGCATTTCCATGAAAGTCGTTTGTTCCTGACTTTGTTACCAACGACACTTGAGCGCCACTGCTGCGACCCAACTCGGCAGTAAAGTTTCCAGTCACAACTTGAAACTGTTCGATTGAATCAGGGTTGGGTCTGAGAGGTGTGAAATTCGACCCGCCAGCGCTCGACTCGTTTATATCAATTCCGTCCAGCGTGAAATTAAAAGCGCGGTCGCGTGCTCCGTGAACGTGGACGTTTCCGCCAGTATTGCCGCCCGTACCGGCGCGTCCATTTCCAATCACTCCCGGTTGCAACGAAACGAATTGCAATGGATTGCGACCACGGTCGCCGACGATTGGTAACGCCTCGAGCGAGCGTTGCTCAACTGTATTACCGAAGTTACCTGAACTACTGGTCTGAACCAGTTCTGCGGTTGAAGTTACCGTGACTATGTCGCTGATCCCGCCGAGGTCCAGTGTCACATCAATCGTCGCAGGCTGATTGACGTTCACTTGGTTTCCGGTAGTGACGAACTTTTTGAATCCCTGCTTCTCGACCGTTACCGTATAGGTACCTACTTGCACTGAATCAAAAACGTAAGTGCCGGAGGAAGTTGTTTCGGTAGTGAAGGAGACCTTCATACCTTCGTTGGTCAAAGTAACGGTGGCGCCACCAACCAGCGCGCCATTTGGATCCTTAACCACGCCAGTGACACGAGACGCCGTGCCTTGACCAAGTGACAGTGAAGCAATCGTCAACAACAGAACCATGGAAAGCAAAGCAGGAACAGTGCGCTTTCTCATTACTGAGCTCCTTAAATTTGGGGGTCGTAAACTGCTGCTTGAACGTTTCAACAATGCGAAAAAAAACCGGAATCGGCCCGGGTCAACACACAAATTGAAAGATGCTGGACTTCCAACAAACAGAACTAGGGCGCGTCTGTAAGCTGTTTCTTACTGGCTAGGAATAAACCGCAAATGAAGGGGTCCTTCAGTTTTCGCAGTTCGGGCGCTGATTATATGGTCAGCGTCGGAATAATGGTAGCTAAAGATTTTTATTGTTTCGATAAGTATTTCTGATGTGCTCAAAGGATGATTTATCGGTGACCTAATGAAGATTTAGTGACTTCATAATGATGTATCAGTGACTGAAGTTCCCCCATCAGATCGCAATCGGGATATGAAAATTTGAGTGTGATTCATTTTTTCCAATCCCATCCGTTCGTTTCAAACAGCCAGACTCACACCTCGTGCAATTAATGCCGACCGTCTTAACTATTTAACCAACAGACCTTTGCGAGACGATCTTGTGGCTGTATACTTGCAACGAACAAGCCATACGTTGTTCTGTTACTTACTCGATGGTCGGCTGCGGTACGACTTTTTGGAAAAGTAACGATACCCAGCCAAGCCTTCCCCTAGTTTCTTCGAACCGAATCTTTGCTTTTAAGTGACCTGCCCTGCAGGCCGTGCTCTTTCCACATGACGCTCTCCAGGAGGTGTTGAATGCCGAAATCGACCAACCACGTTCTCGTATCGCTTGGCTCGATATTGTTGATGCTCGTCTTTGTGTCGACGACACAGGGGCAAACTGCAATGTCGCGAATCACTGGTACTGTCACTGACACGACCGGAGCTGTCGTGAACGGGGCGAATGTCACGGTGATTAATGAAGCTACGGACCTAACGCAATCCCAACTGACTAATGACTCGGGTGTTTATGCCTTCGGTGTCTTACCCGTTGGCACTTACACGATCACGGTTGAGAGATCCGGTTTTAAGAAGTTCGCTAAAACCGGCAATGCGCTGGAGGTCAACACTCCCCTCACGGTCGACGTGGTGTTATCTGTTGGCCAACTCTCAGAAGTCGTTACAGTGCAGGGTGGAGCAGAGCAACTGCAGACCGCTAACGCCACTATTGGAAACGTGGTAGACCAAAAGGCAATCGAAGCTCTGCCACTCAACGGTCGCAACCCACTTACTCTAATTCTGCAGGAGCCGGGTGTGCTGCAACGTTCTGCCGGAGCGTTGGGTTCGGGAGTTCACGTCAACGGGGCTCGTGATCGTGCGTACAACGTGACCATTGACGGTATTGATGCAAACGAGTCATCGGTGCCGAATCCCACCAGCAACTTGTATCGACTTAATCCTGACAACGTTCAAGAGTTCAAAGTCACTACAAACAACGCCACTGCGGAAGAAGGAAGGAACAGCGGAGCGAATATCACGCTCGCCACGCGTAGTGGTGGTAACGATTTTCACGGAACTGCCTTCTACTTCCTGCGCAATGAAGCGCTGAACTCAAACGAGTTCTATTTGAATGCACAGGGCCTCCCTAAGCCGCTGATCAAAATGCACCAGTACGGATTTGAAGTGAACGGACCGATCAAGAAGAACAAGACTTTCTTCTTCGGCAGTTATCAGGGTACGCAAGTTGGCTTCACGCAACCGGTCGATCAAACTTTTGGTGTTCCGTTTGTCTATACCCCTCAAGCACTCAACGGAATCTTCCGGTACTTC
>JBKPAL010000072.1:0-4892 GCA_046726395.1 Acidobacteriota bacterium
TTCATTAGGAACCGATCTTCACTGGCAGCGGCCAAGGACAGAGTGTCTTTATCGTTTTTACCCTTGCTGATAGCAACCACCCAAAATTCATGGGCGAGCAAATAATGCTCAGGCATATCACCATGTAGAAGAACTGTGGCCGCACAGTCGTAGTCATTAGCGGTTTGCAATCCATCTTGGTTATACAATTCGATTACCCGCTTGAGCCTTGCTTTATCACGTGGCGTAACAACAGCCCAATCAATAGCCTTTCCTTGTGGGGGAGTGCGGTCTGATTGATCCTCAGCACACAGCCGCTTTAACTCCTCATTATCCTTCGCAGTCTGCCGAGCCAGAGATTGAGCTTCAACGAAAGAGGCGGTGATCAAGTGGAAGTGTGCAATTATGAACAGACACGTGAAAGTGAGAAAGAGCATTGCTATCGAAACTCGATTTAAGATGTCACCCCCTTGACGCAATGAATCCAGCATCACACGGCCCAGTGGCGACCAAAATCTTTGTCCGCAATTGAGGAACTTCGCGGGGATCGCTCCGGTGAACGCTGCGTGCCCAACAATTGTTCGTGGTTTTTCGTGTTCTTTCGTGGATCAATTCTTTTGTCGCGGGAGAAAAGATGATCCACGAATTAACACGAAACTACGCGAAGAGCATGCCTGCTCATGACGTGACCGATTTGAGGCAACAGCATTGCGACAGTTTGGGACCCTTACGCTCCGAACTGCCTTAGATGATGGTCGGCGTGTTTGTACGTGACCACGCCCCATTCGCGCCAAGTCAGTGGCCCAAACAGCGGATGAGCCGGCCCTGCGCCCTCACGAGGGCCCGTCCCGATTCGCTCCAGCAACTCCAGCAACGCCGTGCGCTCCTCTTCAAGCGATGCCGCAAGGCCGGGCTTCAACTCCGGCGCGGTCGGCGCTCCCTTGGGGAACGGAAGCACGTAAAGGATGAGGTGCTTGAGCGGAAACACCTGAAACGCGCGCTTGTTCGCGGACGGCACTGGCAGCTCTCCAAGGGTCATGAGCGCCGACAGACGAAGATGGTGCAACATGCCCGCTACATCCAGGCTGCCCCATCGACCGGTGGACGATACAGACAGTAACCGCATCCTGCTAAGGATTTCGGCCCTGTTACCCACGTTCAGGATCGAACGCATCTCCACCCTCCTCACTTTCGATCGTTTTCCTTCTCGTGTCCGCCGATGATTGAGTATTCAAATCCGATCAGCGGAGACGGTCGGTTTCACCCACAAGAATTAGCCCTTTAGGATGTTCATCAGAGTCCGGCCATCCTTGTATTTAATGTCTGCAATTCGCCAACCTGTTTTTATTTTTCGCATTTCAAACACTATCTCTTCGTCAGTGCCTATGTTTTTGAAGCGAGCAGCTACCAATACATCTCCGCCCTTATTGTTGAGACGGACAATATTGAATTTAGTGATTTGAAAGTCTTGAGCGTTATAAAGAGGATCAAAATCAATTTTGCCAACCTCACCCTTAGACTGACGCTGGTCATTCAGATAAAGCTTGAGCAATGGGTCGAAGAAATAATGACCGAGTAGTTTTTCACTTTGAGGGTACTGCAGCGGGTCCGATTTTCCTTTATGAGCCTGATAGAGTTCCGCGACTAGCTCTTCCGGTGTTCGGGTAGGCTCTGGCGAATCTTTGCCGAAGACCAAACTGCTCCCCACAACAATAGCCGTAAACAAAATAACTAAACGATTCATTTCACACCTCGTGATCAATACTGCGTTTCAGCGGCTCGCCCACGCAACAACGAAACCGTTAGTTCGGCGGCGCGCTTACCGTGCCGTCGCTCGCATCCCGAGTCCGTAGCCGACCACCGTCAGGAGTTGATGCGCGACGAACAGAAAGACGATCGAATCGACCACCTGCGCTACCGTGACCGCAACGACCGTCCCCAAGACGACCCACACCCCCATTAACATGTCGATCTGGTCCAGTACGTAGAACACCGCTCCTACCACGCCGCGACCGCCCGCCCCCGGCGCGAGCCCGAGCTGACGTTTGAGCATGCTGTTGGGCAGCTCGCTGAGCATCGCCGCTGCCCCAACCGCGAACCCAAGTCCCAGGACTGCTGGCGTGCCGTAGTCGAGAAGGTAGACACCGTACCCCCCTCGCACGCGATACACAACCGACTGAACGCCGAAGCCGGCGGCTGTGCCGAGGGCAACCGCGATGACGCCACGCCAGCTCTTGTTGGCGCCGAATAGCTGTCTGCCGCGTAGGGTCGCTCCGGCGTCGATCGGCCGAGCGAGCCCTGACAGCCAGCCGAACCGGATGCAGAAGCCGTGGAAGGCGAGCCCGGCTAGCAGCGGCGACAGGAGGTAACTGATTGTTAGGAATTCGTTCATCCTTCGATTCGATTGCTCATCGACGCCTAAGCCGCCAAACGGTTGATTTGGCGTAGCGGCGCGAATTCATTCAACCTCCGCCGTACCAATCAACTTACGAAAAACGATGCCGCTCATCGCGTCCAGCGATTTGTTGGGCCCCCGATGTTAATCAGGTAAGCGATTCATCGACAACCGAGAGAGCACCGAAGTCAGAACAAGCGCGACAACAAACGCCGGCACGGCGGTGATAATCGGCCAAAGGATTAGTGCCACGACAAACCGCCAATACGGTGCGTGTGACGAAACCGTAGCAGCATGGACCGTTGCGCCGACAGCGAGCGAAAAACTCCAATCGCGACCGCAACTGCGACGTGCGGGGCCGTCGTGAGCGGTAGCGCACCCAGCCAATACCGTTCATACGCGAGGTGACACATGTAAACGACACCGCTGACCGCCCAGGCCGCCAGTCGCCAAATGCGCACGTGTGATGATGGCAATCCAAACACGATTCCGATGAAGCCGTACGAAGCACCTGCGAGTATCGCTACGCCAAGCCACGATAAATGTACGCGAGCAGTCATCTTGTCTAGGCCGGTTATCAGATTAATCTTCTCAACTTTAACTTAACCTGCTTCTTTTCTTCTCCTCTGATAATGTCCAACACGTAATCTCTACCTTCCTGTTTGAACATTTTGCTGATCTCGGTAAGCGAAAGTTCCGCGGCGGACTTGCCGTCGATTGCTGAGATCACATCGCCTTCACGTAGCCCAGCATCAGTTGCCGGCGAATTCTCAACGACGCGGTATACCTTTAGTTTGAAGTCTGGTTCCTCAGAGCGAATGCGGATGCCGCTCATGTCATATTCGAAGCGATCAGCGAAACTGGCATTCGGCTCCAGAATCATGCGCTTGTGTGCGTAATCGAAGATCACTTTGAATCTACGTAACAAGTCCCCACCAATCACCCCGCTGAAATCAGAACTGGCAAACGCCCCCTTTCGATCCTGCGCGAAGTGGATCACTGGATCCGTTAAGGACAAGTTTCCTATTTGTAAACTCGGCAAGCGACCGACAATCAACTTCACTTCACCCCCCACACCCTGGGCGCCTGGTTCCGTTATCGTTTTTGTGGGGACTGTCAGCAGACTGTTGGAGGTAACGACGGGTGTATTCAGAATGAGCACGAATCTTCCAGCTCCCAAATCGACGATGAACTTACCTTCAAGCGGCTTGCGGCCCGCCAATGGAATTTGAATTCGGGCAAACGGGACGTTGCTCATAATATTGAGCGGGATGCTCTCACCTCTACCGGCATATTGATACGTCGCGGGTTCGTACAGATTGACCATCTTGGACTGGTAATCGATCTCGACGACATAACGGCTGAAGAGGGAATACCCAATCACGCCGTCGACAGCCCGACCGAAAGCCGGCGGAGGACTGTTAGGAGGGAAAACCACGAATGTTTGCTTCTCCATCGTAGCTCCGGAAAAACTCAGCGAGACGTCCTTTACCAAAGCCGTTTCGAAAGTAGCTTCACCTGCACCGCTGCCTTTCCCTTTGCCGGCACTTTTCAACTTCAGCGTCTCGGCAGCGGCGTTGTAGAGCACCAATCCGGAGCCTGCGCCTGAATCCAGAAGAAAGGTCAGAGGCTCGGAGTTATTGACTCGAGCTTTGATGAGAACGTAATTGTCGCCAGCGATTTCGAGTGGAATGGATGCGACTCGAGCTTGGGCCGTTGGCGTCTGTGCGGCGAGGCTCCACGAAAAGCTATTGCCTCCGTAACAGATAATCGCTATGCATGCGATTGCGACGATTCGCAATAGAGAGAAGGCCTTCATTTTTGTCCTGTCAGAACTTGCCGAACGAGTTTACACGCGGAAGCACCAGTGTGATTCCAAAAGCTATGTCCTATAAAGCTACCGATCTCGCGAAAGACTTTGAGGCGAGGCGCTAGTGTCAGGTGCGGGTCGCTATCGCTCCCCTTACTGACTTCATTACCGTCGCGTTCATTCTCGTGATCGCGTCTTCCATTGCCATAGACCACCTGTGACTTCTAACGGCAGTCGGTGGCCTAATTGCCGCGCCAACATGACCAGCTGCCCACGATGATGTGCCTCATGGGCCACGAAATAGCTGAGAAAGTGCAAGAGATCTGTGGGGAAGTTTTGCCAGGTGGCTGGAGGAATCGACCCACCGCGAGCTACACCGAGCCGGATCAACCTAATCATGCCCTCGCTACTGCGTTCGAGCGCGCGCAGCAACTCTTTCGGCCGAACTCTACGACCATCAACGGTCTTGGGAACTACGACGCCATGGCGCGCGCCGATCATTTTGATCCACATGCACCTGGCGTTATGAATGTGCGCCGCGATCATTCGAACTGTCCGGCGAGGCACGCCAGGAACATTCATGGACCACAACTCTGCCGGCAGGTTCTCGATGAGATACGTGGTCGTGCGGTGGTTGGTGCGCCACGCCGCGATCAACGCTTCGCCGTCTGAGGGATCGCTTACCACTTCAAAATCGAATCCTTAGCA
>JBKPAL010000073.1:0-7535 GCA_046726395.1 Acidobacteriota bacterium
ATACCTGGCACGACGAAGTTGCATCGGCTGGAGGAAAACATTGGCGCTGTTAATGTCGAACTCACTCCGGAGGATCTTCGTGAAATTGATAACGCCGCTTCAAAGATCTCAGTGCAAGGTGCGAGGTATCCAGAGGCACTGGAGAAAAGAACCGGCCTGTGAGTGTTGAGTTTGTCTCATCCATCAAACACAGGTCAGTACGGGATCTAAGTAATCTGCGTAATCTGTGGATGTCTTCAGCTGATCGCTTTCTTGCGAAATTGACGGAGGCCCACGATGAGCAAGAGCGAATCAAAGATCAACAGTGCAATCAAGACTGCCACGATGGATAAATGTGGGAACTGAGGGACGAGGATGGCGCGGAGGCCTTCGCTTGCATAAACGAGTGGGTTGATTAGGACGAGCTTTTGCAGTATCGGAAAGTTATTTAAAGCGCTCCATGGATAGTAGGTGCAGCCAAAGAAGATCATCGGCGTCAGCACCAGGCTGAACATCAATCCAATATGTGTTTGATCAACTGTGCACCCAAGCGCCAGACCACCGCATGATGAGAAAAGCGCTACCAGCAAAGTAACAATGATGAAGCTAAGCGGTGAGCGCAGATTCAATTCCACTCCGGGACGCAACAGGAGCCAAGCAGCAGGGATAACCACCAAAGCAGACACCAGCGATTGCAGCGTACCAAAAACTACCTTCTCTATCGCCAACCACGAAATATCAATCGGCGCCAACAGACGGTCTTCAATTTCTCGAGTGAACTGAAACTCCGCGATCAACGGCATCGCGACGGACCAGACGCCACTGAACACCATGCTGATCGCCATGATGCCCGGCAACAACAGACTCTTGTATGCAGTCGGCAGAAACCCGCTCGTGACCATAACTCGACCGAAAATGAAGACGAACATCATCGGTTGCAGAAAGGTCTGCAACAACAAAGGAATGAAGTTGCGGCGAACGACATGAAAATCGCGGGCTAGAAGTGCGAAGAAAGTTTTCCAGTTCATTCGCGCAAGCTCCGGCCGGTGTGATGCAAGAATAGATTCTCGAGACTCGGTTCCAAGATATGCACGTCGCTTAGTTCAATCGACGAACTCGATGCAAGATTAGCGATCTCAGATACGAGCGAACCTCCACGATCGGCATAGACATCTGCCGCACTCTCGCCGTCCTCCTCAGTTCTTGTGCGGACCTCTCGCACGCCTGCCAACGTTTGCAGTCGTGATATCAACTCTGGTGAGTGATTACCAAAACGCAGCCGCAGCAAGAATCCTCCCGGAACCGAGTTCTTCAATTCCGTTGGTGTGCCCAACGCGATCTTGCGTCCGTGATCGATGATGGCCAATCGCTGACACAGAGCATCAGCCTCTTCCATGTTGTGAGTGGTCAAGAGAATTGTTTTGCCGCTCTCGTTGTACTCGCGAATGATCTCCCAAAGCAGTAGACGCGTTTGGGGATCCAATCCAGCGCTCGGTTCGTCGAGAAATAGTACCTGCGGGTCGTGCATCATGGCCCGCGCGATTGAGAGTCGCTGCATCATTCCGCCCGAGAACCCACGGACCAACTGATTGGCTCGGTCACGCAGCTGGAAACGATCGAGCAACGCGTCGGCGCGCTTGGTCCTTTCCTGAGAATCAAGACCAAAGTAAGCACCGTGAAAGAGGAGAATCTCGCGAGCGGTAAGAGAGAAATCGAGATTAGGACGCTGCGCAACAACACCGATCATTTTCTTGACCGCGACTTGTTGCTTCCACACATCGTACTCGCCGATCCACGCCGTTCCATTAGTTGGACGGACGCGGGTCGTCAGGATCCCAACGGTCGTCGACTTCCCTGCACCGTTCGGTCCAAGCAGTCCGAATATCTCGCCGGGTGCGACTTGAAGAGAGAGACTCTCCAAGGCAACGATCTCGGGTTGTTTCTTTGCTTTGTTGCGTCGAGGGAAACCGAAGCCGCGTGCCGCGGCAGCAGGTGCTTGCGACGTGTAGACCTTTCGTAAGTCTTGAGTGCGAATACCAGCGAGCATGTCGGGTCAGACTAACAAATGGAAGGTGATGTTGCATCCTTCTTGTAGAGAACGTAGGGTGAATGGTGAGGTCGACCCGACTTCTGAAACACCTTAAGACAATAACTACTGGTGTAGCGCCGGAAAGGCAGTTAGAATCCAGTGACCTTAGATCCCACGTCGGTCGCTCGGACGCCCAGAGCCCGCACCTACTTAATATGTCCATCCCCCATGGCACGCGGCTTGGCCGCTACGAAGTCCGCTCGTTATTAGGCGCAGGTGGAATGGGCGAAGTCTATCTCGCTCAAGATACGATGTTGGAGCGGACTGTCGCCTTGAAAGTTCTGCCCGCCAGTTTCGCTGCCGATGAGAATCGGATGCAGCGTTTCATCCGCGAAGCCAAGACTGCATCAGCTCTCAATCAGCCAAACATCCTAACGATCTACGAGATCGGCCAGCAGGACAACCATCACTTCATCGCTACGGAGTTTATCGAAGGCGAATCGCTCCGCCAGCACATAACACGCTCGTCAATGGAGTTGCGGGAAGTTTTGGATGTGATTTCGCAAGTCGCTTCGGCACTCGCAGCCGCACATCAGGCCGGCATCATCCACCGCGACATCAAGCCCGAGAACATCATGCTTAGGCGCGACGGAGTGATAAAGGTTCTCGACTTCGGACTGGCGAAACTGGTGACGGCAACGAAGGACAAAACAGACGCCGAAGCCGCGACGAGGATGAAAGTGATCAAGACCGACCCGGGAGTAGTGATGGGTACGGCCAACTACATGTCGCCGGAGCAGGCCCGCGGTCTGGAAGTCGACGCGCGAAGTGACATCTGGAGTTTGGGAGTCGTGCTGTATGAGATGGTCGCTGGACGTTTGCCGTTTGAGGGAAAGACGACTAGCGACGTGATCGCTACTATTCTGCACCACGAGCCACGGTCGCTTCTGCTTTACCACCCACAGATGCCGGCAGAATTGGAACGTATTGTAGAGAAGGCACTAACGAAGGATTGCGAAGAGCGATATCAGTTAGCGAAAGATTTGAGTGTCGACTTAAAACGACTGAAGCAGCATCTCGAGATCGAAGCTGAGCTGGAGCGCAGCATCACGCCGGAAGAAGGAGCGAGGCGAGCCGTTAGGCAGACTCTAGACAAAGCGTCACTCGTCTCTGGGACCACGACAGCTGCTGCCGCGACGCAGACGGCGCCAGATAGTGCAGCCCGAACGATGTCGAGCGCTGAATACATCATCGGCGAAATTAAACAGCACAAACGAGGCGCATTGCTTGTCCTAACGGCACTCGTCGTTGCGGTCAGTATTGTCTTCGCCTACTTTTCTTACGCACGTACCCGTTCACAGGCGATCTCGTCTATTGCTGTTCTTCCCTTCACCAACGCTAGCGGCGATGTGAATATGGAATACCTGTCCGATGGACTTAGCGAAAGTCTTATCAACGCTCTTTCGCAACTGCCGCAACTGAAAGTCATCGCCAGAAGTTCCGCGTTCCAATACAAAGGTAAGGAGATGGATCCGCAGGAAGTGGCCAAAGCCCTCGGTGTACAAGCTATCGTGATGGGAAGAGTGGTCCAGCGCGGAGATAACTTGCAAGTCAGTGCCGAAATGGTGGATGCACGCGATAAGACGCAGCTGTGGGGTGAGCAATACAACCGCAAAGCCACAGACGTTCAAGCGGTGCAGGAAGAGATTGCACGTACCATCTCTGATAAGTTGCGACTGCGATTGACTGGCGCAGAAACACAACAACTAGCGAAACATGCGACGTCAAATTCAGAGGCCTACCAGCTTTATCTGAATGGAATGTTCCATCGCAGGAAGGGCGGGTTTGAGAACGGCAGGAAAGCGCTCGACTATTACAGTCAGGCAGTGGCCCTCGATCCGAACTTCGCGCTCGCGTTGACCGGTGTAGCAGACGGTTACCGTTTCCTGGCAATCAATGGGGTAATCGATCCAAAGGAAGCAAACCCCAAAGCGAAAGCGGCGGCCGAAAAGGCGGTGCAGTTGGATGAACGGTTGGCCGAGGCGCACGTCGCACTCGGGTTGATCAAAATTGACGGGTGGGACTGGGCAGGCGCGGAGCGAGAATTCAGGCGAGCCCTCGAGTTAAACCCTAATCTGTCAGAAGCTCATTTCAGATATTCACAATATCTATCGATCATGGAGCGGCCTTCGGAATCACTGACCGCGATCAAACGGGCACAGGAGCTGGATCCGCTGCGAATGCCCCTAAGAGGTGAGGAGGGAACGGCTCTGTACTTTGCGCGTCGATACGATGAAGCGATCCAGCATCTCCAGAGTGTCCTCAAGGTGGAGCCGGACGAAGTCGTTGGGCTTAGCTATCTCGGTTACAGCTATGCGGCGAAGGGAATGTACCGGGAAGCCATCGAAACCTATCAGAAGACCATCAGCCTGACCGGAGAGAGCACGAGCACGCTGTGCTATCTGGCTTATGCCTTGGCACGGTCTGGCAAGCGGAGCGAGGCAGCGGCGATCCTAGACAAGTTGAAAAGCACCAAGGACTACGTCTCACCCGTCGAGTTAGCTGTGCTCTATGCCGGGCTGGGAGATAAAGAAGCAGCGTTGGCTTCGCTCGAAAGAGCGTTGGCGGCTCACGACCTTCAGATGCAGTCACTCGTTGTAGACCCGCATTTCGACAGCCTCAGAGGAGAGCCCCGATTTCAAGAGCTAATCCGCAAAGTGGGGCTGCCGCGGTGAGGTGCAGTTCGGCTTGTACTAATCCGACCGAGCGTAGAGACATCATCAGTTCGATTACAGCTGGGTTGAATCGAATCAACTCGTTATCTGCGCCATCCACATAATGTGTGGATAATTTTGAGCGGTTGACCTGTCGCATTCTCTCCATTTCACATAAAATTACCGCATCACTTCAAACAGTTGGAGCGAAAAATGAGCGACCGCAAATATCGTCAGCGCGGTTACATGGAAAGCGACCGCGAACCACAAAGACCAAAGCCACAATCGGGACCTCGTTCAGCGCCACAGGATCGTGAAGGCCCACGCTCTCCAAAGATGATGGCATTTGGCGAGACGGTGAAGTGCGCATCGTGTGCAGCAAAGGTTCCGACGATAATTAGGCTCGACAGCTCTTGCCCAAAGTGCAACGCTGATCTTCACACCTGTCGTCAGTGCGCGTATTTCGATCCCGGTGCTCGCTTCGAATGCAGTAAGTCGATCCCCGCACGAATAGTAAATAAGAGCGCGCGCAACACGTGCGAACTGTTCGTGGCAAGAACCGTCGTTGAACGCGAAACTTCATCCGGCCCTCCGAAAGATGCTCGCCAGGCCTTCGCGAATCTGTTTAAGAAGTAATTTGTAGGGGTGGCTCTCCGTGGCCACCCCTGTGTTATCCGCGTTTGTTTCCAAGGCGGCCACACTCCGTCGTCTTCCAAACCCAGATCGATTATCAACAAAACGAAGGCGGCAGCGGCCAGCGGCACAGAGGACCGCCCTACAACAGAAATCCTGTGTACGGATAAAACTGTGGGTGCCTGACGTAACCTGCACGGACCGGGTTCATTGCGATGTAATCGAGATTCTCTCGGAGATCGAAGTCATTGCGGATTACATGATCAAAGAATCGTCGCCACCCCTTCATGCAATAAAGTCGCGCAAACCAATCCAGGCGTAGCCGCGGAGGGCCCCTACAGTTTGAACTAAAAACGATCTATTATGCGGCCCATCTAAAGCAGCACTCTCCCGTAACGATCACTCTCCCTTAACCACCAATCTCGTCGCAAACAGCACTCTCCCCGAGAACAACCTGGCGTCCGCGAAAGCGACTGCCAACCCTTAGGAGGTGCTTATGAAAAGAATTGTCCCGGCCTTGCCTCTCCTTTTATTGCCCATCCTCTTTCATCTACCCGCGATAGTTACTTCGCAAACACGGGAACGCATCGTTGGACCAACACGCGCCGAGTCTGAAATCAAGGCGGAGATACTAAAAACAGACGTTGACCTCGTGAATGTGGATGCACTCGTGCTGCAAAAGAACACTGCGCGCGTCGTGGGTAACCTCGTTCGAGAGGATTTCGTCATCTCGGAAGACGGCGTCAATCAGTCGATCACTCATTTCAGTCAGGATCGTCTGCCGCTCTCTGTTCTGTTGCTTATTGATCGCGGCGGCTGTCTTGATCCTTTCGGCGATGAAGTTCGACACGCAGCACTTAGCGCTCTGGCCCAACTGAAACCTGTGGATGAAGTGGCTGTCATGACCTACCACGATACGGTTGAGTTGATGCAGGAGTTCACGAATGATCGCAGGTCCATCAAGTACGCATTGGACTATGTGCCTCCCCACGATGAGCAGGCTAACCACTGTCTCGATACAGCGTTCGACGCGGCTGCAGACTACATGTCCAAAGCAGCTAACCCGGTTGGAAGGCGCGTCGTGATCTTTATTACGGGTGTCACGCGAAATTTTGACTGTCCGGGTAGGCCTTCTGGAAAAGCGGCAACGCAGTCAATTTTTGAATCGGGCAGCGTGGTCTGCGGTATCGTTCCCGAAACTCCAGTTCAGCAAATGGAAGACGGGATGATGCGATGGGCCACGCGTTTTGGGCGAATCGGTGGCGCACGCACGCTCGACATACAAAAGGTCGCCGATGAAACAGGTGGGGAAGTCTTGAAGGACAAACCGGAGAAGCTCGAGACAACGTTCGCGACGCTGATAGAACACCTGCGCACTCGGTACAACATTGCGTTCGTCTCTTCAAATAAGAAACGCGATGGCACGCTGCGCAAGTTAAAGATCGATCTGGCGGCTCCGACTAAGAAGACTCAAGGAAAGCTAGTTGTGAAGGCGCGTAAGAGTTACGTCGCTCCGAAAGGATAAGAGCTAATCGCCCGGTTGAGGATCTCAGTCGCCCCGATGGATGTCACGTTCGCTGCCCGAATAATCGCCGGCGGTGAATTAAAGGTGCAGGAACTCGCATCTACAGTTTGGACTTCAATAGATGTGGGCGTTGCTCGTGTAACTTCACAATCAACTCTCCGAACATCGTATTGGCCCAGGCGAACCATGACCGTGTGAATTTCTTTGGATCATCTTTATCGAACGCCTCGTGCATGAAACCACTGCCCGCATGTGTGCTTTTCAGTACTCGTAAACAATAGAGAATTTCCTGGTTATCAGTACTCGTTAGTGCTCGCACGATAATTCCCAGTGGCCAAATCATGTTGAGCCCAACGTGTGGCCCACCAATTCCCTCTGCTGCTCTGCCACGAAAGAAGTACGGATTGTCGGCGCTTAGAACCAGTGTGCGCGTCAGTCTATAGACCGGATCATTCGCAGCACAGCAGCCCAGGTACGGCAACGATAATAGACTGGGCACATTTGCATCATCCATCAGCAGCTGATTTCCAAAACCATCGACCTCGTACGCGTAAACGGATCCATGTCGACTCGACGTTACTTTGCCGTAGGTATTCACGGCATCAGTTATCTGTTGAGCTAGCGCAAGACATTCGCGGGCGAAAATTTCATCAGA
>JBKPAL010000074.1:0-8294 GCA_046726395.1 Acidobacteriota bacterium
TATCGTCACCACTTGGCGGCAGTTTCAGTGAGTCACTTACTATAATTTCGGATGCATGAAGTCTTGTCACCTTTAGGTCTTCGATCTCAAGTGACTTGAATATCACACGGCCGACGACCAAACGGCCGATCGCCAGTCTTCCAACAGCCAAAGCGCCGATCGCGAACGCTCCGATAGCGACAGCACCGATTGCAGCTGCACCCATTGCGACGCTGCGAATGGCGATACCACGTGAAATGTTTTGCCTTTCAATAAGCATCTGATTCCTCACTTCCCGAGCTCAATCATGTCGCGGTTCTCGAGTACGCGTTTTGGCGCGCCCTGCCGTGCAATACGAATCATCGCGCGGCCCAGTTCTTCACTAGTGATGACTGCATTGGGCGCAATCTTTCGGACCAGCGGCAGGAATGGGCCAAAGACTTTGTAACTGATCCGAGTCCAGCGTGTCTTTGAAACTTCGCCGTGCATTGGACGCAATGCCGCCAGACGAAACATGTAGGCGTTGGGAAATAACTCCAATAGCGCCCTCTCAGTCCGACCTTTCACTTGCGCCCACATTGACTTGCCACCGGTGCCGGCCCCCGAAACGTAGATGAAGGTCATCAGCGGATTGACCTTAGCCAGGGTCTGTGCCCATCCCAACGTCAAGTCACAGGTCAGCCGCCTGTAGTTGGCTTCTGTCATAACTGCGGACGAAACGCCGAGGCAGAAAAAACAAGCGTCGTATCCTTGCAAGTCCGCACTCGCAACGGCGAACTCAAAAAGGTCCTTCAGAATCAGCTCGCGAAGCTTATAGTGCTGGCGGCCCGAGGAGCTACGTCCAATCGCTAGCACTCTTTCAATATCGACATCCCGTAAACATTCGCGCAGAACGCTCTGGCCTACCATCCCAGTCGCGCCGAATAGGATTACCTTCATGTCCACTCCATGACGCCGTTCGCACCATTCTTAAGCGAAGAGGACAGTCACAATCCCGCCACCTATTGCTAGATACTCACTAGGCATTTCAAATAACCCTGTTCATCTTCCTTGAGCTTGCTCGCCTCTCAGGGTCATGCAAGTACACGTCGCATGCGCTACTAAATTTCCCATCTCGTCCGTAATGTCGCATTCAACTAAGCCTACAGTGCGGCCCTGCTTGACCACTCGTCCAGTTGCTAGCAAACGAGCTTTCCAGATTGGCCTCAGAAAATTGATCTTGAGTTCAAGCGTTGTGAAGGATTCACCTTCATCCAGATTGGAGGAGTAAGCAATCCCCATTGCAGCGTCGGCAATGTCGCAGAGCACACCACCATGAAGAGTACCCATCGGGTTTGCATGCGACTCGTCTGCTTGAAATTCGACAAGGGCTTCGCCGGACTTGACTGCTACGAGATCAAATCCGATCAGCCGGGCAATTGGAGGTTGCGGTGCATCTCCTCGGGCGATTGCTTCGCTCCGTTCGATCATTCTTGTCATCTGTGCTTACCAATGAGTTAATCCGTATACCTGTGCGAAACCGCCATCCACAAACAATTCCGCACCAGGGACATTAGGGCGAATGAACGCACTGCGGCTTTGGTAGCGCTGTAGACACTATACGATGACAACCTTTTAGTTCCCACGTTCGATGCATTAAGGATGATCAACGCACCGTCCGGCATCAGGGGAAAGGGCCTTCTTCTTCGGTACTAAACCAAAGAAATTAGAACTGGTTGTATTGTCACACTTTCACTGCGGCCGCGCGCGGCTCAGCCGTTTCGGCAGCTTCCTGGATGATGGCTGCGACCGCTGATGGGTTTGAGGCAAACGGCACGTGACTCGTGTTCACCTCGCGAATTGTGGCTTTCATTCGTTCAGCGAACAGCCGTTGCAGGACAGGGTTAATAGCCTGATCGTTCGTCGCAAGCAGATACCAACTCGGGATGTCCTTCCATGCCGGCGCGTCAAACGCCTGACCAAACGTCGTTGAGTTAATTGGTTTCTGCGAGGCATTCATGATGCTCCGCTGGTTATCTGGAACATCTGCAGCGAAGGCCTCTTTGAACTTGGTTCTATCGATGTATAGGAATCCCGCCGCATCAGGTACCAGGGCAGCGCTGATTTTCGACGGATATTTTTCCAAAAGGCGCTGCAGGTTCTCGCCTGCTTCCGGAGCGAACGCAGCAACATAGACGAGTGCTGCGACGTTCGAAGCACCGACTGCGGCTTTCGTAATTACCGCGCCGCCATAGGAATGGCCCACGAGAATAACCGGTCGAGTCTGAGCATCGATAACTCGGCGCGTTGTTTTTACATCGTCTTCAAATGACGTTAGTGCGTTCTGAACCGCAAGTACTTCGTAGCCTGTCTTCTCAAGCATTGGAATGACGTTGCCCCAGGATGAGCCGTCCGCGAATGCCCCGTGAACAAGAATGACCGTAGCGTTTTTCATGATTTCGTCTCCTTCGAAAGTCTAGTATCTAATTAAGTCTGTTTCCTAAGCAGTCGCTGACTTCTCGCCTTTGATGAAAGCGAATAGATCTGAATTGACCTGGTCTTTAAGTGTCGTACACATTCCGTGTGGTGCGCCGGGATACACTTTCAGCGTGGCATCCTTCACAAGTTTCGCTGACACAGGTGCAGTTATGGCGAACGGAACGATCTGATCATCGTCACCATGCAGGATGAGAGTGGGCACATCGATTTTCTTGAGGTCCTCAGTTAAATCTGTTTCCGAGAACGCCTTGATACAGAAATACGCCGCGGGAAATCCGCACATCATTCCCTGAAGCCAGAACGACTCGCGTACGCCTTCTGAGATCTTGGCGCCTGGCCTGTTGTAGCCGTAGAACATCATCGACAGGTCTTTCCAGAACTGAGATCGATCCTTGGCTACTGCAGAGCGCATTTCATCGAACGCTTCCTTTGGTACTCCGTTCGGATTGGCTGGCGTCTTCAGCAGCAACGGAGGAATGGCGCTAATCAGCACCGCCTTCGCAACACGCTTGGTTCCATAGCGACCGATGTAGCGTGTGACTTCGCCGCCACCTGTTGAGTGACCCACGTGAATTGCATCTTTAAGATCGAGAGCTTCAACGAGCTCTCCGAGATCGTCAGCGTATGTGTCCAAGTCGTTACCGTTCCACGGTTGACTCGATCGGCCATGCCCGCGCCGGTCATGTGCTACGCAGCGATATCCTCGAGATGCGAGATAGAACATTTGGTCTTCGAAAGCGTCCGCCGATAAGGGCCAGCCATGGCTAAAAACAATTGGCTGACCCTCTCCCCAGTCTTTGTAATAGATCTCGGTGCCGTCTTTGGTAGTGATCGTGCTCATAAGATTTCCTTCGTAAGAATTATTTGGAGGCATTGTTCACGTAAGTGAGGCTTCTCACATCACGCATTTGAAGTCTTTTTGAGTACCTCTCGAGGATCATCGAGTGATACCACTATGGTGGTAGACCGAGATTTCGTGTGGAGGCAAAAATTTCCCATTCGTCATTTGAAATTTATCGTTTGCTAATTCTCATTGTCGTTAACCTAACTTTCAGGCTGCGTCTTGACTGTGCGCCTAACATTGAACGAACAACGAATATCCAAATGACACCTGTCAAATGACGAATGGAAAATTTTCGCGACTTCCCCCTTCCTGACTGGCATCTAGCAAAAGTTGAATCGATTGCCCCTCTCCAACTGTGCAATCCGCCAAGATTGTGCAATTCGACGTACGGCCTATAATGTCCAACACTAAAAGCCCAAATCCCCTTTCCCCCGGTGATCTTAATGGGTGCTTTAAGTCGCACCGTTGGTCCACTGCCTGTCGAACGCTGCTGTTGGCTCGGTGTTATCTGCGCGCTGGCCCTTGTAATGCTAAGTGGTTGTGGTGCTCACCGGGATAGCGGCAAACCATCAATCAACATAACCAATGTCCCACGTGCGGATAAAGGAGGCACTGCTGAGCTCGATACCATTGCCGGGAATGTGGTTGGTGCAACTGGCGAACAACAGATAGTTCTGTTTGCACACAGCGGAGCGTGGTATGTCCAGCCATTCGCCGATCAACCGTTCACCAAAATGCAGTCCGACTCAACGTGGAGTAATTCAACGCATCTAGGTACTGATTACGCAGCTCTTCTGGTCAAACCAGGTTATGTCCCACCGGCTTCAACTGTAGTGCTACCAAACGAAGGCAACGGTGTGATCGCCGTTGTAGTGGTAGAAGGCACGCCACCATTTTGGGATACATCGTGGTTCCGCCTGTTACTGGCCTTAGTAGTTTTAATTGCACTTCTGGCGTTGTACCGCTGGCGACTTCATGAATTAAGCAGACAACTTAATTTGCGTTTTGAGGAGCGACTCGCGGAACGGACTCGCATCGCTCAAGATTTACATGACACGTTGTTACAGGGCGTAGTCAGTGCTTCAATGCAGCTACATGTGGCCAATGAGCAGTTACCCACCGACTCTCCGGCGAAGCCTGCCGTGGCTCGCGTCATAAATTTGATGGGGCAGGTTGTTGAAGAAGGTCGCGACGCCGTAAGGGGTCTTCGCTCGACTACTAATTCAAACGACTTAGAAGAAGCGTTTTCGCAAATTGGAAGGGAACTCGCGGTCGACGACGTGAAGGATTATCGTGTGATCGTTGAAGGCACGCGTCGCGAGTTGCACCCGGTCATTCGCGATGAAGCATATCGTATCGGACGCGAGGCTTTGTCGAATGCGTTTCGCCATTCTCAAGGGAATAAGATTGAGCTTGAAATCGAATACACGAGAAAACACCTGCGAATTCTGGTTCGAGATAATGGTGTGGGTATAGATCAGAACGTGCTCCGCTCTGGTCGAGATGGACACTGGGGTCTGGCAGGCATGCGGGAACGAGCCGAGAGTATTGGTGGCCGTCTTAAAGTGTGGAGTCGCGCTCGGGCTGGAACCGAGGTTGAATTATTCATTCCTGGACACACGGCTTTCATGACACCGCCGTCAAGTCACGCAAAGCGATTGTTTCGACGCTAGACGATTTAACGGAAAAAGGAACAGAAGAAATGAGCACTTCGACCCCCATCAGAGTATTTAGCGTTGACGATCATCCGCTGCTGCGTGAGGGTATCGCCGCGCTTGTAAACAACCAGCCGGACATGACGCTAGTAGCACAAGCAGCGACGGGCCATGAAGCCATTCAGCTCTTCAAGAAATTCCTGCCGGATGTGACTCTGATGGACCTGCGACTTCCCGACATAAGTGGCATCGATTCGCTGATTGCAATCCGCACAGAATTCCCTCAAGCTCGCATCATTATGCTGACAACATTCGAGGGTGATGTGGAGATTCACCGTGCCCTCAAAGCAGGTGCGCGTGGCTATATGCTCAAAAGTATGCCGCCGTCAGATCTGTTGGATGTGATCCGCCACGTTCATGCGGGAAAGACACGCATTCCACCAGAGATAGCCTCTCAACTTGCGGAACACATGGGTGACGAAGCGCTCACCGAACGCGAAGTAGAAGTACTCCGTGAAATAGCCAATGGAAATCGAAACCGACATATCGCTGAAAAGCTCTTCATCTCCGAACAAACAGTTAAGGTCCATATCAAGCACATCATGGAAAAGCTAGGAGCCGCCGACCGCACGGAGGCCGTCGCGATCGGAGTTCGCCGAGGCATTCTCCAGCTTTAACCTCTCTCAAATAACTCCAAAGAGGTATTCGAAGTTACCTTGATTGCTGGATTCGACGCCGTCAATCGAGGGGTAGACTTGATACTTGGAGTAAACAAGACTCCGAGAGAGGAGAATTTCATCTGCAAAAGTTTTTTTCAGCTTTTCCCGATGGATGGCCAGGTATTGGACTGCTGCTGCTGAGAGGATTTGTTAGCTTCATATTAATCGTTCAAAGCATTGCGTTCGTCTCGACCACAGCCCGTCCTGGTTTTCTCACCTGGTTCATAGCGGCACTTGCTCTCGTCGTCGCGGGTTGCTTGCTGCTAGGTTTCATGACACCAGTCGTTGGCGTTGTGATAGGAATCGGCGCGCTTGTCTGCGCACTTTCCGGCGTTCCGTTGAGAGTGCAATTTGATGCAAATTACCCCATTGAGTTAATTGTATTAGCTGTTGCGATTGTTCTTCTTGGGCCAGGTGCATTCTCACTCGATGCACGCATGTTCGGAAGACGTGAGATCAGAATCCCGGATATGCACCACTCGCCGCGGAGCTAGCTACCTAGGCATTGCACAAAAACTCGCAAGCTGTGAAAACATTCGGATACAACACGCTTTAGCGTCATGGTCCGGCTTTGCGTCAAAAGTAATTCTGGCGTTAGAGAAGAGCTTGCCCCGGGTAGAAGACAATCATCTTCTTCGTGCTCCTCCGTATATCGGTGTCTCGGTGGTTTTCTTGTGGACTGAGTGGCGCTCAAGCAAAAGAAACCATAGAGACACGGAGACACAGAGGACACACAGAGAATACTCAGCCCCTTCGATTACTCAGGGCAATACAAGTCAAGTCCACCATTTAGTCGCAGCCTGTATTCTTCCAACAGCGTTTTGTCTTCCCGTTCAGCCGCGCCCTCTATTACCGGTCCATAATTAAGAATATTGAAAGCTTTCATCAGGGGAGCCATCTCTAAAATTTGTTCAGAGTTCAGGCGATATCCATTAATGAATTGCTGCTTCTCGTCAATCGAAAGATCGTGCAAGGCAATTGAAAGCTCCCATTCTGGCGCAACGGTAGACAAACATTCGTCCCAATCAACAATGGCTGTGATCTCGCCGTCTTCGTCAACAATCACATTCTTCAATCGCATGTCTCCGTGATTCAGAGACGACTTGACCGGAGTCTTAATGGCTTGGTCCATAACTTTGCGCAAGCGTCGTAGTCGGGCCTGATCCAGCATATTGTGACGAGCCAGCGTTTCGAGTTTTTGTTCCAGCAACCACTCGTTCTTGAGATACTCCTCCCAGGTTTTCGGCGCCTCTTTCTTCAGAGACCAATCGAAGAACTCACCGAAGCCGTTCGTCTTGATCGAATTCGTCATCGCAGCATATCGACCCATCTCTTTGAGGATATTCATTCTCTTCGGATGGTGAGTTGCCTCTTCACCTGATACGCGCCGGGAAATCATGTAGGGCGCGGGTACAATTTCGTCGCCTACCTCAAGCACTTCAGAAGTTGGTACGCCCGCTTCCCGCGCTTTCTGAGTTGCCCATTGCTCCTTTCTGAACGCGGCTATTTTCGAATGCTCAGAACCCAGCCTCACTACAAACTGGCCTTCCACGTGGTTGACAGCAAATACCTGGTTCGACAACCCGGTGGGCTTGTAGACGATCCGGCTCGCAGGCTTTCCGAAGTAATGTCGCACAATTGTGCGAACCAAATCTCGATAGTGGCGAATGCTATGGGCTGATTTAGTTTTCTTCATTACGAATTGTTAGTGGCGAGCTCGGCAGCACGAAACAAGAGCGCGCCGAGTTCTTGGGAACTCGTAAGGCGGAGCGTTTCAATCGTCCCCTTGAAAGGTAATTGAATATTCCCGACAAGCACAGCAAGACCGACACCCGATAAAAAAGTATCGAGTTCGGTGTCTCCGGCCCCGAGACAATCGCGCATGTTTGTTTTCAACTGGTCTGTCATGACATGTGCGCCGAACAACTTGTCTACACCTTTGTGCGTTATGAAGTTACTGCGCTTCGTGTGTTGATAAGCCATTAGCTGATCTGCGGGAATATCGACTAGCAGAAAGATCATGCAGATCTCTTCGGCAAACATCTGCTCCTGTAGTTTTCCAAATTCAACTGCGGTTACGGCTGAGGCGCTGACATATTTCTCCTTGACGGGAATCACGTCCTCGGGCACAGGCGTCCATATAACTTCGCCGATGCGCCAGTCACGTGGATAGTAGAACACCAACAAGTTCTTCATCCCGCCATCCAGAAGAGCCTTGACTCCGCTGAGAGCATTGCTGATCTCGTCGTGGGTGAGAGGAAATGCTGCACTCTCCTGAAAAGTGAGCTCACCTTCATCAGTCTTACTCACAAACCCCATAAGACTTCCATTTAGTGTGACGGTGGGTATCGCTGCATTGGAGATCTTGTACCAGTCAGCTCCAAAAGTACGAATGACGGATAAGGGAAAACGAAGTGAGTTAAGGATCAGCGGGCGTCCCAGATCGTAATGACGCTTGAGGCCAAATTCGACTTCTTTAGGAATTACAGTTTTTCCTTGAAACTCGTGAACTGCGGTGCCATCAAGATCAGTAATCACACCACCCGAAGTCTTGAAGGAAGACTGGCGCAAGAACTCTTTGAGCTTCATTTCTGCTTCGTCGTTAAGAGGCATACTGGT
>JBKPAL010000075.1:0-5878 GCA_046726395.1 Acidobacteriota bacterium
ATCCGGCAAACCTGACAGGTATCTCCGCGACGCGAAAGTTATTTGGCGAAGGACTACCTCAGGTTGCTGTCTTTGATACAGCATTTCATCAGACGTTGCCGGATCATGCGTTCCTCTACGCTTTGCCGTATCAGCTATACCAGCGGTACCGACTGCGTCGCTATGGCTTTCACGGCATCTCTCATCGTTATGTCGCTTACCGTTATCGAGTTATGCGCAACATCGCGCGCGAGGCAACGAACATAATCACGGTCCACTTGGGCAATGGCTGTTCCGCAACGGCGATCAGTGCCGGCAACTCGATTGACACGTCAATGGGGCTGACCCCGCTCGAAGGCCTCGTCATGGGCACACGGTCAGGCGATCTGGATCCGGCCATTATCGAATTCATAGCGGCGAAAGAAGGGTTGTCAACGCGAGAGATCGAAACCCTGATGAACAAACACTCCGGGTTGTTGGGAATTTCAGGTCTAACTAGTGATATGCGTGAGTTGCTGGCAGAAGCGCGCGAAGAAAACGATCGCCGAAGCGAGCTCGCGATCGAAATCTTCTGTTATCGCGTGCGGAAGTACATCGGCGGATATCTCGCGGCGATGAACGGCGCGGATGCAGTCGTCTTCACTGGCGGTATCGGCGAGAACTCTCCGGAGGTGCGGGCGCGTATCTGTGATGGCCTCCAATGGATTGGGATTGAGCTTGATGAGGAACTGAATCGAAAACACACGGACGAAGGTTTGATCAGTAAGAGAGGCTCTCGCTGTGCAGTTTATGTGATTCCTACTGACGAGGAACTGCTGATTGCGCGCGACACCGTGCGTTGTGTATTGAAAAGAGCCGCAACATTCGTAGACCCCGCTCCATTCGAACCGGAAACGATTGCGTCTGAGAACTGAGACGTCGGAGAGCTACTGATGAAGCTTCTCAAGCTCGGCCCAAACACCTGTTTGAAATAGATGGTCCAATTCCGCGTTTTTTCCGACGACGGCAAATGGGGGCAGATCGACGCCTAAGGGGGTTATTTGCCCTAATTGTTACCTTGACCCTTCTGTCTATTCCGTCGACGTTAAAGGTACGCTCGAGAATGAAGGTATATCGGTCTCTTTCATATTCGAAGTGCTTTTCTCGTCTTGTTGCGAAAACTGGGTCAGCAGGAAGACTTGGAAAAACATCCGTAAGCGCGTCACTTCCTGCCCTCTGACAGGAAGCAGATCTTTTTTTGAACAAATCAGCTAGGACGAGCGATCACAACATGAATCCCAAGTCTCGCGAGGCAAAATTGCCGATCAGCGGGAAGACAGTCGAAAGGTCTATCGTACTCACGCCAAACCACGAGGCCAGCGTTGCTGCGTACTGTTCCACCGATGCGGTTGGTATCCAGCGCCCCCTGTTATCTGTATCGTTTGGACCACTAAGTTGTAAGGTTGGAAATACCGTTCCGTTCGGTCCGGGCACTCCGTAAAACTCGCCGCCTCGTACCCCATCGCCCATTACAAAGTGGTGATTACCCCACGCGTGATCCGAACCCACAATACCACCGGACCCGGCTGGTTGGAGCGTGCGACCAAAATCTGAAAGCGTAAAGGTAGTAACCTGTGACGCCACACCAAGTTCAACGGTCGAATCATAGAAAGCTTTCATTGCCTGGCTGACTTGCGTGAGTAGACCGGCTTGCGTGCCGACCTGATTCTGGTGAGTGTCAAAGCCGCCCAGCGAGCAGAAGAAGATCTGCCGGTTCAGAGCGAGTGTCGGCGACGTCTGATTTAACTTAATGACTTTAGCAACCTGTTTTAGTTGATTGCCGAGTGTGGTGTTAGGAAAAACAGTCGTGAGAGTCGGGTCAACATTAAAGGCCTGCCCGACGTCTAGTGCCTGCTGAGTGATATCACTGGTGGCGGCCACGAGTATTGCATCATGGTCTAGCGTACGCAAAAAATTCATGCTGTTTTTGCGCGCGATTTCATCGGCTGCAGTACCAAAACCCGTTAACACAAGAACCTGACTGAGCGAGGTTGGGGCAGGCGCGATAGAAAGGGGCGAGGTGAGTTGACCTCTTGTAAAGATTCCTCCCGCTAGGGCCGTAATCATTGGAACACCAGAGGGATTGAGGCCAAAGATATCAGCTGTGCGCCCTCCCCAGCCACTCGGGCTGGTAACGTCTGCTCTTGCGGTCTGCCACTGTGAAATCTGGTCTGAATGCGAGAAAAGCTGGTAAGGCCGAGGAGCGTTGCCCTGATACTCCTGCCTCGTCAGCGGCACCACTAGCGGCCCTACATTGCATACGATTGCAAGCTTCTGCTGTGACCAGAGCGTTTGCAGTTCAAGCAAACTCGGGTGCAGCCCAAACTCAGTGGCCAGACTTGGCGGGATGATGGGTAGCAAACTCGCCTGAGCAATAGCCAAGCCTGATGCGCTGCGCACAGCCGCGTAAGCAGCATATCCGGCTGTGCTGAGCGGCACGACCATATTGTTGCCGTCGTTCCCACCACCTAGAAAGATGCATACGAGTGCTTTATAACCTGGCCCTTGCGCGAACGCACTAGCCAGACCAAATCGCTCAATGCCCGATGAGAGGGCGGCTGCACTGAGGGCGGCGCACCCTGTAGTTCGCAAAAATTCTCTGCGCGATTGTGCCATGTCTATCTCTCCACCTGATACTGTGACGAAGTGGCAACCAGGTATACCGCGGTTCTTGCTCGTTTCAGCGGATTGGTGCTGGAAACTGTCGAGACCGCTGAGATGATGCTGCTGCGCATGTCAGGAGACATGGAGCCGTGCATCATCAGAGTATTGAGTGCGTCAACGAGCTGCGCTGGGTTACCGGCGAGCGGTTGGATCGCCGAGAAATCCAGAGAGGTTCCATTCGGAGAATTGGTGCCAACTGGGATTGAAGAGAAAACGAGTGTGTTAACAAAGTTAGCACGCCGTAATGTAGTTGAAGTCGAAAGGATACCGAATTCCGGGCCACGTACACCTTGTGTTCGAGGTACAACAAAAGCGGGCGAGAAGTAACTGAAGACTGATGGTGGACGGAAGAGATCCATGCCCATATTGACTGCCTGCGGATTGAGATAACCGTCACTGGTCGTGGTTCCGTCTGCGGATCTGGCGGTGAAGGCGCGCAGTAGATTAGCGATCAACTGTGCAGGGTGTTTGAGATGGCCATACCGAGGGTCGGTCTTTAAGTCACCTCGAGCCTCTGAATCGAGCAGAATCGCTCTCACTACGGCGCGCAGATCACCGCGTACTCCCGCGCCGTTATCATTAAACACGCTGGAGATCCGTTGTACGTACGCGGGGCTGGGGTTGCTCGTGACCAGATGCTGAATCAACTGTTTGGAGATAAATGGCGCGACGTTCGGGTCAGTAAAGATGTTGTCTAGCGCGTCGTTCAGGTCCTGCACTGCCGTTTGTCCCGCAGGTAGTGTGACACCGCGCAACAGGGTCTTTGCCGCCGTGTCATGCTGAGTCTGGTTCGGCTGCATGGGATCGATATAGTTTGGAGTACCTGCAACAGGCGGAGGAGCAAGCCGCCACCCAGTGAAAACACGCGCAAAATTGTTGACTGTGTTCTGATCGTAGGTCGGAATTGGCTGCCCAAGCTCGTCCAGTTGAAGGGTCCCATCCTGATTGAGCCTTACTGTTCCAATGGAAAAGAGCTGCAGAATTTCCCGGGCGTAATTCTCATTGGGATTGGTCCTCGTGTTATTGGCCATATCCAGATAATTGCCCATCGCAGGGTTGAGCGTGATTTCGTAAAGCAGTTGTCGAAAGTTGCCAAAGGCATTTCGGTCAAGTGTCTGCAGATACGGAGCCATCCAGCTAGGCTGAGTAATGTCGACGCCGGATACAACTATGATCTGGTGGAGAGCAAATGCCACGCGCTGTCGCAATTGATCGGGGCCGTAGAGAGCATTTGTGAAGAAACGATTCTGCAAGAGATACATCGAATAGTTGTCTCTTCTGCAGATGGAGCCGGTCGGGCAGTCCGTTGGCGGCGTCGTGGGGAAGAGCGGCAAAGTGGGATAGCTCGAAGCTGGCGTATTAAATTGCTCCTCCAGGAAAGCATCGAACCCGACGTTTCGTACTTGTGTGATCAGCGGTGTCGTCGGCCCAAACGTCGACTGCTCGAGGAAGCGCACGGCGTCGGCCTGCGTGATCACTGTCGCACTACATGTAATGTTTTTCGGAGTCCCTAGAAGGTCGGCGGTTTCCCCCGTTACTCTGGCAGTGACGGAGTGAGTTTGGCCGTCCCTCAAAGCTACCGGTGTTGAAATATTAAAGCCGTGCAGACCGTCGTCGCCGAGAAAGGCACCTACATCTGGCCGGTATAGATTAGCGATAGTCGTGGCAATCTTGTTGCTGCCATCAAAAATGTCGACGCTCACCGAGCTATTCAGGTTGTTGAGATTGGCAGCCCAGCCACCGATCACACTGCAATTCGCATAATCGAGATAGCCAACATGATTGGCGTTACTTGTAGTGCACGTAAGGGACCTTGGACTGTTGGAGAGATCGGTATTCGAGCCAGCAACTCTTGCGGTGATTGAGTGAGCCTGACCATCCAGCAGTGTCGCGGGTGTGGAAATATTAAAGCCATGCAGGCCATTGTCGCCGAGATAAGCGCCAACATCGGGACGCGATATGTTAGCCGTTACGGTTGCTATCCTGTTAGCGCCGTCAAAGATATCAACATCAACTGAAGTATTGAGGCCATTAACGTCTGCTGCCCACCCTCCAATGTCGCTGCAGTTGGCATAGTCGAGGTAGCCAACATATTCCGGTACCACCACATTCGACCATGCGGTAGAACGGTTAAGAGCACTGCTGTGGCCAAAGTCCTTTGCTGAGCCCGGCACCGGATCAATTAAGAAACGGCCTAAGGCGAGGGTGAAGAGAAGAATGAAGGAGCATACCGCTCGTAGATTAGGCCTGGCCATAAGGACTCCTACTTTAAGAAAACAGCTTCTGTTTGGGACAAGATCGCAGGATTTGTCGGGGGAACTAAAACTGGGCCTACAGGATGTTCAGTGGAGGCGACAAACTAACGCAATCTAGAACGACCGTCAACAAAAATAGTGGGCCTCTCGTTCAAATTGCTTACGTAAACTTTTATCTAAAAAATGGGTCTATTTTATGGCGACGACAGTATTCAGACGCAGGGCTTTTGCCTCATAAACCGTTCCCATCCCGCCCTCACCTAGCCGCCGAACGATAACGATTTTGTAAAACGGTATTGGGTACAAGCATTGACGTGATTTCCCAATATGGATTAAGGCGGTCACAATCGCCACAGCAAAACCGGCTCGTTGCTAACAAGCACTCTCGCTTTCCGATTTTCATGTAAAACATTTGCTCGATCGGGGACCAAGAGCGAACAAACGGTCGTTCAAGAATGATGATTCGCGAAGCAAAGTTGCTATAGCGCGTTTTGGTAACAACTGTCTTCGCGAAATCACTGCTGAAATGATCGAAAAGTTCAAAATAGAATTGGCCAATTCAATCACTAGGAGAGGTACTAAGAGAAGCCAGGCGGATGTGAATCGCCATCTCGAGTTCCTAAGTAGTGTGTTCCAATTGGCTATCAAGTATAGGCGCATAAACATCAATCCTTGCCGCCAAGTGAAGCTGATCAGACCAGACAACGAACGACATCGCTACCTGTCACATGAAGAAGAGGGGCGGCTGTTCAGCGCGCTCACCGGCAGACTCAAACACTTGAAGCGGTTGGTCATAGTGGCTCTCGGTACCGGTCTTCGAAAACGAGAATTGCTTGACTTGCGGCGCCATCAAGTCGACTTTTCTCGCGGACTTGTTATAGCAAGTCACACCAAAGGCAAAAGGAACCGCGAGATTCCAATGAATGCTGAGGTGCGAGACG
>JBKPAL010000076.1:0-3761 GCA_046726395.1 Acidobacteriota bacterium
ACGCTTGATGAGAACTTACGTTGAATTGCGTCCAAGCGAGCCACTAGGCCTATACCTGCTCGGCGCTGCATTGCATAACCTGAAACAGTTCCCCGAAGCTCAGACAGCACTGCAACGCAGCCTTGAGTTGAGGGCAGATCCCGACACCGAATTTCTGCTCGCTCTGACTATAGAAGAAACTGGCGATCACAACCGTGCAGTCGAACTGTTGCAGCGAGTGGTTCGTGAGCGGCCGGACCATGCTGCCGCGCATGCAGCACTCGGTGCAATCTACCGAGAGCGAGGGAGCGACGCTGACGCACGAGCCGCACTAGAACGAGCAGTGGACCTAAACCCGGAAGACTTGCGAGCTAGCTATCAGCTTGGCCTCGTTTATTCGAAGCTGGGTGACAAGGCGGCTGCGAAGAGAATGTTTGACCGAGCGGACGAGCTGCGTGGGAAAGAACGTACTCGCGAGACGGTGGTATTCAAATTGGTCGACCCACCGCAGTGAGATAAGAGCTCAGAGGTCAGATGTCAGAGCTCACAGGTCAGAAGTCAGGAGATCAGTATTCAGAAGTCAGAAGTAAGAAAGCAGACGGCAGAAGTTTGATTTGAGAGTGGCTTCGCCCTTCCGTTAAGGCCATTAGGAAGATCGCAGGGCTCCGCCGTCACATTACGGTTTGACGGGAATATGTGGCCTCCGTAATATGCCGTCTTTCCAAGAAGCGCCGCGAAAGCAATTCAGCTTTACGCAGGCACTTAGTAGCGATCATTCATCTCACCACATCGCCGCTCTTGGACCGCAACCCCTCACTTTTCAACTAGAGGTAGGAATGTATGGCAGATGCACCTTCCGCCACGGAGAAACGCGCACAACTGATCTTGCAGGAACTGCTGCGCTCTGGCGAAGTAGCTGTAGATGAATTGGCGAAGCGGCTCAAAGTGTCGCCGGCAACAGTTCGGCGAGATTTGACCGACTTAGAGAAACGCGGCATGTTGCGGCGAAGCCACGGCGGAGCAGTCTCTATTCAGCCTTTACTCTACGAACCCTTCCGCCACGTTTCCTACTATCACGAACAGGAGCGGAAGAGCAGCGCGGAGAAACGACGGATCGGACTTGTCGCCGCTGAGCTCGTCAGCGACGGTGAGATTCTCGCAATCGGAGCTGGTACGACTGCCACGCAGGTTGCCCGCAGTATCTGTCTACACAAGGGGATCACGGTCTTGACCAATGCGGTCAACGTCGCAATGGAGCTCAGTCATCGAGATGACCTCAAGGTGATTGTCACTGGTGGCTTTCTGAGTGGCGACTGGTTTGCGCTGGTGGGAGCGGCGGCGATTGAGAGTGTCAAAGAGATCTTCGTCGATAAAGTTTTTGTCGGAGTCGATGGCATCCACATTGAGCACGGATTGACGACCAACTATCCCGATCAAGCTGCTGTCCATCGCGCGATCATGCGGCAAGCTCGCAAAAAAATTGTCGTCGCCGATCATAGAAAAATCGGAGCAATAGGTACTGCACTGATTTGTCCAATTGATAGTGTCGACATCTTCATTACCGACAAAGGCGCGACAGACGAACAAATCGAACCGTTCATTGCCAAGGGAATAGTTGTTCGTCGAGCTTGATTACTGTACCGGAACGGATGCTGAACACAATCTTGATGCAGAATTGGACATTGAGCATAGCATCCGGTCGCTACCGCCCCCGGTTCTGTATCGGCTGTATTACCGGCCAACCCTCTGAATCCCACTGCAACTCAGCGATCCGCAGCGTAGACACGCCGCCGAAGTCGGTGTCATAGGCGTGATAGACCAGCTTGTCGCCATTCTTCTCTTGCAGGATTGCGCAATGGCCTGGTCCAGCCCAACGGCCTCCACCTTCGACGACCAGTGTTCCACCTCCCTCCAGCATCGCTTTAGTGCTCCGATCGAAGTACGGTCCTGTAATCGTCTTTGCTCGACCCACACGTATGTTGTACGTGCTGTTCTTGCCGCGGCAACAGAAATCAAAAGAGACGAAGAGATAGAAGAAGCCGTTCCTGCGAATGATCGCAGGTGCTTCAATTGCACCAGGTAGCTGCGACGTTCGTTCTCGACTTGCTAGTGAATAGAGCGTCTGGTCCTGAGAAGAGAGTTTGCCACTTGTCACATCGAGCTTCCGCAGCTTGATACCACTCCAAAAACTGCCAAACGCGATCCAGGGTTCACCCTTCTCATCAAAGACAATGTTGGGATCGATCGCATTCCAGTCATCAGAGGTTAGTGATCCAAGCACTTTTCCCTGGTCCACCCACCGATACTTGTCACTAGCTGGATCAAGGGTCGAGTTTGTAGCCAGACCGATGCTCGAGCGATTACTGCCAAAGGTCGAGGCCGAGTAGTAAAGATGATACTTGCCATTGAAGTACGACACGTCTGGAGCCCACAAGCCTCTCAATCCGGGTATGTCCTTCACAGCCCACTCCGGAAGATGCGCAAACACATCGCCGCATAATCTCCAACGCAACAGATCGGTGGAACACCTGATACTTATTCCGGCTCTAGTTGAAAAGAGGTAGTAAGTGTCTCCGGATTTGATAATGCTTGGATCGTGAACCTGACGGATATCGCCCTGGAGTTCCAACGACGGTGGCGAACTATGTTGATCATCAAAACGATTTCCTATCGATGCAAACAGAATGACACTGAAGATTGCCGTCCACCTGCAAAAATGCGCCGTGGTCTTCGGAGTCTTCATCGACATCGGTGTTCTAATAGCAGCGGGAACCCACAAAGCCCTCGGAGTGCGGTGGCAGAGCGAAGCGCCGACACCGCTTTAGATCTTCTCTTGAACTCACTCCCGGTCTTCAGCACCACAAAAAGCGCCGTCGCCGCTTCGCTCTGTCGGCGCACTCCAAAAGTCCGCATTAGCCTGCAATTTTGGTCAAAATGGTCAAATATATCTTGACAGCATGCTCATTTGTGGTGTAAATGAGCAGCCAGTTTACCAAAAAGTTGCTTTACTGTTCTTCGCAATCAAGTGAATCCCGGCAGTTTTGAGCGGTTCTAAGTACACGGTTAGTCCACCTCCCCCTGTTAGTCGCCAATTAGATAGCGTCCATAAGGCTCCCGTACGGGAGCACCAGTAAAACCAGAGAACTCTGGTTGAATTGCTGTCTCTACCCGAACTCAGTCCAACGGGTTGCGTTAGGTCAATTCTGAGAGGTCGCCATGAAATCCCACAAGTTTGCTCTCCTTATCTTGAGCGCGCTCTTATTACTCTTAACGCCGTCATATCTGTTTGCTCAGAGCGATCGCGGCACAATTACCGGCAGGGTCACTGATGCAAATGGTGCCGTTGTCGCACAGGCGAAAGTAACTGCAACGAACGTCGAGACAAATGAAGTTCGCGAAACAACCAGCAGCAATGAGGGCAACTTCACACTACCTCAGGTACCGGCGGCTGTATACAAAATCGTAGTTGAAGCTTCGGGCTTTAAGTCGACGACGGTGGACGACATTAAGGTTGCAGTCCAGGTTACTCGAACCGTCGACGTGAAACTTGAAGTTGGAGCGGTTGGGGAAACGGTGACCGTCTCTACTGAAGCCGCACCAGTACTGCAGACCGATAATCCCGTTCAGCAACTTAACGTCAGCGAGAAACAAGTACGTGAGTTACCACTCTTGGTCGCCGCGGAGAGCGGGGGCCGGTCACCACTCTCTTTCATCTTTCTCGACAGCAGCGTTGTGTCTAACGATCGGACCGGAACTGGTTCGACCTCTGGAAGTACTGGCAC
>JBKPAL010000077.1:0-12572 GCA_046726395.1 Acidobacteriota bacterium
TGAGCCTCACCCATCGCTCGCACTCGCTCCGCTTCCGCTTTACCAGTTTGCAGAATGTAGTGCGCCTCGCCATCTGCTTCGGCCTTGCGTTGCTCGGCGCGCTTGCCCGCGATCTCAACGCCCACAGTAGCTGCCATTAAATCTTTCTGGTTATCAGCATGGGCCTTTGTCTTCTCCAGTTGAATCCGCTTCTCTTCAGCCTCACGTTGTGCGTTGAACATGTTCTGTTTTTGCTCCGCGAGAATCTTCTCGGTCTGCGTCTTCATCAGTTCTTCAGGAAGATGAATGTGGCAGATCAGAACGTTGACTACGTCCACGTGATATTTCAGCAAGTGGGCTCGTACGCGCGCTTCAGCTCGTTCCTGCTCTTCATGCCTGTTCTGCAGGTAAGCCATTGCGGAGGATTCGGATGCCTGGTTGCGGAAGATCGAGTCAATCAATGGATGCATCACATTTTGAATTAGCCTCTCGATGCCGCCAATCTTCGCGACCATGAACGGCGCATCTTCCGGTTTCACACGAAAGACCACGCGCACTTCTAATTGCATCGTGAACCCATCTTTCGAGATCACCTCGAATGGATTGAACGTGTTCGCTACTTCACCGGCGGTCCACTCAACCGTTTGGTTTGTAGTAGGGATGATTATCGGAGTGATTGCCAATGTGTTTACGTAGTACCTGCCAGGACCAACCACGGTCTCTTGAATACCGCGATAGCCCTCTGGCACAACGTAGGCCTCGTGCGCACCTTCATCCAGACGACGATCAGCCGGGTCGCCCGACATGAGATCGGCTTTGATCTCATCGATGTTTCGATGATCGTCCATCTTGTCGAGACGAGCTGCAGATTCCTGCGCCTGTTCGTTCTCTTCACGCTCCATGCGCGCGCGAACTTTTGCGGCCATCTCTTTCCGCACTTCTTCTGAAGGATCTTTACCTACGTTCGACACGACCACAGCGACTTCGCCGGGTTTCACTTCTTTCGCCGTCTCTGGGATCACTTTGAACAGAAGTGGATTGATGTAGTAAGTGCCCGGCAAGAGGATGTCCTTTTGCGGACCTCGTTGACCGCCGCTGCCGATGAACTCGTGGCCATCCTGAAAATTGTCATGACCTTCAAACGATTCAGCTACGTAGTCGCGCGGATTCAGCGGGGCGCCATCGAGTGCTTCGACGAGACCGATCTGGTTTTCGTTGATGATCGTAGCGTCGTAGAGTCGCACGCTGAATAAGCCGGGCTTTACGTCGGACTCGCCGGTAATCGGCGCTGATTGCGTCAATATTCGGTAGACACCGGGAGTGAGGATGTCGACCTGAGGTCCTTTCTGGCCTTCGGTGGCAATGAAGTTCTCCGCGTCCTGGAAGTTTCTATGTCCGGTGATCGCTTTACCGAGCAAGCGACCGGGATCTAACGCGCCACCATCTGCAGCGATGATGATACCCACCTTGCCTTGAGGTATGACCGTGGTCTTCGCCACTGAGACGCGAAACAGATAAGGATGGATGGGCCACAAACCCGGCGGAAGTGTTCGTAGCTGAATTCCTTTCACACCGCCTTGTTTGATGAACGCGATCGGGTCCTGGAAATTGTTGTGTGCATTCTGAGCGCGATCGGGTGCGAAGATTCTGCCTGCCGGCATTGGTTCACCATCAACAGCTTCAATAATGCCCAACTCGTCGGCTCCGATTTCGATCAGAGGCACTTTCCTTACGACTTTTTCGAAAGGGAACTTGATCAGGTGCAATCCCGGTTTGAGTACGTCGGCTTGAATGCCCACTTCGCCTTCGGTCGCAACAACTCTTCCCGGCGGCATCTTTGCTCCGAGGTATCGCCGTTCCTTGATAGCGATCTCCTGGGGTCCCACGTTCACGAAGATTCGTCGGACAACCACGAGGAAAAAGATGAAAAGGATCAACGCACCTACTAGCATCGGCAGGAGCGAGAGCACATCAATGTCGTTCATTTTGTAGACCTCTTTCGAGAGAAGGTAGGGAGGTGGTGGTTAACGCTCGTGAGCCGCCTCCAGCTCGTGCCGAGCGTTTGTTAGAGCTTGCTTGAGTACGAAACCAGCTCCTGAACTACGCGTGTTCGCTGACAGCAGCCAGTATTCGCCTTCGATAATTGCCTTCAGTTCCTCTTTCGTTATCGTCGACAGTTTCCCATTGCGATGATAGTCCAACGCCGACGTAACTGCAGACCGATATGTTTCAGCATTATCCGAGAGTGCAGCCAGGTGCAGCATCTTCGCCGTCGATTCTCTATCAGGAGTTTCTCGCCACAATTCAATAAATTTCTCCGCGAGTGTTTTGTTGACCGGTAAATCGTGGCGAACGATATAAGAAGCTAGCGACAGCAGTTGTGGACGCGTGGCGCCAGCAGTTAGAAGATTGAGTACTTCTTCATAGAAGTGTGCGTCACAAAGCGCTTTGGCTTCTGGCAAAAGCGTGTGAGCACCAACCCTTGCGCGCGCAATAATCTCCGCACGTTGCACAGTTGAACTTTCTTTTCCATCCTCAGATTGAACAGACTGAACTTGATCTGAAAAAAGACTACGGTGTTCAGGTGGAGTTAAGAGTCGGTCTTCCGGAGGCGCATTTGGCTTTTGTAAAAGGTAAATCGCTAGGACCAGAAAACCTAAGATGACGAACGAAGTGATGAGAAGGGTGACCATTTCGGCCCGACAAGCAGCGCCGCCATTCACCCCTCGGGCTGCCGCATGTCGTGTAACTAAGTATACGCTAGGGCGAATCGAAAGTTTCAAGAACCGAAGGGCGGATAACGTCCGGTCGGTACCGAGCTTGTTTGAAAACTCAACCCTCTCATTCTCCGCAAGCTTTAGCTTGGCGCCCAGCTCGGCCAAGAACATGTAACCGTTTCAACGGTTTCTCACACCATGTCACGTTCACCTCTTTTAACGAGCGACCACACGCCGTCAGGTATTGTCGCACCGCTGCATCGAATGATCCTTCGAAACAGTTTCGCCGGTCTCGGTCGGGCGCTGTGACCCCAAGCTGAAGCTTGGGGAGAATGAGAGGGTTGAGTTTTCACATAGATCCTACCGCAACCGGTTCCGTATTCATTTCAGGGAATTGAAGAATAACGGATATGTTGCAAGCGATTGCGCCCGGTACTGCGGCCTGAATCCGAAAAGAATCAGCCGTCCTTTGCCATACTTGACTTCCACGAGAGCTGCCTTTCCTTTGATGCGGTTACCACCGAGCAACCATCCGGAAAGCAGCGGATCTTTGTCGCGCGGATACCATCCCACGATATGAACATCAGCTGGAGCGACGCCGTCGGTTGATTTGTCCAACACTTCGAACACTGGTGATTCTTCAAGCCACGCTATCGACTCCTTAGGCATTCCGGCGGCAATACGATTCGTTGTGTCTAACTCGAGTCTCAGGATCGAACCTGGTACGTAGAAATCTGTCCGAGGTAATCCTCCAACCACATTTTTTATCGGAAGCTTGAACTGTTCGATGGCGAAAATAGACGCGCGATTCAGGAAGACAACAGTACCTCCTTTTTCGGCAAACTGACGCAGTGCCTTCACTCCGTCATCACCTAATCCGCCCGTGAACTCCTCCGGCATCCTATTGCGAGCATGCCCATTGAGCAGTGCAGAGGGACTCTGATCCGGAATTACGATGCCGTTGTATTTACTCAACTGCTCCGCACGAATCTCACGATCCGTGACACGCTCATAATTGAAGCAGAGCCGCAAAGCATTTCGTTGTTCAAAAATCCAACGAGTCCATCCCTCATCCATCGAAGGCACCCAAGAACGATACAAACCATACGTGGGTTCGGGGACACCACACCCGTATCCTCCATTCTGACCAAAGCCACTGACCTGACGACGAAAAGTGATGGGCGATCTTGCAGCAACCACTTCGACGCCCATGAGCAACGGAAGCGTATGTGCAGTCACATCGTACGGCGCGATCGGATGCCCTCGTTTGTCTCTCAAATCCGGGTACGACTGACGTTCGAGTAACGCTTTCGCGAACTCACCGTATGGTTGGTCCATTTTGATTATTGCTGTTCCCTCTTCATAAGGTCGGCCGTGAAATGTAAACGCGCGAGTTCTAACGACTTCCACGTCGGCTCTGTCCAGAATGTTCAGCAACGCATCGCGATTACGAAGGGTTTGCCAGTCGCCGGATTTATTCGGAATGATGTAAGCGAATATCTGTCCCTTAGCAGGAGGACTTACCGCTTTTCGTCCGATGTCATAGAACGTGTGCAGCCACTGTTTGCGATTTTGAGCGGCGTGCTTTAAGAGCGTGAACGCCGCTGTCGTCATATAGTTTGTGATGTCGTGAAGCTTCCACTCCCCACCTTTCCAAACCGGACCAAACTTGTCTGACTCTTTCTGTGGGTCATAGCCCTCACGCGATCTCAATTGATCGAACTTAACTGTGATGGGACTGGCTATTCGTGCTGAGGCAGTTTCAGAAAGGATTCGTACACCGCCGTGGTAATGCGAGTACGCGCGCGCAGGTGTCCACGCATCGTAAGTTGAGTTTGTAGTGATTCCCTGAAAACCTTGCGCTCGCATTTGGGCCGCCATCCAGTTCCCCAACTCCGTATAACCTTCGACAATTTGCTTCGGAACATTCGGTTCAACCGGCGGCATGTACGGAGGCAAGAAGAGTCGAGAACCAAACTCACCCTGCTGGTGAATGTCGTGCACAATTTGCGGATGCCATACGTTGAGAATCTTGTCTACGGTGATCTTTGTCTCTGCTTGCGTGAATGAGTACCAGTCTCGATTGTCATCGTGGCCCACGTACTTGTGATAGAGCTCGGGAGGACTGGTACCTTCGTAGGGCGTGCCCAGCGTTTTGTCATACCAGTTTTTAACGATGTCCACTCCGTCAGGATTAAGAGACGGCACGAGCAAGACAATGGTGTTCTTTAGAATGTTGAGAATCTCTGGATCGTTTGAAGTAGCGAGCCGGTGCGCTATTAGCATGCTCGAAAGATACGAACCAACTTCTGTGGAGTGAATGCCACAGGTTATTAACACGATCGTTTTGCCGCGCCGAATGAGTTCGGCTGCCTTCCGGTCGCGCGCACTCGCAGCTCCCAGCTTCCTTGGATCGGCTAATTGATCCTGAATTTTCTTGTACTCATCCAACCGCGCCAGATTTTCCGGCGCACTGATAGTCGCCATTACGAACGGCACATCCATCGTCGTTTTGCCCAGCGCCTCAAACTTGACTCGGTCACTTGCTTGGTCGAGTTTGTCGAAGTACGAAAGAACCTGATTCCAACTCGCAAGCTTGCGATCGTCGCCAGGAGTGAAACCCAGTACCTCGGCTGGTGCAGGTATGCTTGTGCTCGGTGATGTTGGCGCTAAATTTGTTTGGGAGAGACTGAAAGGCGCTATACAGACGAACAGCGCAAGTACTGCTGAGAGTTTGAAACGCATGAGTGTTCCGGAGCTGGCGGAGTGGAAAGACGAGCCGAGTTTAATCGAAGTAATGTCCGAGTATGAAGTGCGTAACAGAATCTCGCAGTTGGAAGAAGGTTATTCAAGTTTGAAAAGCGCAGTTGGGAACGGGGATTCAGCACAAGGATTGGCAGCAGCAGGCATAACTGACCATGATACTGATTGGCACTCAACCTTAAGAATGCATCGACTGCCCCTTCCCAACTGCGCGATTCTGGTGCAATGCTCCTATGGAACGCTTGCCCGACTGCGGTACCAATTGCTTACCTTGCGCCACAACTTGCACTGGCAACCCTTATCACTGTATCCGGCTCAAAGGTTTTAGAATTCGGCTAAAATGCTTGAGAATTCGCGGTTTTTCTAAGTACATCTCCTTGCCGAAGCGAGGCGCCCGCGTGTAAAGTAGCGCCCGTCATTTTCGTCCCCGCGCACTCCCCGTATCAAAATCTGTTGGAGGTCAAACACGGATGTCCACTGAAAGCATCGGTGCAAATGAATTTCCGGATCGAATCGGAGCCAAAGCTGAGACCCTCGAGAATCCCCTGTTAGCTACCTTCCGTCCCTACATTCCCACAAACGTACAAATACGCGAGTTGACAGTGTTGCCACTGGTCATCGGTACATTGCTCGGCATGATCTTTGGTGCCTCTTCACTGTGGCTCGTGTTGAAGGTAGGTCTTACGGTCAGCGCTTCGATTCCAGTTGCGGTGATCTCGATCAGTCTATTTCGTTTGCTCGGAAAAATTGGCATACGCGACGCCACAATTCTTGAGAACAACATTGTGCAGACCGCAGGCTCTGCTGGTGAGTCGATCGCATTCGGAGTGGGAGTGACGATGCCCGCGATCCTGATTCTGGGGTTTGACCTCGAGTTCACGCGGGTAATGCTTGTGGCCGTCTTGGGAGGCCTTCTGGGAATCCTGATGATGATTCCGTTGAGGCGCGCGCTCATTGTTCAACAACATGGAATCTTGAAGTATCCCGAAGGAACCGCTTGTGCTGAAGTGTTGAAAGCTGGTGCGTCCGAAGAATCACGCGCCGTTGCTGACCCTTCATACAAAGTTAAAGCCGGAGCGGCCGATGAAGCCGGCTCAGGAGCAAAGACTATTTTTACCGGGTTCGGAATCGGTTTGGTCTATCAGATTTCGATGGCAGCACTGAAATTCTGGAAAGATGTTCCGAGCAAGATTTTCGGAGCGCCGTTCAAGGCCGGTTCAATCTCCGCCGAGATTTCCCCGGCGCTGCTGGGTGTGGGCTACATCATCGGCCCTCGAATCGCTTCAATCATGTGTGCAGGTGGCGTGCTGGCTTATCTGGTGTTAATTCCGGCAATCAAGTTTTTCGGCGAGGGGTCTACCACTGCGTTGGCACCGGGAACTGTTCCCATTAGTGAGATGGAGCCTGACGCGATACGCGGTGCTTACGTTCTCTATATTGGCGCAGGGGCGGTCGCAGCTGGCGGCATCATCAGTCTCTTTCGCTCGTTGCCCACCATCTGGCACGGATTAAAAGGAGGCTTGAGTGACCTTCGCGGAGGTCAGGGAGCTGCAGCTAACGTGCCCAGAACCGATCAGGACCTGTCCATGAAGATTGTGGTGGGTGGAGTGCTTGCGCTGATAGGCATTATCGTTCTGCTGCCGCAACTCCATCTGCAATTCAATATTCTCGGCGCAATTCTGATCATTGCTTTTGGCTTTCTATTCGTAACGGTTTCCTCGCGGCTTACGGGGGAGATTGGTTCCTCTTCAAATCCAATCTCCGGCATGACCGTAGCGACGCTATTGCTGACCTGCTTGATCTTTCTGATAGTTGGTTGGACTGGTCCCGCTTATTACGTGACTGCACTTTCAATCGGCGGCATTGTTTGTATCGCTGCGTCTAACGGTGGAACAACTTCACAGGATCTTAAGACCGGGTTTCTAGTTGGCTCCACTCCGAAATACCAGCAGATAGCTATTCTGGTTGGAGCGCTTGCATCGGCCCTAATCCTCGGACCCATTCTTCTTCGGCTCAATCATGAGAGTACGGTGTATGTGCCTCAGACCAGTTTTTCTGCTGTAACTGAATCGGTTCAGGTTGACAGTGCAAGACTGGCTTCTCTTCCTGCTTACACTGACTCGATTAAGCCTAAGGATGGCGGCAACTATCGACTCCTGAAGAACGAACCAGGCGCAAATGCAATACCTGGATTAGACCCGGGCGAGTACCTCGTCGATGATTCGGGCAAAGTGGTACAAAAGGTCGAGAGGAACTTTCCGGCGGACTTACGCGCCGATACTTCCAAACTTGGCCCTCCGGAGAAGATCAGTGGCGTGCAGGCCGGCCTGGACAATACCGCGTATGCAACCTGGCACAAGATTGAGGAGAAAAACGGCCCGCCAGGTAAGTATCTCGTCGATTCACAAGGTGTGCCCGTCTACTACGTGGACCCGGGCATAAATGGAACACATCGCACACTGCCGAATAGCACTTCTTCTGTTACGAAGTATGACGCGCCTAAAGCAACCTTGATGTCTTATATCATCAAAGGAATTCTTAACCAGCAATTGCCATGGGGTCTCGTTCTGCTCGGCGTAATGATTGCCATCGTGTTGGAGATGTCGGGAATTCCTTCGCTGGCCTTCGCGGTTGGCGTCTACCTGCCGCTTTCATCATCAAGCCCGATCTTTCTCGGCGGTATGATTCGGTGGTTGGTCGATAAATACCTCCGCGTTAAGTTCAAAGATAAGAACCTGACAGAGGAAGAGTTTGTCGCAGAGACAGACAAGAGCCCTGGTGTATTGATGGCTTCCGGTTACATTGCAGGAGGTGCGCTGGCTGCAGTCTTCATCGCCTTCTTTGCTGGCCTCTGGAAGGACAGAGCCGATCTGATAGAGCACTGGTCAAGAACAAACAACCCGTTCTTCAACGGCGGTTGGTCTGACTTACTTTCGATGATCCCATTCATTGTTTTGATGATCATCCTGTATTTGGTGGGACGTGAGAAACTCCTGGCGCCGAAGAGAACCGGCGCTTAGGATCCAACTTGCAGTATCATGTTCCCCTCGAGGCGCGCTGTTTACTATAAGGCGCGCCTCATACTTCATCTTCACACAAGCGCGAGGATTAATAGTTGATGTCAAGTTTCAAGACTATCAGTCATTTTGTTTCACTCATGGCATTGCTCCTTGTTGTAACCACCGGGACATCGGGCGCATCTGCGCAGAATGCCCAACGCTCTCCATCTGACACCGTACGCGAGTTTTATAAAGCCCTTCACGAAAAGCGATTTCGTGAGGCGTTTGCCATGTCCATCTACAAGCCAGCTATCGAAGGGCTGACCGATCAAGAATTCCAAGCTTTTCGTCCGCAGTTCAAAGAATTGACGGATGCACAGTTTGCAGCTCTACGTCCGAAGTATCAGAAGCTCACGCAGCAGGAGTTTGATGATCTTCGTCCCGAGTTTGAAAGACTTGCTTCGGCGATTCCGGAGAAGGTTGATCTTTCAGGCGAACAGGTTAGCGGTGACACGGCAACCGTCTTCGTGAGAGTCAAGGAGGAAGACAAACCGGAACAGGCGGAACCAGTTACCCTCATTCGTGTAGGTGGGAGCTGGATCGTTGGCGACAAGGAAAACCAAGAAATAGTTAAAAAGGCTGGTCGAGATTTCTTCTTCAATGCGCGCATAGACACTCATCATAATGACGTGCGCGATATGATGCAGAAGATCGCATTGGCCCAGGTAGTTTACAGTCAGGAACATCAAGGCCAATTTGCTGACCTGCCAGCGTTGATTACCGCGGGGTTAATTCCCAAAGACCTCGAGGGGACTGAGACCACCGGTTATCGATTTCGGGTCAATCTCGCGGCCGACAAAAAGAGTTGGTCGGCGACGGCTGAGCCTGCGCAGTATGGCCGAACAGGGAAGCTGTCGTACTACATGGATGGTGCTGGGATGCGGAGCAGCGACATCGGCGGTAAGCCGTTGGTTCCGGCCGCCCAAACTCCTTAATTGCAAAGTTTTCACAACAATCCAGCGCGCAGATTTTTGCTATTGCACTCACTATTCAAGCTATCTAGAATGAATCAGCGATTACCCGGCCCGGATCGTGCCCCACCTCAAGAATAGAAACTTCAACCCGGAAGCGAATACTTATAAGAAATGCCTGAGCTGGCTCGCACAATCGTCTCCCGCTTACGCGCTTTTGTACGCAATCGGCGCCGTGCGAAACGACGTGAAGCCCGGCTCAAGTTCAAGCTAACAATCGCCAACCGAAAGCTCAGCTCAAACGGTCGCTCTCCATGGGTAGAGGGATACACCCGGGATGTAAGCATTGACGGCCTCGCGCTGGTCGTCCCAGCAATCCGCATTGGAGAGCATTACCTCGTAGGTGAAGATCGCATCCTGCTACTGGTTTTGGAACTCCCGATTGGTCCAGTTGAGCTGAAGGTCATTCCCCTTCGCTATGAAGGACTGGAAGACGACATTGACAGGGCCGGTTATCTGATTGGAGTGAAAATCGCGCAGGCGAGTGAAACCGATCTGGCCCATTACGCAGATTTCGTTCATCGAGTGCTTCACCACGCTCCCCCGGACTAGTTCATTCTACAAAAGAGATCCGGCCGAAAGCGGAAGGCACATGAAAGTTAGGTACTTCCGCGTAAGTTGGTTGCCACGCAAGGTACCCGCGGTTTGGCCCATCGCCAACACAGCGGCAGAGGTTTGCGCGCCATTCGTCTCCGAGGTGAGGCCTTGGAATCGAGTTGGTCCAGGGGATGCACATTGCGATCACGGTTCTGCTTGAAGCGATCCGCGCCGCCGTCTTCATATCGGATTGAAAGTCCCAGTCAGTTATTCGTCCATCTGCTGTCATCTCGATTTCGAGATCAAGCCATTCTCCAGTAGGCGCTGCTTCAAACTCGTAGTAATGATCGGGATGGCTAGCATCCGGAGCTAAAAAGAGTTCACTTACATCTCGTTCCCACAGTCCTATCGTCTTTCTATCTGTTTGTGGCGCTGGATGCACAATAAGTGGTTCGTCCTGGCGACAATCGAAACGCACGCATAGTGCTTCCTCGTTCCAGAGGATCCTTGCCTGGGCATGCCGGTTCGTTGGTGCAACTTCGCCGGACCAGTAATGATGAATCAAGACCGGTTCGGCCTGAAACCACTCGTCGTGGTCCATGTCCCCGGCCGCAAGCTGAATTTTGGAGTAGTGCGCTTCTACAAGATCGGCGCCCAGCATCAATGACCTCGATTTACATCTGCGCTGCTAATCGCTTCAGACATTCATCAAGCAATTGACCAGCATTGTTGGATTGAATTACTTGGGGTTTAGTTCTGGGGGAGAAGTTTTGCAGTAGATAGTCAGCAGCATCCGCTACGCCTCCGGTGCCTTTCAAGCAGCCGATTATGCGTCCTTCATCGTGGGCGATCGTAAACTCATTCAATGAGCCTATGCCGCCGCTAATGAAGAGGACTATGTCACAAGATCTTACCAGCACGACATTCCGCCCTTTCAGGCCAAAGCCCGTGTAGATCAGAACATCGCAAGCATCAGTAGGCAGTCTATAAACCTCGATGTGCTCAGTTTCTGAACTTGCCGGGGATATACCCAGGTGAAGAGCGCCCTGTTGATGGGCGGTCAGGCCTACCAAGTAAACAATACCGGTCGTGGCACCTGTCAAGAGAATCAAGTCCTGCCTTGACGCGATTGCCTGTCCCAGTTCGATCGCTCGTTGCTGGACTACAGCAGCGTTCGCCAGGCTTGAAACCTCAGCCGCAGATCCCATTACTCCGACCTTTATCTTCATCAGAGTTCGCAACGATCACGCCTTACCAGAAGCCGTTCTCGCCTCATCATCATTCTCAGCACTAATTACACGTTCAATGACTTCTTCCTTGCCCCTGTCCCACCATTTTTGAGTGACGAACCAGACAATACCGGGAATCAAAAATATTATGCCAATGAGTACCGTCACGAGGCGCGGTGACATTCCGAAGCGGTCCAGCATCTCTCCGGTAAAGTAATTCGACGCAGCCATAGTCAACGTCAGCAGGGCTAGCTCCGCGGCAAACACGCGACCGCGAAAATGGTCCTCAACTCCGCGTTGCAAAAGCACGGTTGAGAAAACCCACAAAATGCTGCCGCCGGTATGAGCGATTCCCAGAACAATCAGCGCCAAAACGAAACTTTGCGCCCGACCGAAGAATATGTAGAAAACCCCGCCGATAAGAAAAGAGATGCCAATAGCGGCTTGCATCGCTTTGGTTCCTTCACCGGCGAACCAGCGGGCGACAATTGGTCCTACAGCTGTGCCGATACCACGAGCTGCGAACAACACTCCTATTCCTGTTGCGGCACTTTTGCCAACAGGAAAAATTCGCTCGCCAAAAACAGCCAGCAGGGTAAGAATTCCGCCACCCAAACCCCATGCCGGTTTCACAAGCAACAAGGCAAGTACCCGCGGGCGATTCTTGACATACCGAGCACCTTCTATGGTCTCACTGATGCCAAGCGCTCTGCCTATCGTGAGTTTCTGTTTTTGACGTGGCTCACCCTTCGGAATGCGAACGCGAGCGATGAGAAGGGCGGACAGAACGAAGGTCAACGCGTCGATGATAAATGCCGCATTGGTGCCCAACCGTCCGGTGACTATGCCACCGATAGCTGCCCCGAGCGTGAGCATTACGGACCAGGTAACTGATGTTATTGCGTTTGCGGGAACTAGTTCACGGTCTGAGACGACTGAGGGTATGACGGCGGTTTTAGCTGGCTCAAAGAATGTAGAGAGTGCGAGCTGCGCTACGGTTAACACGTAGATGACCCACAATTGATCAGCGCGTCGCACAAAGAGGAACCCAAGTACAACGAGTGCCCGCAGCACATCAGAAATTATCATGATGGACCGCCGACTAAAGCGGTCAGCTATGACTCCGGAGACGGGGCCAAAGATAAAACTCGGAACGAAACGGGCGACGAGCAGCAATCCGACATCGCGGCCGGAGCCTGTGAGATTGAGAATGATGGTGTAGAGGGCGATTGTGTTGAACCAATCGCCTAGTTGACTTACTACCTGACCGAGCCATAGTTGACGAAAATTTTTGTTTCGCCGCAGTAGTTCGACGTA
>JBKPAL010000078.1:0-4233 GCA_046726395.1 Acidobacteriota bacterium
GTGTTCCCGCAGCCACTTCCTAGTCACTTGCCGATCCCGTTTTGGGTGACAGTGGCAGTGATTAGCCGTGACGTGTTCATCATCGTCGGAGCTGCGGCAATCAACATTATGACTGGCTTCCGTGGGTTTCGGCCTTCTTGGCTCGGAAAAATCAGCACAGTCGTTCAAATAGTCGGCATAGGGGCAGTGATGTTTGCAGCGAGCTTTCCATATGGCACCGGTTATTACCTGCCGACGGTCTACACCACCGTATTCGCCTTCGCAACGCTGTCCGGATTGCACTACGTCTTTTTTGCTTCCCGCCTTCTGAACGAAGACAGGAGGCAAGCTGGTGCTTCTGGATCGAGCCTCTAAACCTCGGATCGGATTAGTTACAAGTCAACCGTGTCCCCGTTCAAGGGTTTTGTCGCCTAAAGCTACGCCCAGCAACGTGATAAAAGTTGACAATGAGACACTCAGATATTATATTGACCGCCGATTAAAGGAATGATCGGCGAGGCCCTTAGCCGTGTGTGAAGAGGGCGAGAACGGCTGTCGGCTAAGAGCTGGGCGGCCAACACATTTTGGGAGAGCGAAAGAGAATATGAGCAAGATTATCGGTATCGACTTGGGGACGACGAACTCTGTCGTTGCCGTCATGGAGGGCGGCGAGCCCACCGTAATTACTAATTCGGAGGGGGGACGCACCACTCCTTCTGTGGTGGCGTTCACAAAAGACGGCAGCCGGCTCGTTGGGCAGGTGGCGAAGCGCCAAGCCGTCACCAACCCCGAAAACACCGTCTACTCGATTAAGCGGTTCATGGGTCGCCGCTACAACGAGGTGACGGAAGAGATTAAGCAGGTTCCTTACAAAGTGCAGGCGTCCCCAAATGGCGATGTCCGCATTGTGGCGGGGGGCAAAGAATGGAGTCCACCGGAGATCTCCGCGATCATTCTGCAGAAGATGAAGCAGTCGGCGGAAGACTATCTCGGACAAAAAGTCGAAAAGGCCGTGATTACGGTTCCTGCCTACTTCAATGACGCGCAAAGACAGGCAACAAAAGATGCCGGCAAGATCGCTGGACTCGAAGTGATGCGCATCGTCAACGAACCAACGGCAGCAGCGCTGGCCTACGGTCTTGATAAGAAGAAAGACGAAACGATCGCTGTATTCGACTTCGGCGGAGGTACCTTCGATATCTCCATTCTTGAAGTTGGTGAAGGTGTCGTCGAAGTGAAGTCGACGAACGGCGATACGCACCTGGGTGGTGACGACATCGACGAAAGACTCATCGAATGGATTATTGATGAGTTTAAGAAGGATCAGGGGATCGATCTTTCACATGACAAGATGGCTTTGCAGCGACTCAAAGAGGCTGCAGAGAAGGCAAAGATTGAGCTGTCCAGCACGATGGAGACCGAGATTAATCTGCCGTTCGTCACAGCCGACCAATCTGGACCAAAGCATCTTGCGATGAAGCTCACGAGAGCTAAGTTCGAGCAGCTGGCTGATCCAATTCTTCAGCGATTGAAGGCGCCAGTGGAACAGGCAATCAAAGATGCGGGGGTGGATGCGAAGAAGATCGACGAAATCGTACTTGTGGGTGGTTCGACCAGAATTCCCAAAGTACAGCAGATCGTTCGCGACATCTTTGGTAAAGAGCCGAACAAGAGCGTGAACCCTGATGAAGTCGTAGCTATTGGTGCTGCAGTTCAGGCGGGAGTTCTTTCGGGCGAGAAGACGGACATTCTGCTTTTGGACGTCACTCCTCTCAGTCTCGGAATCGAAACGCTTGGGGGCGTTTTCACCAAACTGATCGAGCGTAACACGACGATCCCTACTCGCAAGTCGGAAATCTTTTCAACTGCCTCTGATAACCAGACTTCAGTTGAAGTGCATGTACTTCAAGGCGAACGACCAATGGCGACCGACAATCGCACGCTTGGGAAGTTTCATCTAGTCGGAATTCCACCGGCACCCAGAGGCATGCCACAAGTAGAGGTTGCGTTTGACATCGATGCGAACGGCATCGTTAACGTCTCCGCGAAAGACATGGGCACTGGGCGTGAGCAGAAGATTACGATCACTGCGTCTTCCGGGCTGTCGAAAGACGAGATCGACAAGATGATGCGTGACGCGGAATCGCATGCGGCTGACGACGTCAAGAAGCGTGAGGAGATCGAGGCGCGGAATCGTCTGGACGGACTTACTTACCAGATGGAAAAGACGCTCAGCGAGAACCGCGAAAAGGTCGGCGCGGTAGCTGGCGAAGTAGAGAGCGCAATAGCTGAAGCGAAGACAGCGTTGGCTGAGGGTGGTATTGATAAACTCAACACCGCTTTCAACAACCTGCAATCCGCTTCGCACAAGTTAGCTGAAGCGCTGTACCAGCAGACCTCAGCTTCGTCAGCTGAAGGAAGCGAGGCGGGAGCTGGCGATCAAGCGTCCGCAGCGGGGGCATCGGGCAGCGGAGGTGACGACAACGTCATCGATGCTGAGTACGTTGACGTGGACGAGAACAAGTAACGTAGGTTGCAAATTGTGATTTTCGATTGCCGATTGGTAGGTTGCCTGAATCGAGTGTTTTAAAGAACGATTGAGGTACAGACCAGTCGGCAATTGGCGATAGGGCAACCGGTTTATCAAGATGGCGAAGCAAGACTATTACGAAGTACTCGGCGTGAAGCGCAACGCCAAGCCGGAAGAGATCAAGAAGGCTTATCGACGCCTCGCACGCAAGTACCACCCAGACGTTAATCCCGGTGACAAGGGAGCCGAGGAGCGCTTTAAGCTAACGTCCGAAGCACACGACGTACTCTCAGATCCTAAGAAGCGTTCGATATACGATCGGTTTGGCTCTTACAGCGACAATCTTGCCGACGCGGCTGCCCGCGGCTATCCGGGTTCAGCTGGCCCATCATCAGGTCGTACAGCTCCCAACTTTGATTTCAGTGGATTTGACTGGGGCACGACTTCATCCGGCGGTGGAACCAGTTTCCGTGACATCTTCTCTGAACTATTTGGTGGCGGTTCAGCGAAAGACCGCGAGCCCCCACGACCTCAGCCTCGTAAGGGTGCGGACATTGAAATGCCGCTCTCGTTGTCATTCGAAGAATCGATCAGAGGACTGACTACAAGCATCACGGTCAATCGGTCAGAACAGTGTCCGCGCTGTAACGGTGCCGGAGACATTGGTGGTCCAGTGATGGTCTGTACTGCCTGCAAGGGTCAGGGCCAAGTACAGAAGGCGGGTGGGCGTTTACGGTTTTCCCAAGAGTGTGCGGATTGTGGTGGCACCGGTCGCAGGCGGTCACCGTGTTCGCTATGTAAAGGGAAGGGGACGGTATCGAAGACAGAGAACGTTAAGGTCCGTATTCCTGCAGGCGTGGAAACAGGATCGCGCGTGAGAATTCCTGCAAAGGGAGAAGGCGGTCGAATGGGGGCTCCTGCTGGCGACCTGCACATAATTACAAACGTAGGGACACATCGCTACTTTACTCGCAAGGGTGACAATATTTACGCGACCGTGCCGATTACAGTTCCCGAGGCGGCGTTGGGCGCGAAGATCGAGGTACCAACGGTTGAAGGAAAAGCTCAGTTGCGGATTCCACCGGGCACTCAGTCAGGACAAAAGTTTCGGTTGCGCGAGCGCGGTGCACCATCGTTGCGGAACCCGGGAGCGCGCGGTGATCAGTTCGTTGAGGTTCATGTGACGCTGCCTAAGGTGATCTCCGAAGAGACGAAAGAACTGTTGCGACAGTATTCGAAGATGAATTCGGAAAATCCTCGGGTAGAAATGGGACTGGATTGATTGACGATTGACGATTGACGATCGCCAATTGCCGATTGGAGTGAGGTCGATTATGAGAGGTGCTGGTAGAAATTTTCTTTTTATGCAGGGCGTGGTTTTAAAGATGTCACTGACTATCAGCAATTGGTAACCGGCAATCGGAAATGACTATGAAGCGTAAGGCTAAGACATACACGATAAGCGCGGTTGCGGATCAGTATGGCATTCATCCGCAGACGTTGCGCCTTTACGAACGAGAGGGGCTGTTGAAGCCTTCGCGCTCAGAAGGCAATACACGCCTGTATACCGATTCGGATCTCGAACGACTCGAACTGATTCTTTCACTCACGCGCGACCTGGGCGTGAATCTCGCAGGCGTTGAGATAATCCTCAACATGCGTGAGAAGATGGATGCGATGCAGCAAGAGTTCGAACGCTTCTTTCAATACTTGCAGACCCACGC
>JBKPAL010000079.1:0-13912 GCA_046726395.1 Acidobacteriota bacterium
GGTTTGAACTGCAGATCCTTACTGGGAGCGCCGGCGTCCTCGCCCGCACTCTCACACTGTTCCACTTGAAACATGACAGAAGAAGCGGGCGAGGACGCCCGCGCTCCCAGTAAATTCAAAGCGATAACTACACTTTTCCTCGTTCGCGTTTGCGCACGAAGATATTGTCCTGTTTTGGTTCCGACTCACATTCGATTGCTAGGGTTGAAACAGGATTATCGGGAGCCTGAGCCGGCAATCCTTTAAACGTCACGCGATACGGATCCTGATCGAACTCGACATTCTGACCAGTAGCCAGAAGACGTGCCGACTTAACCTTTGTCATCAATCCGGCGAGCGCAACTGTCGAGCCGGGCCAAAAGTGAATATGCATATACAGCGTGTTTCCCTTTCGGCTGAAGCTCCCGAATCGACATCGGTTTGGTTGACACCGATCCGCCCCGTAGAGTGACTCGCCATTCTTGTCCATCCATTGTCCAACAGTAGAAAGAATGCGAATCGACTCTTCGGGGATCGAGCCATCTCCCTTTGGTCCAATATTGATCAGGTAGTTGCCGCCGTCGTGTGCGCACGTGATCAGATTTCGCACAACCTGCTTTGGTGTTTTCCAGGCATCGTCGCTGCGCTGGTAACCCCAGCTGTCATTCATGGTCATGCAGGCTTCCCACGCGCGACCCACATCCGCAGCTTCAATGCGCTGTTCGGGCGTTGAAAAATCGCCGGGAAGTTTGTTGCGATTGTTCACGATGATGTCAGGTTGGAGTTGAAAGACCATTTGATTCATCCGCTCAGACTCCCAACCCTTCACATCCAATGGCCATGAAACGTCGTACCAAAGGATGTCGATCTTGCCGTAGTTGGTGAGCAGCTCGCGGAGGTGTGTGTGAATGTATTCGACGAACCGCTTGCGAGCGGCCTCGTCTTCAGCACAACGCGCGCCGTCTGGATGGTGCCAATCCATGAGCGAGTAGTAGAAGCCGACGCGCAAGCCTTCAGCTCGCGCAGCTTCGACATACTCCTTAACGAGATCGCGTCCAGCTGCTTGTCTGGGAGCGCAATATTCAGTCGTCTTGGTGTCAAAGAGACAGAAGCCTTCGTGGTGTTTCGTAGTCATCACCATGTACTTCTGTCCCGCCCGTTTCGCCAATCGCGCCCAATCACGAGCTGCATTCGGTTTGGGATTGAAACGTTTGGCAAGTTGCTCATACTCCTGGGCTGGAATGCCTTCCATTTCCATAACCCATTCGTGTCGCCCAACAAGGCTGTAGAGTCCCCAGTGAATGAACATTCCAAACTTCGCCTCGTGCCACCACTTCATTCGTCGTTGCCGATCAGCGATTACAGCGGGATCTTCTTTTGCCGGTGCAGGAACTTGCTGCGCCGAGCCCACGGTGACAGCGTTGGACATGGCGGCACCCGCAGTAGCCGCGCCGATTAGTTTTAGATAATCCCTTCTGTTGATACTCATTCCTTTCCTTTGCTGTCTGTTGAAAAACCACGCCCACTAAATCATCGTAAGGAGGCATGGTCTTTTCTGCTTAAAATTTTTACTGATCAACGCCTTCGTGTTAGTTCGTGTGATTCGTGGATCGTTTGTTCCTGCTAAGTACGATCCACGAAATATACGAACCGTCACTAAGAAGCTGTATTACGACTTATGTCTCAAACACCAACTAGGAAGACTGAAACCGGTCCCGTCAAAACAGGAATCTGATCCCAAACTGAATCTGTCTTGGTGTAGTTCCGGGCGCGAGATCCGTGATTCGACCCGAACCGCTTACAATGGTTGTCGCATTAGTATTGATGGCGATGTTGTTGTTCCCGGTCGGGTTGGGAACATTCCAATTCTGAACGTTAAAGACATTGAATGCCTCTGCGCGGAGCTGCAGACTCATTCCTTCACGAATTGGGAAGCTCTTGAAAAGCGAAAGATCGGTGTTGAAAACCGACTTGCCGCGGTAAACATTCCGACCCAAAGTCCCAAAGGCTCCTTGAGGTATGCCGAAGGCGCAAGGATTGAACCACGTCGTAGTTGTCCGCACTGCGTCGGCTGCTTTCCCACCTTGCGAAATGGTGCGCGCACACGCTGGATCCGGATTAGAAGGGACAGGACCTGCGACAAAAGGATCGGCGATGAGATTCGGGCGCAAGTAATTATTAGGTGTACTCAATCCCTGACTCGAGCTGCTGCCACCAAGGTTCGCAAGATCCCCGGTCACGGTAAGGTTATAAGGCTGGCCCGACCGAGCCTGGAGAATATAGTTGGCTTGCCAGTTGCCAAGGATCCATGATGCTGGGCCACTTGTGAACCATCGCTTGCTCTTCCCGAATGGAAGTTCATAGACAGTGGCCCATGAAAGGAAGTGCGTGATGTCATACGAGGACACTCCGCGCGCCGTACTCTGGTCGTAGTAGTTTTGGATGGTTGACTGACCGCCAAATCCATTCTCAACGTTGAAGTAACCGCTGCTGACGTCGATGGACTTGCCCCACGTGTAGGATAGTAGCGTGCTCCAACCCTTCGAGAAGCGTCGTTGAAATTTCGACTCTAACGCGTTGTAGCTCGAGTTCCCGATGTTGGTCGTAAAGTTCAGGCCGGCACCTACCCAGGGCATCAGCCGCAGAGCATCAATCGCCGCATTGGAAGTTCCATTCGGCGACGCTTGTCGAGCTGCATTCGCGAAGCCGGAGAATGGCAATCTTCCATTCTTGCTACCAACGTATGCTACCGAGACCATCGTCGTCGGCGTCAACTCGCGCTGAACTTCAACGTGCCATTGTTGCGAGTAAGGATCCTTGTAGTTCGGATCGTTAGGAAATCCTCCTACGCTCCAGGGATTGGTGGTCGGTAGTGGAGTTGCAAACCCCTGTCCTTGTATCTGAATGATGTTCGCCGCAGTCCCGTTAAGAAAATTGGTCTGAGTATTTGCTGAACCGGAGAATGCCGTGGCGTCAGGCCATACAGTAGCTTCCAGATCGTTCTGGGCGTACTGACTTCTGGCCGGGAGACTATCCCAGTAAAGACCGTAGCCAGCGCGAATGACAGTCTTGGGATTTATCGACCAGGCGACACCTACACGCGGACCCCAATTATCCTTGATGGCATTTGGTCCGAAGTTGTCCCTGCCGGCTAGGATCACGTTGTTGAAGTGAGGATCGCTGAAAAAGGCATCGGGGATGCAGGGAGCCGACTGGGCCACGCTGCAGCGCGGCGGCATCTCTGCAGCGCCGATGATCCACTTCTGATTCTTGAGATCGAGAGCATTCCAGAGTCGGCCATCTATTGTCTTCGGCTGAGTTAAGTAGTCGTAGCGCAACCCAAACGTAAACACCAGGTCGGGGCGTGCTTTCCACTCATCCTGCGCGTATGCCGCCCAAGATGCGTATTTAAATTGGACCGGTCCTCCGTGCAGCACCGGCAGCTGGGCATTGAACGTGTTGGGAAAACCGAGCAATGCAGACGCCAGCGACAAGCCCGTATTCGCTTGGGTAGAAAGTGTGCCGCGAGTCTGCAGATCATTAAATGAATAGGTTTGGAAGGTGTTTAGCTGAATTCGCTTTGCCTCGATGTACCAAAAGCCTGACTTGATGTTGTGACGCCCTTTTAGCCAGGTGACATTAGGCGTAATGCTCCAGTTCGGGTTCTCTCTTAACGCCGGTCCACGAATACCGAAGTTGTTGTTACCACCCGCCGTCCAGTTTTGCAGAGCCACCAGCAGCCCGCCGTACTTATCGATATCCAGAAACCCAAGTTGTGATAGCGGGTCAACACCAAGTTCATGCTGATTCTGTTGACTCGCGTCCACGCCTGGCCTGCCTGCATAGCCAGCGCGTATATCAAAGATCAGAGTCGGACTAAACGAATGGGTCCAGGCTCCGCCATAGTTTCTACCCTTCGAGCTACCTGAAGTAGATCCGCGATCGCCGATCGGGTTAAAGACCGAAACTTTCTGCTGCGTAAAACGGAAGAACACGCTGTCGTTATCACCAAAGCGATGATCGATTCGAAGTTGCCAACCATCTGAATCGTTCAACGTAGCTCGGGCTTGCGCGAAGTTGTTGTTTGGATCGCCCGTCAAGTTTGGTGGCGGAGAATACTGCCTGAAAAACTGCTGCATCGGAGCGAAGATAAGAGCTTGAGGAATCTTGAAGCATGGAGCTCCGATGCTCTGATCTTGCTGCCGGTTTGCATTTACCGGCAATGGATTGCCTGCAGCGTCACAACGGAATCTATCTCGGACCACGTTGGCTCCAACCTGGCGCGTCGAATAAGGGTTGTAGATGTCCCGTCGAAAGGGCGTGTTAGTGAAGTCGCCGTTTATCTCAGCCGCGGTGGGGACATACGATAGCGCGAGGCCAGCCTGGGTGTAACGCCAGCCATCATATCCAAAAGAGAAGAATGTCCGGTTCTTAAAAATTGGGCCAGTAAGAATCGCTCCAAACTGGTTCTGACGGAATGGCAGTGGCTTGTCTGGTACTCCGAAGATCGGCGTCCCGTTTGGTTGAAACGCTATCGGAGTGCATCTCGCCGTAGTGCAAACATCAAGACTGTTGCGGGCGTCAAAAGCGTCGTTGCGCACGTATTCAAACGCCGAACCATGAAAACTGTTTCCTCCAGACTTAGAGACCATGTTGACAACACCGCCGGCCGCGCCACCGAATTCACTCCTTGCGTCATGGCCGACTACCTTAAACTCCTGGACCAGATCGATGTTGGGGATAACGATGTACGTCGGCCCACGTACATTGGTGTTGATGATCCCATCATAAAAATAGAGCTTTGAGCGGTTCTGCTGGCCATGGAAAGAAGGATCGGAAAATCCCGATCCCGGAATTCCCACATTGCCTTCCACGCCACCAATACTTCTATTCTGAGATGTCGAGACCGGGGTGACACCCGGAGTAAGAGTCAAGAGTTGCGTGAAGTTTCTCCCGTTGAGAGGAAGATCCTGAACAATGCGCTCGGATATGACGGTGCCTAAATCTGATGATGACGATTGGACCAATTCTGTAGCGGAAGATATCTCAACAAGTTCTGAAATTGCGCCGACGGTCAGGGTAACGTTTTGTTTCACAGACTCACTCACGCCTACTTCGAATACGGGAGTCTGCGCTCCCTTGAAGCCTTGTGCTTCGACTCTAAGGACATATCGTGCCGGTCTGACATTTACAAAAATGTAATAGCCGCCTGAATCAGTAGTCGTTTCGTTTTCTATCTTCGTAGCCTCGTTAGTCAGCTTAACGACAGCGTTTGGAAGTGCTCCGCCGTTGGGATCCGCGATGGTGCCCGAAACCTCACCTGTGGCTGTTTGGGCCGCAACCGTCAAAACGGTGAACATCACAAATAGCAATAGTGTTGTTGTTTTGATCAAAAACATAGCTAGCCTCCTTTGCCGGCGAGAGGTGGTGAATGCTTCAGATCTCAATCTTCAAGCGTTGATCCACTCCTGTGTAGTTGGGGGTTTTGGTTCTTTAAAGAATGCTTCTCCCGAGGCTCAAGTTAATACTCGTACTTGAACCTCGGGGTCGCAGTCACCTGGAAAGACCTGAGACTTCTTAGAAGTTGATCCTAATCGACGCTTGCATAACACGTGGAGCACGAGTCGCCCTCGGTGTGCCAAAACTCGTATTGGTTTGAGTGCCGTTCGCGTCGAATGTCATGGCCCCATTTATATCTGTGAAATTTGCGCGGTTAAAAACGTTGTAGGTCTCCCATCGCAATTGGATTGCGCGGTTCTCTCCCCAACGAAAATTCTTGAAAAACGCCACATCGGTGTTGAAGATGTTGGGAAGCCGAATGAGATTTCGCTGTAGATTGCCGATGCTCCCGATGGTGCCAGGCTTGGCAAAGCAGGAAGTGTCAATCAGATAGGGAGTGCCGTCGGGGGCGAAGGTTCCAGGATTCCGGTTCGGGTTACAAACAACAACTGGACGCGCGTTTACTTCACCGCCGGTAAAGTCCGTAATGTTTGCGGCTGAGGCTGTACCGGCATAAGTCCAGTTTAATCCTGTGCCGGTTCCAAATGTCTTTGGCTTGCCGGTCGCAAACGAGGTGATGCCGGAAATCTGCCACCCGTCAAAGACCCCTTTGACAAAACTGTTATTCCCAAAGTGGCGGCTTAGACTGGGTACATCCCAAATATAGTTAACGGTAAAAATGTGCTTCTGGTCGAAGTCGGCTGGGCCGTAGTTAAATGCCTTGTAAGGACGACCGAAGACCGCATCACCATCATCAGCAGGACCGTCTTTCGTGACGGTCTCGAGTGTCTTCGACCATGTGTAGGCAACCCCGTATTGGAAACCCCGCGTATAACGTCGATTCACCTGGACTTGTAATCCGTTGTAGTTCGACTTACCAGTGTATGAGATCAACTGGATGTCTTGATAGCCTTGAAACGGACGCAAAAAATCGTCAGCTAAAGCGCCTAGCTGAGTCGATCCGTTTTGAGAGATAGCTGAAAATGGGTTTCTATTCTCCGGATGCAAGTTAATGAACTTAGCCGTGTCGGGAACACCATTGATGTTGCGCTGTTCGCCCAAATGCCGGCTCTGGGATCCAACGTAACTTATCTCGATAACAGTCTTGAAACCGAGCTCGCGCTGGATGCCGATCGAATAGTTGTAGACTGTTGGGGTATGAAAGTCAGGATCGACTGCCTTCAGCGCTGTCGTTCTAAGAAGCGCTGTACTAACGAGACTGGCAATCTGGTCAATGTTGCCAAAATCGATTCTTGAATTACTCTGAAAGGGCGTATTGCTGACCAGGTTGCCACCCGTTGTTCCTCCGCCGAGGCGATACGTGTGGTAAACGCCTCCCATCATTCGAAGAACGGTTTTGCCGTCACCGTAAAGATCCCAAGCAAAGCCCAGTCGAGGTTCCCAGTTAATCCCTGGCGCTTTCATGAACCCTCGAGGAGCATCGTTCGGTAATACGATGCCGTTGGTCGGATCGCCCACACCCGGAACGAACGTGCCCACGAGATTAGTGTTAGTGGATAGTTGGCCGGTAACGGGATTCTGCGCACGCCGGTTTGCAGTAGCACAGGCCGCCGTGGCGGGGGTTCCGCCTACGCAGAAGGGTCTATAGAGAACCTGCGCTTTGGCAGGGTTATAGCGTGTGGGGTCAAAGTTTGAGTATTCAAAATCGCGCTGCAACCACTGATTATGCCAGCCCATGCGTAGTCCGTAGTTAACCGTCAGGTTCCTGCTAATTTTCCACTGGTCCTGACCGTACCATTGGACCATCAACATATCGACGTTAGCGCCACGGCGATCACTTTGCTCGTTATACTGGGCGAAATTACCGATCAATGCGTTTGCGTAGGCATAGCCCGTATTGAGACCTGACGCTGTAAAGCCACTGTCGGTGCCGCTGAAATTGAACGACCCGGACCAGTCGCCCCCGCGAGCTTCACCATTCCGCACATGCTCGAGGTACATTCCAAACTTATAACTATGATCGCCTCGAGTGATGGACAGGTTATCTGCAAAGGACGGAAGAATATAATCGTTGCCTACTTCACCCCAGCGAGAGAGCCAATTAATTTGAGCAGGCGCAACGCCGAGTACGCCGCTCCAGTTTGTAACTCTTGGAATCAGCCCCAGCGTGTTGTTCTTCGGGAAGAGTTGGGGTGCAGTGTAGTGCAATGCACTCTTCGTCAAGCGTTCAGTTTCACCGTCTCCGGGTATAAAACCTTCGGAGTCGTGTCGCAAACCAAAGTTTGCCTCATTGACAATGCTTGCACTGAAGAGATGAACCCAGTTGAGTGAAAGACCGTTATCCTTGTATAGATAGTGCGATTCGATGCCCCACCGACTGGCATCGCCGGACGGCCAACCCGAAGTCCCCGTTCCCAAATTATCCGATGTCCACCATTGCGCCTTTCCATAGAAGGTGTCCTTTTCTGAAGAGCTGACATCAAAGCGGATGACCATACTTCGTTTTGGCACATCGACTGGACTCTGGACCGCATAATTGTAAGCTCCTCCAGTTGGCGTTCTAGCACCAATTGCGTTAGGCAGTGGGAAGTAATTCAGCAACGCTTGACCACTAGTGTTGAAGCGCGACACCGGAATGATGTTCAAGCCGAGTGGATTGCTCGCAGTCGCTCGCGTGGGATCACGAAAACATCCGGTACTATCTGTTGCGCTACAATTGCCGGACCTCAGCGGATCTTTAATGAACACCTTTGCATTCGTTGAGTTGATTGATTGCGAGAAATCACCTGCTCGCTCAAGCGCTGTGGGTACGGTCACAAAACGAGGATCCTGCGGGGTGATTTGGTGCGGCTTCTCGTACGAGAAGAAGAAGAAGACCTTGTCCCTTAACAACACCGGTCCGCCTTCGCCTGGCCGCGGAATAGGCGCCGGTCCACCCACGTTGAAACCCCAGATATTGTGACGATAGAGAGGTCTCTCCAAACCTGCCTTATTGTTAAAAAAGGGAGATGCGTTGAGGGCCTCATTCCGCAGAAAGTAGTAGGCACTACCCCTATATTCTTTTCCGCCGCCCTTCGACACCAGGTTGATTAAGGCGCCGCCGTTATTGCCGTACTCCGCAGCATAGTTATTGCGCAGGACCTTGACCTCAGCAACAGCGTCCTGGTTAATCGTCATGCTCAATTTGTTATTGCCGCTCGGCTCACTTGCATTCAAGCCGTCAACTGTGGAAACCGTGGAACGACCTCGTTGACCTGAGATATTCGGCAAATTAGTCCCAAAGCCCTCGCCGACAGCTTCGATGTCATCATCATTGGAAGTTCCCGGTATTAACCGCAAAAGCGAGGTGATGTCGCGCCCTTTGGTAGAAATGAGATCGATCTGGTCGGAGGTAAGCCGAGCCGTAAGGTCGCTGCTTTCTCTGTCCACGATTGCACCCTCGCTGGTCACCGAAACCGTTTCGCTGATTTGACCGGGCTGCAGCCTTAAGTCACCAAGCGCCAGGTTCTCGTTGGCGCTTAGGACCACGCCTGTCTGCTCGCGTGTCTGAAAACCCTGCTTCTCGATCCTCAGGGTGTAGACGCCGGGCTGCAACGACGCAAAAGTGAACCGCCCGTCTTCACCCACCGTGGCACTTCTTGCTTCTTTGGTCTTATCACTGCTCAACGTGACACTTGAGCCTGGCAGGAGTCCGCCCGTGCTATCTGTGACAGTACCCGACACGCTGCCGGTGATCGACTGAGCTTGTGCCGCGGTGCTAAACAACACGATTCCGAACAGCGCAAATAAGAGCTTTGACCATTGACGAGTGAAACTAAACATAGGGCCTCCTTCAAACAGTGGCGCGAGAGATAGAGAATTTTGCGCGGTTTTCATCGGGCCTTCGCGCTGAAGCAATCGGAAAGTCCGATTTATGCTTGCTTTGTTCCTCGTTTGAACAAATTACTCAAAATTTTGATGCCAAAACTCAGAAGGATTATTAGCTTGATGAAGATTAATGCCCGGCTGCGATGTTATTGCGTGGCAAAAAGCAATCCGGGTAAACCTGCTTGCGGTACAGTCAACACCGCTTTTTCATGAAACGAGTTGGCTGGCTGGGGCACCGCACCTTGGACCGTGCTAACCGTAAAAGAACTTCAGGCAAAGACGAATAAAATAAGAACTCGTCGCGAATCCGTGGCTTTGATCTATCGAGGTCGGTTACTGATTGTTGCTTGTTAAGAATGACTATAACGATAAGTGGAAAACACTATACTTGATTTTGTTACCGCTAACAAGTATTATTTTACCGGTAACAGTTTTTTAGAAGCTCGCCACACTCGGTTGGTCGCAAATAGCTGCAGACCAGCGTCTTTGCTACTCTTTTGAACTCCTTTTTGGTCAGTTCGCCAGTAAGTGAGGTATACAGCAACGCTACTTTAGTTTAAACCGTTATGGGTAGTGCCACATATCAAGACAAAGTAGTGATCGTCACCGGCGGCAGCAGTGGAATCGGTAAAGGCTGCGCGCTTGTCTTTCTGCGCGCCGGGGCACGAGTCGTGATCTGCTGCAACAACGAGCCAGAAGGACTGAATGCTATTCAGGACTTAAAAAACCTTGGCGGGCCCGACAACGAAGGGATGGTTACCTTTGTTCCATGTGACGTACGAGAAACCGACGACATAAAAAACCTGATTGCTTCAACTGTGAATACTCACGGTAGGATCGACTGTCTAATCAACAACGCTGGTTGGCATCCTCCCCACAAGCCAATAGATGAATTCTCAATCAATGAGTTTCGTGATCTGATCAATCTAAATCTGATTAGCGTGTTCACCGCGTGCAAGTTTGCGTTGCCGTATCTCAGAAAGACGAAAGGCAATATCATCAATATCTCGAGCTTAGTGGGATCGATTGGACAGCTTCATGCGACAACTTATGTCGCGACTAAAGGAGCTATTACTGCATTCACAAAAGCACTGGCAATCGATGAGGCTGAGCACGGTGTTCGATGTAACTCTGTCTCACCGGGAAATGTTTTCACTCCATTGTGGCAGCAAGCGATGGCCGGAGCTTCCGATCCCGATCGCTTTCTAGCGGAAGGTGAAGCGGCTCAAGTGATGGGAAGAATGGGACACGTAGAAGAAGTTGGCCGGTTGTGTCTCTTTATTGCTGCGGAAGCTACTTTCACTACCGGAGTGGACCACGTGATTTCCGGCGGTGCTGAACTCGGGTATGGACCAAAAAGTCGAAACGGTCACCTGCCTAACTCTTGACGGAATAACGCAGCACCTTGCCGCGGTGCTCCCTGCCTGTTGATTGTTCACCACCAGAACTGCGGACGACCAACTCCGGTTCGAGTACTACCTTCGCATCCTGTTTCGACACCTTCTTCTCTTCAATAAGTGCAACCAGTAAGCGAGCCGCGTGCTCGCCCATCTCTTTTCTCGACCACGACACGGTTGTGAGTGGAACACCAAGCATGTCGCCATAGTGGATGTTTCCAGCTCCAACTAGCGCAACGTCAACCCCTGGCTTCAATCCTGCGTGCGTCAGTGCCTGCATAGCTCCAATCGCTGTCGGATCGTTTACGGCGAAAATGCCACTTGCTACATCGCCGCTCTTAAGCCATTGACGCATCGTCTCGTAACCGTCCGACTCAAGCAGGCCGCAGGATTTCACCAACGATTCGTCGTACCGGATTTTGTTTGCTGCGAGGGCCTGCCGGTATCCTTCCAAGCGATCGGCACCAACAGAAGACGAGTCACCGAGAAGATGTCCTATGCGACGGTGACCACGGTCAATCAAGTATTGCGTTGCCAACTTTCCTACGAGCACGTTGTCAGTCGCGACTGTAGGACAACTCAAGTTATTCATGGTCCGATCGATGAGGACGATCTTCGCGCCATCTTTGATCATCTTTCGGTAAGTCTTGCTCTCAGTCGGCGGCAGAACTGAGCTGATTATTAGCCCATCCGTACGCTGAAGTAGCGCTTCTACCTCACCCAGTTCTCTGGAATCATCTTCTCCGGTGCTGCAAATCAGTAGCTGAAACCCTGCGGGACGAGCTACCGTTTCAATCGCCCATAACACTTCTGCGAAGTAGAGGTTCATCAAGTCGGGGACGACTACTCCGATCAGATGAGACCGTTTTGTGGCAAGCGCACGCGCATACTGATTCGGCTGATAGTTCATTCGTCGCGCGACGTCCAGGACTCGAGCGCGCGTCTCAGCGCTAATCAATGGGTGATTGTTGATAGCGCGCGAAACGGTCATCTTGGAGACTCCCAGTTCGCGAGCAATGTCTGCAAGAGTTACGGGCATGAGTTGTTAGACGTTTCCGGTCACTAGATTGACGCTTCAGTCACAGCTTGTGTTACATTAACACGCCAACGTTACCGGTAACACGTTCGAAAAATAAATTCAACCCTGATAAGGATATCTTATTAGGAGATCCACGATCCAAACCGTTGCGTCTCCCCAGACGGCATCATTCACAACTCACATGGCTAATACTTTCGATCTATCAAAACGGGTTGCAGTAGTGATCGGTGGCACATCCGGAATCGGTCGTGCAATTGCACATGGTCTTGCCGATGCCGGCGCCGATGTCGTACCGACTGCGAGACATCTCGAAGCAGTTCAAAAAACTACAGCGGAAATTCGCAGCAAGGGTCGCAAGTCGCTGGAAATTGTTTCTGACGTCAGCTCTCGCGAATCACTTGAACAACTGTTGCAGCAGTGCATCAAGACGTTTGGTCACGTTGATATTTTGGTTAACTCAGCTGGCAGAACTAAACGCACGCCAACGCTCGACGTCACCGATGGAGAGTGGAACGACATCATCGAGACTAATCTTAGCGGCGTACTTAGGGCCTGCCAGGTCTTTGGTCGTCACATGATCGAGCGTGAATACGGACGCATCATCAACATTGCTTCGTTGTCTTCATTTGTAGCCCTCTATGAAGTGGCAGCCTACGCCGCGAGCAAGGCAGCAGTGGCTTCATTAACAAAGTCGTTAGCGATTGAATGGGCAGACAAGGGTGTGAATGTCAATGCAATTGCCCCCGGCGTTTTTCGTACCGCTCTTAACGAGAAGCTTTTGGATGAGACAGAACGCGGCCGCGAGTTTCTGGTGCGTACCCCGATGAAGCGATTCGGAAAGGTTGAAGAGTTGGCTGGCGCCGCTGTCTTCCTTGCTTCAGAGGCTGCGAGCTTCGTCACTGGTGAAGTGCTAGTCGTGGACGGCGGATTCCTCGCAAGCGGAGTCAATCAGTAAAGTCATGGCAACTGTGCTGACCCCTCCTGTTGTCGGACGTGGTGCACCAGCACTATCGCTCAGCCCTGTTGAGTTTCGCGAGATTCTTTCAGAAGCGCTCGCGGAAGTTGAAAGAAACGCGCGCGTGCTCGCAATCGTTGCCGACAAAACTCGAGATGACAACACCGCAACTCTGTTTCCTCTCACCAGTGAAATCCTGTCACAGCGTGGAGTCGTTACACTTGACGTACTGATCGCGCAGGGCACTCACCAGCCCATGACCCCCTCCGAAAAGTTAGAAAAGATCGGCGGACTAAATAATGCGCTACCAAAACTTGGTGAGATCTACGACCACAGGTGGGACCGATCTGACGAACTCGTTACTGTAGGCACGCTTGATTCCGAAGAGGTAGCGCGTGTCACCGGTGGACTGCTCCACAATGCAGTAGCCCTCACTATCAATCGCCTGCTTCGCGGTGATGCTTATGACACAGTTTTAGTGTTTGGCGGGACTGTTCCTCATGAGGTGGCGGGATTTGCAGGAGGAGCTAAGTATTTTTTTCCCGGAGTTGCTGGTCCAGAACTAACGCATGCAACTCACTGGCTCGCCGCCTTAGCAACCGTAGAAGGCATTATCGGCCGAGTTGAAACTCCAACCCGTCACTTGATCGAAGCGGCCGCTGATTTCATTCCTGGTCAGATCGTCTCCTTCACCAGCGTAATCACACGCAACAAACATGACGAACTGCAAACACACGCACTTTTTGCAGGTGACTTCCGCCAAGCCTTGCGGAAAGCAGTAGAAGTTAGCCGCCAGGTACACATCAAGTACACAAGGCGCAAGTATCGCCGAGTTGTAGCACTGCTCGATACGCACTTCGACGAACTGTGGGTTGGTGGCAAGGCAAGTTACCGTCTTGGGCCCGTCATCGAGGAAGGTGGTGAGTTAATCATTTACGCACCTCACCTCCGTTGTATTTCGGAAACACACGGACACCTCATAGAGCGTTACGGTTATGCTCCTCTCGAGGTCGTCCGTGAATTAGTGGCCCAATCCGCGGAGTTGGAAGAAAACCTCTGCGTTGCTGCACACCTCACGCAGGTTGCTTACGCTGGAAGAAGTGATGCTAGTGGACGCATCGTCCCGCGCTACCACATCACTATGGCGACTGGTATCGATGAAGAAACTTGTAAACGCGTAAATCTTGGATTCATGGACCACCGCACATTTCGGCG
>JBKPAL010000080.1:0-2871 GCA_046726395.1 Acidobacteriota bacterium
AGCCCAGTTGAAATCACTCTCTGGCCGCGTTCTTTCTGCATCTTTACTACGGGTGCGGCAAACGTGTTCTCTTTCAACGCTGCGAACAGGATTACAAACGCAACGAGGAACAAAACGGCTCCCAGTATCTTCAGCCACAAAGGAAACGGAGGACTCCATCTGAATCGTCTCGCATCGAGTGGCATGATCGCGAACCATAGCAGGAACCCTAAAAAGAACGACGAGAGCAGAAACTTGTCCCAGCGTTTTTGTTCCTTCTGCCATGGTGAACCAAAGCGCTCATTAAGCAATGCCGGATCTTTTATGTAGAGATAAAGGAGTGTTGCGAAGCTGAGGACGCAGAAGACTCCGGAAAATATCCAGCCTTCGGTCCAATGCCAATCACCCGCGAGCAGAAACAGGATTACCGGATAGGTGAGTAGGTAGAAGAACGAAAAGACTACCTTGCGAAAGGAACGCTTGACCGGAGCACTCATTTCAGGATGTAGAACTCGACAATCGGTTACAGGACCGGGAGCGGTAGCGACCGGATGCTACGGTCCCGTGTCTCGATCTTGTCGAATCAATTCAAGTCGTTCGCTGAGCACTAGCATCCGGTCGCTACCGGCTCCCGGTTATGTATTGGTTTTAAGGCGCCGCTTTTGACTTGCCCTGATACTGCGGAATCAATTCTTCTGCTACGAAAGTCTCGTACGAAGTTGGCGTAGTGTTACGTTCCGAACGTTCCTCCAATGGGACCACTCGCCCCTCATTCAGAGCAGTAGACATTTCGAGAATGAGATCGGCGATGTTCGGCGACATCCCCATCTGCATAAATGCCGCTCTGACTTGTTCGTTGGGTAACTCAACGTATGCGAGATCAGGATCGCCAATCGCGTTCCCGATCACCTGCGCAGCTTCGCCATAGCTGATGTCTCGTTGGCCCAGTAACTCGCGAGTCTCTTCCGGCCGAAAGTCGAGCTTTAGTAATGCGTCGGCGGCTGCGGCGGCGATGTCCCGCGTAGCAATCATTGGTAAGCGCACGTCGGAGCGCACCGGACCAGCAGTCACACCCATTGCTTTTATGATTCCAATTTGTGCCAGCGTATTCTCCATAAAGTAACCGGGGCGTAAATGGAGAACATTCAATCCGCCAATTCGATTGAGTCTCTGCTCCAGATAGCGCAAACCGGCAATCGGTCCAGTTCCTTCGCTCTTGTCTGCACCAACACTACTGAGCGTCACGGCATATGGCACTTTCGCGTTTTCGATGGCAGTAACAATCGACTCGGTGACGCTATCTTGCTCAGCCCGATAGTCCTGACTAGTCATGCTGGGTGGGATCATCGCGTAAACAGCACGAGCACCTGTGAAACTTTTAGTCAACGTTTCGGTGTCTGTAAGATCACAGACGAATACTTGTGCCCCTTTGTCGGCGAGTGGTTGTAAACGATCCGCACTCCTGCCGAGCACACGAACCGGTTGACCTTTGGCTAATAATTTTTCGGCCACGATGCTTCCAGTGTTACCACTCGCTCCAGTAATTACGTACATGGGTCCCTCCTAAAGTTACTTCTTCTTTTTGGGCTTTGCTTTTTCCAGGTTGGCCTTGATTCGAAACTTAACAATCCTGCTGATCAATCCATATGGGATCGGCTTATCTAATGGGAACTGTACGGTCCCCTTGCCTCCACCGTATGCCGATAATTCTTTCTTGAACTCTTCGCTTCCTCGTGGCGCTGGATACACACTGATGTGGTTTTTGAATCCAGCGAAATAGATCAAGTCCCGCCCATCGAGAGTCAGGGCTGGTATCTGATAACTGATCTTCTCTTGCGCTTTCGGAGCCGCTTTTTTGATCGTCGCACGAATCTTTTCGAGGCGCTGCTGAACGCTCTCCGGAAACTCGGCGATGTATTCATCTATGTCTTGAGGTGTACGTCGTTTTGTTTTCATGGTTCGAGTTATTTATCTACATTCTGCCACGCATCACTCAACGAGAGCAGTTCAATCTCGTACGTTAGAGCAACGCCAGGTGGCAGATTAGGATTCTGCTTTCGCTCATAATCAGTAAGATTAGGACTAACTTTGACCCTTCTGATTTCACCGACGGCCATTCCCGGTACACCGTAAGCAAGCGCTGGATATGTGAGTCGTTCGCCAACCTTCAGCTGCACAGGACGGCCACGAGTTCTGGAACTCTCACACTTCTCACCACGCGGCAAGTAACAATCGTAGTGAATCAGCGCAAAGTTCCCGGGTTGCGCCAGTCCACCAGTGCCAGCTCTAACCTGCTTGATCTTTAGTCCTTTTGGGATGTGCACTGGTTTAGCCGACCAGCAGCTCGTTGCACCTCATCGTTTGTGAACACTGCAAAAAAGAACGGTTGTGATTCGAGAAAATGAGCCAGGTCGGTCAATTTCAATCCGAGCTGGGCCAGCCGCTCTTCGTTCACGAAGATCTGGCTATTTTCCGATTCGTATGACTGAATCAGCTGCTTCGCTTGTGGGTCAAACCTCTGATGCAGCAAGTCTACAATCGAAGATGAGAAGTGCCGCCGGTCTGGCGACGAAGGTTCTCCAGGCATACCATGATCTGCCGTGACTGCAAGGAAGTAGTTCTTACCAACCTTCGCCTCAAGCGCACTTAGGATCCGTGCCAGGTTACGATCCATCTCAGTGAGCGTGATACGCATCTCGTTCGACGCCGGACCGTACTTATGGCCCACGTAATCGGCGCCCTTGTAATTCAGCAGAATGAGATCAGGAATGTTGTCTTGGCCCAAAGGTTCTTGCTCGATCATTGAGATCATTGCGTCGGCTTCGAACTTTGGAAACAAACCTGAGTACCGCACAGCAGATGCGGAATCGATCTTATGGCCCATCCACTCGC
>JBKPAL010000081.1:0-11361 GCA_046726395.1 Acidobacteriota bacterium
GTTCGGGGTTCGAATCCCTGCGGGGGCACCAAAGCCATCGGCGATTTCCGATTGTAGATTTCCGATTTTGCGACGGGGCCCGACTCACATTGAGGGCTTGACGTTCGGATTCAGTCTGAAGAGGTTATTCGGATCGAACCGCCTCTTGAGCACTGCCAGCCGCGCGTACTGTGGGCCATACGCCTCCTTCACTCGCGCGCTTTCCTCATCATCGAGCATGTTTGTGTAGGCGCCCCTCACGTGCGGACGCACGGCGTCCCAGAAGTTTTGTACCCAGCGATACACTGCGTCGCGCTGCGCGGGCGCCAGCCAGGCAGCCGCGGCGAAGCAGTCAAAGCCAGGTTCCCGGAGTGGGAAAGCTGTATCCGACAACGGCACGCGACTGACTGCTCCATGCAGATGAAACATTTCTAATTGCGCCGCCGGGGGGACCCGCGCTCCCACTTCGCTGATCGCCTCAATAACTTCGTCTGGCAGTGCGCGCAGAAACCCCGATCTGACCGTGCTTGGGAAACCTGGGGGTGGGCCACCGTTTGCAGTTTTGAACGCAAGGTACGACACCGGTGCTATGGTGTCGGCTTTGGGTTTCGCAAGCTTTCGCAGTGAGCGAAGAACGGACGCGGCTGAGGCTTCGTCTCCTGCGTAAACTGCATGGACGAGGAATACCGGTCCATCTTTGAGGAGCGTGAATGTGAACCCAGCAGTAAGTGCGTCGGGCGCATACAGTGCGTACTCGCGGTATGCTCGCATCACCGTTGGCGCTTGGGCGACGTCGTAGATCAATTGGCCGGCGAAAACATGTGTGAGGGAATAAGCACGGAACAGAAACGAGGTGACGATGCCAAAATTGCCGCCTCCACCGCGGAGCGCCCAGAACAGGTCGGCGTTCTCGCGTGCCGACGCAGTGACGGAGCGCCCGTCGGCCAGAACAACGTCAGCCGAGATCAGATTGTCACAACTTAATCCGAACTTCCCATTGAGGTCTCCTTCACCACCTCCGAGAGTAAAACCCCCGATGCCGACAGAGCCACACCCGCCGAGCACCATCGCGAGCCCGAGGCGTTGCGTCGCGGCATCCAGCTCACTCGCAAGCAACCCTGGTTGCGCGTGGACCAGCCGCTGTTGCCTGTTGATTTGAAGTCTCTTCATTCGGGATAGGTCAATGACAAGACCGCCGTCACACATGGAGTAACCTGCCCAGCTGTGACCAGCTCCTCGCACCGCGACGAGCACATTCTCGGCGCGAGCAAAATCAACCGCACGTTTGACATCAGCTTTGTCGGCGCAGCGCACAATAAGACCGGGGCGACGGTCGAACTTGGCGTTCCAGATGCGCCGTGCAGATCCGTAGGCCTGGTCTGTGGGGCGGATCGCCGAACCGTGCAGCCCCGAAACGAAGTCACGGATGCGGGTCTCCTTAATCATATCGGCGGATCGATGCCCTTGGGACATGCCACCCGCGCGAGTACGGCGTGGGACACTGCCGACCGAAATGGCCACTCCGGCGGAAGCCGTGAGCTTCAGAAAATCTCTTCGACTAAATTTCATTTGACGTCATCGGTTCCGCTTCAGCCGGCTGCGTCTGCGAACCGTCGTCGGAACGCACTAGTCCTCAGAGGTAACTCCGGAATAGGTCTTTCATTAACCGCATGCGCGGCCGGTGCTAGCTCTATATGCATCTATGTCTCGGCGGCCATTTGTATTCAAGGAACCGAGCGCTAAGAACTAGTGGCTTCATCCCTTCCGCAATATGGTGCTCGTGAGCTGGAACAACGGCACAGTTCTGCCAATGGATAATCCGCCTTCAATCTCAATTTGTCTCGTGCAATTCACAGTAAGAGCGCTCGCTCATTATGTGGCGTGATTATGGCGCGGTGGCGTGCTTTTACCTACCCAGATGTGACTAACTTTGACGGCTGCGGATTCGGTAAATACTGGCGCGGGGCACTAATTAAGTAGCGAGTTGGGTTTTGTTCTGCGCACTCTGGTCGCATCTTGCGCCGAACCAGCAGGATCCTGTGCGACTGTTGAAATCGCGCTCACCGCGATTCTAAGAAATATTTCATAAGTTTCTCAGGACTTTCATCGAACTCCGTCGTACTTTCCCAAACTCATTTTGGGGCGCGAATTGTTTTGCTTGGGCAAGGCGCAGCGAGCTTGCATGCTCTGCGTGACTCACACTGAGAAGCGTGTGCCATTTTCAAGGACTTCAGTATGTCTTCCAACAGAATTAAGTTTCTCGTTCTCTTGTTCCTGATAGTGGGGAGCATCTTTGTCGTTCTAAGTTCAGGGAAGGCCAACGTAATCGTTCCGACTTTCTTACCGACGATCCCGCGCACTTGGGATGACTCGGAGATGGCTGCATTGCAACTTCCGTTGGTTGACTCGACAGCCTCGCCGAAACAAATCCCGTCCGACTATTACTACCGAATACCCGTCAGAACGATCTACAAAAATTATCCAGTGTATGCGCCTGGCAGCGAGCCGGCCGACTATCTGGAGTGGCTCAAACAACAGGAGCCTCAATCCGCCTTTGACGCTGGCGCGCTAAAGACTGAAGCGGACTGGATCCGAGCAGGAGAGCTTGTATTCGACTCACCGATTTCCTTCGGCGACATAGCACAGATCTCCGATGTTAGAAATCCACAGTGGTACGAGAAGCTCCGCGTCCCTGCGACAAAGGACGGCACATTGCCATGGTTGCGCTACGTGATCAGAGAGAAGGGGAAAGTCGAACTCGGAACAATCTCATGCGCGACGTGTCACACGAGAGTAATGTCAGATGGAACCGTCGTTAAGGGCGCGCAGGGAAATTTCCCTTTCGAGCGGGCCGCCGCACTGACAGCAAACAACTTCACGGTCGAACGGTTGCTTGGTTTCGAGCGTTCTTTCTTTGGCGCGCCTTGGATCCAGCCAGATCCGTTGAAGGAGATCCAAAGGATGTCTCTTGAAGAGCTTGCCGAGATGCATGCGGCAATACCCCCAGGGGTTATTGCGCGACATGGTACTAACCCATTGTTTCCGGCACAGGTGCCGGATTTGATCGGCATCCAAAATCGAAAATATTTTGATCATACCGGGCTTCAACTTCACCGCTCTATTGGCGACATGATGCGCTACGCTGCCTTGAACCAGGGAGCAGACAATCTGGCGAGCTATGGCGGATTTATTCCTGGTGCGAAGGATTTTCGCACTTTGCCCGATCCAGCAAAGCTGCTACGCAATAGCGATGAGCAACTGTATGCGCTTGCGCTCTACATCTATTCGCTGAAGCCGCCGCCGAATCTCAATAAGTTCGACCGATTAGCGTCACGCGGCCAGAGAGTTTTCGAGAGGGAAGGATGTGCAGTCTGTCACACACCACCGCTCTACACGAACAACGCGCTCGTACCCGTCGATGGATTCGAAGTACCCGAAGATCACCGGCAGAGGTATGACATTCTCTGGGCATCGGTAGGTACAGATCCGCGCCTCGCTCTGCAGACGCGACGCGGTACTGGCTACTACAAAGTGCCATCACTCAAGGGTGTGTGGTATCGAGGTCCATTTGAGCACAATGGTTCGGTGGCGACTCTGGAAGACTGGTTTGACCCGCAGCGTCTGAGCGAAGACTACTTGCCGAGAGGCTTTAAAGGAGCCAGGGTGAAAGTTCGCGCTATAAAAGGACATCCTTTCGGCCTTGGTCTGTCGGCGGCTGATCGGCGAGCCCTGATCTCATTTCTCAAGACGTTGTGAGATCTGTGTTGGGTTGAAGTGAGCAAGCTGCCGTGGCCCAACCGCAGCTAAAAATTATCGTTTCAAGTCGGCGGTCCAATTAATGATGACGGTGACAGGAATTGAATTAGCCTCGGACTGAAGCGAGTTGATAAGAAAGCGTTGCCCATCGGCGGAAGATTCATAGACGTTTCTCGGTCCCGCATAGCCGATACTGTGTGTCTGAAAAAGCAATTTAGGGAGCCCCACCTCGAACGTGCCCTTATCCAGTTTCACATCCACAGCCATCAGCTTTCTGTTGGGAGCCATGTAGAAAAGTTCTTTGCCGTCGCGTCTCCAACGCGGCTGCATCCCACCACCTGACGAGATCTGCCATTTAGCACCTGACGCGGGAAAAGGCTGCACATAAACTTCATAAGGGCCGGAGTCATCAGAATAATAAGCTATGAAATGGCCGTCGGGTGAAAACCTCGGGCCATCTTCATTGAAAGATGTTTGCAGAAAAGAAATCGGTCTTCTATCTCCGGCGATCGGCAGCACCCATAAATCCAATTTTGTTTGAGGACTGGAACTTGTAAACGCTATATATTGCCCATCCCTGGACCAGTCGCCGGGCCATTTTCTTTCATTAGTTTTGAGAATCTCTTCCTCATTGGCAGCTCCACTCGTAGGCTTCTCATAAAAATTACCAAGGCCGCTTCGGTCAGAGACAAAAAGGATATTCGCACCATCGGGAGACCAAATCGGAAGAAAATCGTCCGCAGCATTGAAAGTAAAGCGCGTCGAAGTTGTCCGCGCCGAATCGATGATCCAAATGTCGCGACTGCTGGTTTGTGGATCCCAGCTAGCCACCGCAACTCGTTTTTCGTCAGGAGAGAGGAAAAAGTTGCTGTAGTAATTAGCCGCGCCAGTCGAATTCAATAATTTGCCGTTGCGATCGAACCAGGTGAGCAGGCTTTGTCCGCCGCCGCTCAGGTACACGAGAACGCCGTCGTCGGAAACGGAAAAACTGCCGAAGCCTATAGGGGTAACATTTACTTGTTCGACCAGAGGTAGCGGCTCACCCGAGAGTTGACGAGTTGTGGCATCGAATCGCTGGGCCATCAAAGTGCTTTCGCGCATGAAGAGCAAGTAACCTGGTGGTGCATACACCGCGTTTGTGTTTGAGATGACTAACCGACTTGTTTCATTTGAGTCCAGAGCCCCGATGTAAACTCCTGAGTCTTCGCGACGGACGGAATTAACTACATAAAGGAAGTGGTTGCCGTCCGGCAGAAAGGATGGCATGCGATGCCAGGTTTCCTGCCGCGACTGATCGAGTTTTGTTAGAAGAGTCGGTACTCCGCCGCCTGCCGAAACGCGAAGTAGCCCGTCTGCACCTGTATGCGAAAAGACAATTACTCCGTCTCGATTCCACGTGCCACCCCGGCCCTCTGCTGCTTCACAAATGGTCTGAGCCGTGCCACCTGCGACATCAACTTTTTTTAGCTTTCCAGCAGCGAAGAATCCGATAGAGCGACTATCAGGAGACCAGAATGCAGATCCACCTCCCTCAGTACCTGCAAGCATCTGCGCCGCTAACGAATTGAGCGGACGTATCCATAGGGCGACTTTTCCTGTCGAGTCCGTAATACGCATAACTAGTCGTTGGCCGTCAGGAGAAATCAATGCGATGCCTACGATATTTGACTGCTCTGGTGGAAAGATCAGAAAGCGCAGGGCACGCACTTCAGCGGGTGATGAACTGCTGCGAAAATAAGGAATGGCTAAGGCCAAACCCGCCAGCAGCAAGATACCGGGCAGAATAAGCCAAGCCTTGCGCTCCCAGCGTCTGCTCCAGAAACTGGTTACGGGCAGCGAAGTTGTTATCGTTTGACTTGAGTTACCTGAGAGAGACTGCAAGTCAAAGGCTAAATCGCGAGCCGACTGGAAACGTTCTTCCCGGCTTTTTTCCAAACAATGATTTACTACGCGTTCGAGCGCCGGTGGAACCGTTCTGTTTGTTGCGGAAAGCTCGGGTGGATCTTCTTTCAAGATCGCGCTCATTGTTTCAGCGGCCGAATCACCATGGAAGGCACGCTTACCTGAAAGCATCTCGTAAAGAATCGCGCCGAACGCGAAGATATCGGAACGATGATCGACGACCTGACCACGCACCTGCTCAGGAGACATATACCCAACTGTTCCGATCACCGTGCCCGGGTCGGTATCGATTCGACGAGTGGGAATGTCTGTTTGTATCTGACCGTTTTCGGTTTGTGCGAGCTTGGCGAGACCAAAATCCAGAATCTTGACCCGGCCATCTTTTGTTATGAATAAGTTTTCCGGTTTAAGGTCACGATGAACAATGCTTTTTTCATGTGCCGCTGCGAGACCATGCGCAATCTGTTGGCTATAGTCGAGTGCCCTACGTTGCGGCAAGGGGGCGCCACCCATTCGCTGACGAAGTGTCTCGCCTTCCAATAATTCTGAAACCACATACGGTGCAGTGTCGTCGGTCCCGACGTCGTAGATAACTAAGATATTCGGGTGATTAAGAGCGCTTGCAGCGCATGCCTCCTGACGGAAACGACTCAATCTCGTTTTATCATTGGCGAAAGAAGCAGGAAGAACTTTCAACGCGACATCGCGGCCAAGTCGCGTATCGCGCGCACGGTATACTTCGCCCATCCCACCAGCGCCTAACGGACTGACGATTTCGTATGGACCGAGCCGACTACCCGCAGGGATATTCATGACTTGAGAAGAAAGGGGGAATTAGAAGTGAACTGAGACGAGAGGATTCTAGCTGTATTCCCTCGTGCGTGCCAGAGTCTTGAATCACTTGGAGCCGCCCGCCCCGACATGACCAAGGATCGTGTATGGTCCAAGGCAAGTACCTTCAGCCAGCAGCATAGCCACAATACATCAAAGGCCAGTGCCATAACGCTGTCGCAATGCACTGTTCGTCGCACTCGTCTGGCGTGATTATGGCGCGATCGTGTGTTTGGACATAGCACGATGTAAAACTTTTGACGACTGCGGATTCGATAAATACTGCTACATCTTGCTTGGTCCAACTTCATTGATGGCTTCCGACAGGTCTCATAATCTGTTGGTTCGGGGTTCGAATCCCTGCGCGGGCACCAATGATCAACTGCCCATCTAATCATCCACTATTTCTTAGAGACGAGGAACACTCGAAATCTCCATGATGATCTCGAAAGGGTTCTCGCTTGAACTCGCAGAAGCTTTTTGAATTCCCAGAAACTGACCTTAGCAGTGAACCATGCTACCAATCATTCCCGGTTGCGCATGTGGAGAATCAAGGCGTGACCCAAATCTACGCTGGCTGTACAGGCTCCGACTGTTCTAGAATGAATTTATCAAGTAGATCTCTTATCACTTTCTGAGAGTCTCTTAGCAAAGTTCTTCTGCTGCCACCGCACCATCGTACGCATGAGCCCAAACCTTCCCCCCGGCGCTCGCCTAGGCCGCTATGAAATCAAAACCCAACTCGGCGCGGGAGGAATGGGTGAAGTTTATCTGGCGCAAGATACGCGGTTGCATCGCAAAGTAGCCTTGAAGGTCCTTCCCGCCGAGCTAACCCAAAACAAAGACCGATTGCGTAGGTTCGAGCAGGAGGCACAAGCAGCCGCAGGGCTCAATCATCCGAACATCGCCCACGTTTATGAAATTGATGAAATCGAGGGACAGCATTTCATCGCCATGGAGTTTGTCGACGGCTCGACCCTACGCGAGAAGATTCGCGAGGGAACCGAATTGAGGAAGCTTTTGCGCCACCTGCAACACGTAGGAGAAGGATTGGCGAAGGCTCATGCCGCGGGCATCGTGCATCGAGATCTGAAACCGGAGAACATCATGATCACGCGGGAGGGCCACGCTAAGATCCTCGACTTCGGTCTAGCTAAACTGATCGAACCACAATCACCGGCAGCCCGGAGCCAAACCACAGGCCAGATCCTTAACGATGCCGCGACTGTAGCGTACGAGCAGCTTTCTCAGCCGGGAACGGTTGTGGGCACCGCGGGTTACATGTCACCGGAACAGGCCCAGGGTAGAACCGCTGAAATAGACCACCGCTCAGACATTTTCTCGTTCGGCTGCGTGCTCTTTGAGGCCGTAACGAGACATAGACCCTTTGAAAGCGATTCAAAGGTCAAAACAATGTACAAGATCGTCTATGAGCCGGCGCCTCCGATCACAGATTTCAAGCCGTCAGCATCTCCTGAACTGCAACGGATCATTCGTCGTTGCCTCGCGAAAGAAGTGGACGAGCGATATCAGACTATCAAAGACGTGGCGATTGAACTGAAGGAGGTGCGACGAGAGATGGATCGAGGCGCGCACGTAGATACGACCGTGCCGCCCTCGACCGTTGGCAGTGAAGTGGCCACCGCACAGAGCGATCCGCGTTCAAGCGGTTCCACAATGGGCACCTCAGTCGCCTATCAAAGCTCGCCAACGGCTTCGATCTCGAGCGCTGAATTTATCGTGCGCGGGATCAAACAGCACCGGAATGGACTCGCGCTCGCATTGGCCGGATTGCTGCTGGCCGTCGGAGGATTCTTCATTTGGTACAAGTTCATAAGCACCAAGCCGAGGACTGAGCCATTTCGCGCAATGAAGATCTCCCGCTTGACGACTGGCGGCGCGATCGGAAGCGCTTTAATCAAGGGCTACACATCGATTTCACCCGACGGCAAATACGTTGTGTTTAGGACAACTGAAAGCGGAAAGGACAGCTTGGTGGGACGTCAAGTGTTGACGGGCAGCCTGGTGAAGATCGTAACGGACGTCGAAGGCAAAATCGGCGGCACAACTTTCTCGCGCGATGGCGAATTCATCTATTACTCATTGTTCGATAAGGACAATCCTCTGGGCATGCTCTATCAAGTGCCTGCGCTTGGAGGCACAGCGCGACGCGTCATTGGTGGCGTCACCAGTCCGGTCACATTCTCTCCTGACGACAAGCAATTGGCTTTTGTTAGAGCCTCAACGGCGGAATCCGAATTGCTAGTCGCTGGCCTGGACGGATCAGGCGAGCGGAAAATCGCATCTCGTAAACTTCCTGATTACTTCTCCTCGGCAGGCGGTCCTACATGGTCGCCTGACGGAAAGACCATAGCGTGTGGCGCCGGAACTTACAGCGGCAATCTCTCGGGGACGATCGTCGTAGTTCCTGCCGCAGGTGGCCCGGAAAAATCGATTACCTCTCAAAACTGGGTGTCGGTGTCGCGCGCACTCTGGCTGCCAGATGGCAGCGGGCTGATCGTCGCAGCCGTTCCAGAACTTATTTCAGCGGGCACACAGATCTGGTATGTCTCATATCCTGGCGGCACGACGCGAAGAATTACAAACGATCTGAATGCTTATGGCACCAGTAGTCTCGGATTGTCCGCAGACTCAAAGACTCTCGTGACAGTGCAGGCAGACAAATCTGCACAGATCTGGGCGATAGCGCCAGGCGAAGAGGAGAGTCACGCGAAGCAGATCACGAGTGGTAAATTTGACGGAGACAGCATCACGTGGACGGCGGATGGAAGGATTCTTTTTACCGCGGTGGGCGAGCATTCGGACATCTGGATCGTCAGTGCCGAAGGGACCGGAAACAAACAAGTAACGGCTGATGCTTACACTGAAGGACTGGGATGTGTATCGCCGGATGGCCGTTACGTCGTCTTCAGTTCAAATCGCTCGGGCAACTTCAATCTCTGGAGGATGGAACTCAACGGTAATAACCCAAAACAACTCACCGAAGGAACTGCTATTGACTCCCAGCCGACCTGCTCGCCTGACGGGCAATGGGTGTTGTTCAGATCGTTGAGGCAAGGAAAGCCAACCATCTGGAAAGTGCCCATGGCCGGAGGCAAACCGGAGCAACTGACGGATAGGTCGTCATCCTGGGTGGCTGTATCACCCGATGGGAAACTAATTGCGCTCCGTTTCTTTGACGAGCAGGTCAAAGCAGACAAGATCGCGGTGCTGCCATTTGCTGGCGGTGAGCCGATCAAGATCCTGGACATTTCTTTCAACTTTCGAGATGTCGGACTCGGCTGGACCTCAGACAGCCGTTCGATCATTTACGCTGATGCGCGCGACAATGCCGACAACATTTGGAGTCTGCCGCTCGATAGTGGTCCAGCTAAACAGTTGACCAACTTCAAATCCGGACTGATTTTCGCATTCGAGATGTCGCGCGACGGCAAACAGATCGCCCTGTCACGCGGGAGCCAGATGAACGACGTGATTCTGTTGAGAGACTCTCAGTAGACAAAGAGCTTTCGCAATACCCCTTCGTAGATTTCGATCGGTGAAAATGGCGCGATCACGAACTTTTACGCAACAAGATGTAACGGACTCTGACGGCTGCGGATTCGGTAAATACTGTTACATCTTGCTTGGTCCAACTTCATTAGTGCCCTTCAACAGGACTCATAATTTGTTGGTTCGGGGTTCGAATCCCTGCATGGGCAACCAAGACAATAACTATTTAGACTGTGGGTAGTAACCGGGGCAAAGTCAGTCTTCAGGCTAAACGAGTTCGCTTGGTAACAGCGATGCTCAAATCAATCAGTGCCACATCAACTATTTAACGATTTCGAAATCAATCCATTGATCTGAAAGTTGTTTTTCCGCAGGTGCTAGTTTGTCGCTCACTATAATCTGCAGAAAATATTCCCCGGGTGCCAGTACTTCTAAAGTCTCACTTCTTAAGCAACTGATCTAACTTCTTACTGTATTCATCAACGTTATTCTTCTGAATGACCGTAGTAGGGATAAAGATTGTCTTGTTGGCGGGGATCACTGAGCGGTCGCCTTTTAGGATCTGTGCCGCTGTCTTAACGGTTTGGTAGCCGTACTCGAACGGCTGTTGCGCGACCGTGCCGAAGATCGATCCGTCCTTGATTGCTGTTAGAGTGTCACGCTCATCGTCAAAGCAAACGATCTGGATCTTGCCTAGCTTCCCTTCAGGTCGGAGGGCTTGCACTATGGCTGGACCATTGTATGACCATAAGCCAACCATACCTGCAATGTCCGGATTTTTTTTCAACGCTTGATATGCGTTGTTCCGCGCGTTAATTGCGTCAGCATCATCAGTCATAAGGTCAATGACGACAACCTTCGAACCCTGCAATGACTCCTTCAATCCTTCAAAGCGATCCTTTGCATTCTGCACCTCGCGTTTGCCGACGAACACCATGATTTTTCCTCCCTGAGGAAGCGCCTTCTTGATGAGTTCACCAGCCTGACGCCCAGCTGCTCGATTGTCTGCTCCGAGGTAGACCGCACGATCAGTGTCTGGGGCATCGCTGTCTTGAGTCACCACCAAGGCCCTCTTCGCCGCATTATTGATTACTGTCCTCTGAGCAACAGGATCTATCGGACTGATCGCAATAGCATCAGCCTCCTCAGCATCAAGTGCGTGCCGAATGAGTCCATTCTGCTCTTCTGTTCTTCCGGTGTTTGTCGGTTTGAATGCGACCGTGACATCAGGCAGTTCAGCATCAGCTTTCTCACATCCTTTGCGGGCTATCTTCCAGAAGTCGGAGGTACTGTTAGTGATGAACGCTATTGTCTTTATCGCCTTTGGGGGTTTAGGAGGAGAGGCACAACTGGCGACCAGAATCAAAGTAACGGCCGCAG
>JBKPAL010000082.1:0-7783 GCA_046726395.1 Acidobacteriota bacterium
AAATCGAAGATCGGAACTACTGCCGGATGGTCCATTTGCGCAACCAACTGCGCCTCTCGCTGAAACCGCTGTTCGGTTTCGGCACTTAGAAGCGTGGGAGGAATAAGCTTGATAGCGACATCCCGGTTCAGCAGAGGATCGAAGGCGCGATAGACCACGCCCATTCCGCCTCTGCCGAGTTCTGCCTTAATGTCATAACGGTTTGAAAGAGTTTGCCCGATCATGTTTGCACCTGGAAAACTGGAACGCATTATCAAAAAATCAAACAATAAAAGGTGAGTGAATGTGAGTAAGTGGTGAGTTTTTAAAGAGGCCCAGCTAACGTCAAAATCGCTGCGACCATACGCAAATGCACATACGGGAGCGTAATGATAGGGCACGCGGTTGATTAATGTGAAGCGGCATATGCGTCATACGCGAGGCACCTTGTTGGTGACTGCGCTAAAAGTTTGTGGAGATCGCGTCATCAAAGAGCGAAATGGTCTTGGATCAGCCTGCGATCAGGCGCGACATACAGATTGGGGCATCAGTAGACGGATTGAGCCCGGCAACTTAAACCGCCGCGAAGTTCTTCCATCTCCATGTAAATTGTTATGCCATGACAGTGTGGCCCGCCGCCTTCAGACCTTGAAAGGAGTAGATCTCATGCGACTCGTATTAGGACTTTTACTGGCTGCCGCCATTGCCATTTCAGTGACCGCACAGACGCGACCGCGCGGTCGTGACCTAGCAATTCCCTTTCCTGGCACAACTGGTCCGTTGAATGCCATCACGGACGTGCCCGGTGTGGCCGTCGGACATATCACGCTCATCGAGGGTGAAGGCAAACTCGTGCTCGGCAAAGGACCGATTCGCACAGGGGTCACGGCGATTCTCCCGCGCCCTCGGGGCAACTGGGATCCAGTCTTCGCAGCCACATTCAATCAGAACGGCAATGGCGACATGACAGGCATCAACTGGATCAAGGAATCAGGATTTCTCGAGGGACCGATTCTGCTGACAGGCACGCACAGCGTCGGGACAGTGCGCGATGCCGCGATTCAATGGCAATTGAAGAACGGCCGCGATTTTGTCTTCACCTACCCGATCGTGGCTGAGACGTTTGATTTTCTAAACGATGCGAATGGCGAACATGTAAAAGCGGTCCACGCGTTTGCAGCCCTCGATCGTGCCAAGCCCGGTCCGGTTGAGGAAGGCGCAGTCGGCGGCGGCACCGGCATGGGTTGCAACGGATTCAAAGGTGGGATCGGCACTTCGTCGCGAGTGCTGACCACGGAGCAGGGTGGGTACACGATCGGGGTGCTGGTGCAATGTAACTACGGCGGAGATCTGCGCATCCTCGGGGTTCCGATTCGTTCCGAGATCACTGACTTGCGCACTTGCACAGTGCTTCCGTCCCCGCTGAGCAGACCGTGGAGCAATGGCATTCCTCCCTGTTCCGCTACCGGAGGTGGCGCGCGTGACGACGGCAGCGTCGCTGAACATGAAGGTCGCGGCTCGATCATAGTGGTCGTTGCCACCAACGCGCCGCTGCTGCCACATCAATTGGAAAGAATCGCGCGCCGCGTTAGTTTAGGTCTCGGTCGTCTAGGAAGTTTCGCGGGTAATTCATCGGGTGATCTGTTTCTGGCGTTTTCGACCGCTAACGCCGGCGCCGCGAAGTCTGAAGGCACGCCATCGCTGGTCATGCTGCCAAACGATCGTATCGATCCTCTCTTTCGGGCCACGATCGACGCGACTGAAGAAGCTGTCGTTAACGCAATGCTGGCAGCGCCGACGATGACGGGCGTTGACGGCATTCGCGTCTTTGGTTTGCCTGGCGATCGCGTTGTCCAGGTTTTGCGAAAGTACAATCGAATGAAGTAACAAGCCAAACTGGTCCCGTCTTCGCGAAGCAAATGGAGAGAAGTTATGAAAAAAGATCTACTGCTCGTGGCTATTTGGACCACTCGACGAACCCAAATCGATTGTCTCAAGTCTTTGTAGAACAACTCCCACTTGGATCCGCTCGCACTTGAGCGCAGAAGCTCATTGAGGAAAGTGCGACAATTCATCAAACTCTAGTTAGGGACCTCAATATAGATGCGGGCGAGTTGACAACTGCACACGCACGTAACGGGCGGTACGGTTAATAGGTTTTTGAGTAAGCATTCCTGCCAGGCTTGTAATTATTCGACCCGGCTCACCTTGCTGGCTCTTGCGATGTAGCTAGCCTGCGTTTGAATGCTCTCATGTTCATGTCCAGTAGGTGCGATCCAACGAGCGGTAGCCGACAGCCTCCGAGACGTGCGTCGGGCCAATCTCGTCAGCACCTGCTAAGTCTGCGATGGTCCTGCTTACCTTGAGAATTCGATCATACGCTCGTGCTGAAAGACCCAGTCGAGTCATCGCGCGCTCGAGCATCTGCTCGCTTTCAGTGTCAATCCGACAGTGCCGCCGAATCATCCGCGGTGTCATTGCAGCATTGGAAAAGATCTTTTCTCCTGCGAGCCGCAGCTGTTGCCGCTCACGCGCTTTAATCACGCGCTGTCTGATAGCGTCTGAGTCTTCAGTTTCGGGCGCTGCGTCCCCAGCGAGCTCGCGAAACTTTACGGCGGGCACATCGATGTGGATATCGATGCGATCTAACAGCGGACCAGAGATGCGTCCAACGTAACGCTGAATCTGCAAAGGTGTACACCGACACTCGCGTGTGGGGTCATTCCAAAATCCACAAGGGCAAGGATTCATCGCAGCTGCCAACATGAATGAAGCCGGGAACGTGAGCGACATCGCTGCCCGACTGATCGTCACCTTCTGATCCTCCAGTGGCTGTCGCAATACTTCCAGCACGCTGCGATCAAACTCGGGTAGTTCATCCAGAAAGAGCACTCCTTGATGTGACAGCGAAACCTCACCCGGTCGCGGCAACGCTCCTCCACCGATCAACCCCGCATCACTGATCGTGTGGTGAGGTGAGCGAAAGGGTCGCGTGGTTACAAGTCCTGTGCGGCCTGTGAGTCCCGCAACGGAATGAATCTTTGTTAACTCGAGCGCTGCATCAAACTCAAGAGGCGGAAGGATCGTCGGCAGTCGTTTAGCCAACATGGTCTTTCCCGATCCCGGTGGGCCGATAAGCAAAATGTTGTGAGACCCTGCGCTCGCAACTTCCAAAGCACGTTTCGCAGACAACTGACCCCGAACTTCTCTGAAATCAACGTTGTAATGATTGGAGCGAATCAGGATCGCGTCAGGATCCACTTTCAACGGAGCTGGTGGATTCGGCGAACGCAATTCAGCAACGAGCTGAACGGCGTCACGCAGGCTCGCAACAGGATAGACATTCACACCTGACACGACCGCCGCTTCTTTCGCGTTCTCGTCTGGCAGAATCACGTACTCAATATTCGCCTCACGCGCAAGGATGGCGATTGGCAACGCACCTTTGATGGGCCGCACACGTCCGTCAAGCGAAAGCTCGCCGACGCATAACAGGTGAATCAGATTGTTCTCTTCTGCCAGATCACCATTGGCTCCGAGTATTCCCAACGCAATCGGCAGATCAAAACTCGCGCCTTCCTTGCGAACGTCTGCGGGCGCCAGATTGATAGTCACTTTTTGAACGGGAAAGAAGAAGGCGCAGTTGCAGATGGCTGCTCGAATGCGTTCGCGTGATTCCCTGACTGCGGCGTCAGGTAATCCGACGATAGTCACTGAGGGTGACTCATTTTCGCCTCGAACGGGAGTGAGATCGACTTCAATGTCGACTAAGTCTGCATCAATACCATAGACGGCTGCTGAGAGTGTGCGGAACAACATGTGAGGACGCTCCAATGGTGAAGATTGAAGATCATGTTTTTGAGGTTACGGAAAACAATTGAGCGCGTTCTACGATCACTCGCAAGAACGCGCTCACCATTGTCGGCAACACGCCCGGATGAGGCAGACGTGTCTTAGGTTTTCAAACTAGCGACGTCGCGACGGAGCTGCGGTTGCGGTGGCAGGCAGCCTGATTTCCTGGCCAGCCCGCAGTTCGGTGTCGGCGGTAACTCCGTTCAATTTCTCTATCTCGCTCGCATCCAGACGACGCTCTGCAGCAATCTTGCGAATCGTATCGCCTTTGCGCGCACGAATCTTCGCGAGCGTAGGTGCAGTTGTCGTTGTTTCGGCCGGTGTAGCTCGTGTCCACTTGGTTAATCGAACATTGCTGTTTGGAACGACAAGCTTGTTCACCGACTTAAGATCAACGCCACTGTTCATCGCCTGTAACTGGCTTGCGCTGACGCCAGTGCGGTTTGCGATGCTCTGCCAATCTTCACCCGGTGCAACTGAAATTACGCGTGCCGTCTCGCGCCGGTCTCCAGGGATTCGCTTCAGTAGCGCGACCAGCTGTTTAGCACGACCTGCGGGAACGTTGACATCGTATCGTTCGCCTCGAGGGGTGACATCTCGCTTCAAGTGCGGGTTCAGACTGCGGATGTAATCAACGCTCGTGTCGCTTGCATCAGCAATCAGTTGAAGGCTGGTGGCATTTGGTACCTGCACCACGTCGAAGGACAAGGGCGAATCGGGTTTGATTCCTTTGAATCCATACTTCTCAGGATTCTTTGCAATCAAGATCGTCGCCAAAATATTCGGAACGTAGTTGCGCGTTTCCTGGGCTATGTACGGATAGATCTGCCAGAAGCTCGCGACACCCGCACGAGAGATTGCACGATCGACGTTGCCGGCGCCAGTGTTATATGCGGCCATGGCCAATTCCCAGTTTCCGTTGTAACGAGCAGCAAGGTCACGTAAGTGTTTCGCAGAAGCTCGTGTCGCTTGCTGCAAGCTGTTTCGCTCGTCGACGTAAGCCGTCTGGCGCAAACCGTACATGCGGCCTGTGCTGGGAATGAATTGCCACAAACCTGAGGCCGAAGCCCATGATCTGGCTCTCGATTGCCAGTGCGATTCGACTTGGCCGAGCCATGTAATGTCGATGGGTACGCCTTCTTCTTTGAAGATTTGGCGAGCCATCCGCATGTACTGACCAGAGCGGCGCAAACCAGATTCCATCGTCGATCGACCGCGACCCTGGTAGTAATTGATGTATTGCTGAATCAGAGGATTGATCGTGAACTTGAAGTTGACGTTGTTCTTGGCTTGTTCAAGAGCAAGTACGTCTGCGTCCGAAACGTTTTGCTCGCTAGGCGTGAGAACAAGCTTACTCAATTCATCAAGTGGTGATGGTTCGAAGCGCTGCTCGCGAAAGCCGATCTGCGGAGGTGTTTGAACCTTCGGTGTGTTCTGCGCTACCAAGGTTCCGGTGTTCACCGGTATCGGAGCGCCATGGCCCACCGGAACTTCTTCGCGGTAGATCCTTTCAACGAGCTCGAGATAATAGGTTTGCAGTCGTTGGCTGGCGCGTACGTCCATGCCTGACTCGAGAATAGAGTCGACAGCTTTATCGAACTCCTCACGAGCTTCCTGGCGCTTACTGTCTTCAAGATTGAGTTTGCCCTTGCGGAAGTGATCCTCCGCAATCGCCATGATCTGAGTCACGCGGGCACTCGACTTCTCAACTTCATCGGGGATGGTGCGAGCAGAAGAACCGGCCGGAATCTGACCAAAACTGCTTACCGCTGAAAGTGCAATTGCCGCAACTAAAGCCACGCGGGCGAGAAATTGAGGGAAGCTCAAACTTCGATCTCCTTACGAGGTTAAGTGCGAATCCCAGGCGACCATTTTTGGAGTCGCACCTTTGTGGTATTCACAAACTGTTTGCGAGGTATCTTAAGGCTCCTCTTGGATTTGGCACGTCGGAAAACCATGTGCAACGGAGCCAAAAGCAGTCCGGAGGTTACCACACGGTTTTCTGGAGTGTCAAACAAATCGCCCTCTCGCAAGTGGTCAGATTAGTGAACTTTCCCACTAAGCGAACGGGCCAACGACGGGTTAAAGATGCCTGCCGGCGGACATAGGTTGCGCCTGCCGAATGATGTAATCGCCAACCCATCTTTTGTATTTGTTCCACGCTGCTAATCCAATCGAGTTCCCGCAAACGCACCGGACACTAGCCAAGGACGAATTTCATACAGACTGCTGTCCTTTTCGTTACGAAACTATCCTCATGACAACGATTAGCACCGGTTTCGCTTCGGAAAATCGGTGCTTCCACTGGAAGCTTGGCCGCGGTATGGGCTTTGCCATTTCTCTCCCGCAACACTTCTCCCGGGTTCGGCATTTTCAAAGTCGAGCATCACAACTCTAAATGTCGACATTCATTAAAGACGACTAAATGGCTACTACTATTAGAAAACAAGCCAATTTCGGCCGTATTTATGACACAGCACGACTTCCGCAACCCTATCCGGTGGCGGATTCCGACAGACGCCTGTTCTTTAATCGAGAATTGAGCCTGCTTCAATTCAACAAACATGTGTTGCGTGAGGCGCTGAAACCTGACAATCCTTTGCTCGAGCGATTGAAGTTTTTGTCCATCTTCTCTTCAAACACGGACGAGTTCTTCATGATTCGAGTTTCAGGTTTGAAAGAAGAATTGGACCAAGGCATTACCGAACTTTCTCCTGATGGTCTTACTCCGGCAGAACAACTAGAGGAGATCAGAAAACGTCTGCTGCCGATGATCCAGCAACAGTCGAGATGCCTAACTCAAAACGTTCTGCCCAGCCTGAAAGATGCGGGCATCGCGGTCGTTCGAATAAAGGACCTCTCAGCCGATGAAGCAGAGCAGATGGAACAGTTCTTCTTAGAAAAGGTATTGCCGGTGCTTACCCCACTGGCAGTGGACCGAAGTCACCCCTTTCCTTACATCTCACCACAAAGCTTGAATTTGGGTCTGATGGTTAGTGCTCCAACTGAACCGTCTCCTGCGGATCCGCCGAAGTTCAAGTTTGAGCCCCGCTTTGTTCGGATAAAAGTGCCATCTGTGGTGCCACGCCTGATTCCCGTTTCAGGTTCAAGTGCTAAGTTCGTTTTTCAAGAAGATCTAATCGCCGCGAACGTAGACAAGTTGTTCCCTGGGATGCTGCCCGGCACTTGTCATTGTTTTCGAGTTACCAGGGATGCGGACATTGAAATTAGAGCGGAAGAAGCGCGGGACCTACTCAGCACTATTCGCGAGGAGTTGCGCAAGAGACGTTTTGGAACACCTGTTCGACTTGAAGTCTCGCGCGACATGCCGGAGGAGATGATTCACTACTTGTCCGAAGCGCTGAACCTGGGTGCGGCTGATGTGTATGCGGTGGAAGGTCCATTAGCGACTCACGAGTTGATGTCGCTATACGACATCGATCGTCCAGACCTCAAGGATGAACCACTTGCGCATCGGGCTCCTGGGTGGTCGAAAGACGGAGTGTTCGAATCGATCGCAGCTCGAGACATCCTGGTCCATCACCCTTACGACTCTTATGAGTACGTTACGGACTTCATCAATGCCGCAGTCGAAGACAAAGATGTAGTCGCGATCAAGATGTGTCTTTATCGAACCGGACCCGAGTCGCCAATTCCTCCTGCGCTAATTCGCGCCGCCGAGCAAGGCAAGCAGGTTACGGCTCTGATCGAGCTCAAAGCCCGCTTCGATGAGGAGCACAATATTGAGTGGGCCCAAAAGCTTGAAGAGGCGGGCGTGCACGTCGTCTATGGAATTGTAGGTCTAAAGACTCACAGCAAGTTGACTCTGGTAGTGAGGCGCGAAGGTGACGTCCTTAACCGGTATGTCCACATTGCATCAGGCAACTACAACCCAACGACATCCTGTACTTATACAGATCTTGGTTTGTTTACGACGGACAAGGACATTGGA
>JBKPAL010000083.1:0-17653 GCA_046726395.1 Acidobacteriota bacterium
CGCTCGCGTTTCGCCCCTTCGTAGCCTTCGCCAGGCTCCAGGCGTTCCATGAGACCCACCTCGCCGCCGAGGGCAAGCGCCATCTGCTGGTGTCCGCCACAAACGCCTAGAATCGGTTGTGACGCTTTTCTAATTACATCAAAAATTCCGGCGAGGGACTCTGGAGAATATTTATCCCACGGATCGCTCTGGCCGCTGAGGATAATGTGCGACGGTCTTAGTTGATCAACGCGTTCGAGACTAACTGAGCGAAACGGCTCCATAAGGATCTCAACACCCAATAACATCCTACGCAGAACATTGTTCAATTCGCGAGGACTCTGACCTTCACCGTCAATTGTGTTGTCGACCAGATAGATCATTGGCGCTTATTACCCTAAACAGAACAACTTCCCATTGAACGCCCCGATGTAGATCCTTCCGTCAAACACTGCAGGAGTAGCGTTGATGTTCTCTCCGATTCGAAGTTCCCAGACACGTTCGCCTGTATTCGCGGAAAGCATGTACATCCAACCAGCCTTGTCGCCAAAGAACACTCGACCATCCACGAGGGGAGCTGTTCCCCAGATTTGTCCGCGCACCAAATGTTTCCAAATCAGCTGACCGCGGTCACCAGACAGGCAATACATGAAACCGTTGCTCGAGCCTATGAAGACTCTGTTTTCTACGACAACCGGACTGGCCCAGAATCCGTTTCGCTCTTTGTAGACTTGGCTATAGCCACCATTCGCTCGAAACTTCCAAACCAATTCTCCGTTCGACTGCTTGAAACAGTAGACAACGCCATCTTCTGCAGCCGTATACACAAGACCGTTTGCCACGGCCGGGGTCGAGTCAGTATCTGCACCAATCCCCGCCCTCCAGATCACAGCACCGTCCGGTGCATTGAGGCAGTAGAGAAACCCTTGCTCGGTACCGATGTAAATGCGGTCATTGACAAGGGAAAAGCTTCCTTCCATCGAGCCCAACCAAGCCGTCTTATACACAAGGCTCCCGTCCGTAAGGTTCAGGCAGTAGAAGAAGCCGTCTTCGCCTCCGAAGTAGACTCGACCGTCCATGACAGCTGCAGAACAATCCACCTCGAAACCGGTTTTGTATTTCCAAATCAAGGATCCATCTCTAGCGTTCAAACAGTAGAGGTAATGATCTAGCCCACTTACCACAACTCGGTCTCCTACCAACGTTGGCGTCGCTTTCAGGCTATCTTCAGTCTTGTACTGCCAGATGAGATCACCCGTCTTCCGATCCAAACAGTAAAGATAGCTATCGGCCGATCCAAAGTAGACCCGATCTTTGCTGACTGAAGGTTGACCAGGCCAGCTTGATCCTCCCCAGCCCTCGTCGTGATACCTACCGGGGCTAAGCTTGGTTTCAAACGACCAGATCACTTTCGGCTGACGAGCAGACCACTTGCCTGTCCCGTAGAAGTTGCGGGAAGAATTCCCGAGCCACGTCGGATACGTAGCCGCAGCTTCCTTTCCCTTCGTGACGGGATCAGTTTCTGTTTTCGAAACGGCGGTCTTGCTGCAGCCGGCAAAGAGAAACGGCAAAACCAGGAGGGCAAGTACCAGCCAAAATCGATTTAGCCAGTAGGAATAAGGATGGTCGGGGCGAGTCATAGTGGAGAGGATCTTTCTGGAAATTGAACAAACTCACTGAAGGGGCAATAACCAATTCCCCTCATAAACTACTGCAGCACTACCGGTTATTACAACTTCATCATCATCACGCCATTGAATTCGCGCTTGACCGCCCTGCATCACCGCCGTGACCACGCGGTCAGTCTTGTTGTTGATCATTGAAGCAACAGCAGCTGCGCAGGAGCACGATCCTGATGCTGTTGTTTCGCCGACCCCACGTTCCCAAATTCGCAGTTCGATCCTTTCCTGATTCTCCACTCGAATGAACACAACGTTGGTTCGATCCGGAAACTGCGGATGTACTTCTATAGCCTTACCGATTCGACGCCAGTCAATAGAGTCGAAATCCTCTACAAAGATGCAGCAGATAGGATTGCCCACCTGCAGTGCCGTGACGTAAAAGGTTTCGTCCTTCAGAGTTAATGGATAGCCGATCACGCGCTCGCGTGGTGTGTCGGTAATCATTGGAATCGAACGACTGTCCAATCTTGGGGCGCCCAACTCTGAATCAAAGATGTATTTGCCATCGGATTCCTCCAAAAGGAAATACCGTTTGACGCCGGAATGTGTGCTTAGCCTTAACACTCGTGAGTTCCAAAGGTCGTGGTAATGGAGGTAAGCCGCCGCACACCGTGTCCCATTGCCTGACAGTGCTGCCTCACTTCCGTCGGGATTAAAGATGCGCACCTGGAAATCAGCCTCCTCACCATCTATGCGCTGGACAATAGCTATCCCGTCAGATCCCGCGCCAAAATGGCGGTCACAAATAGCTCGTGCGAATGCGCTAAGGTTCTCTACTCGCTCAAGCTGATCAGACTCGATCACAATGTAATCGTTTCCGAAGCCGTGAAATTTTGTGAATCGTGGAGGCATTGGGATGGTTAAGCGCGTTGCTGAGCAAAAAACTTGTTGAGACGTTGAGTCAACACCGGTTCGTAGTTGAGCAGGCGTGCGAACACTGTGAACTGTCCCCGATGATACATCTCGTGCGCAGTTGCGAATTGCAGGAACTGCAGCTTCGTCATGTCCTTACCATCGAAACGTTTTATCGGCTGGTCAAATTTGCCATCATGGGATCGGAGCGTAGCTTCCGCCGTTTCCATACTCATCCGCATCAACTCGATCAATCCGTTCTTATCCTTGACCGCGGAGACTTCTGGTGCGTACTCCTTGATGTGATCCGCAAACGACTGTCTAAACAGATTGGGTTCCTCGCGACAACACTCGCCCACAAGCAGCTTTTGCGACTCAACAACATGCTGCAGAACTTCAGCGATGCTTCGCGTTTTTGGTGTGGCTCGAAAGTCAAACTGATCCGCGGGAATCTGCTCAACTTCGTCAATGAATCCGTTTCGGATCTCCTTCCAACTGCCAATCAAATAATCTATTGACATCGAGTGTCCTCCTTTCAATCTGTTGTTTCTGAGTAATCTGGATTAGCTGGATCGCGCGGCAAACGCCGCCAGCAACACTGCAATCGGATCGATGCATACCGAGCGAGGGTCAAGATCCTCCGGATAGTTATTGACTATGATGGAAAACACCAGCCGCTCGCCTGCGGCCGTGGTGACAAAGCCCGATAAACTTGCTGCTGAGCTGAGCGAACCGGTCTTCGCCCGCAAGTTGTTCTCGGCGACCGTTCCTCTGAGCCGATTCCTCAGTGTTCCATCCACTCCGGCAATCGGTAAAGCGTCGCGAAATACGGTCGCATGCTGATGACGGCTCATGTAAATGAGCAATTGCAACGTAGCCTCTGCCGTGACCATGTCGTTGCGTGACAAGCCGGAGCCATCCGACAACACGAGCCCTGACGAGTTCACTCCTGCTTCTTTCAAAAATGCTTTGACCACTTCCAATCCGGCGCCTTCACTCGATCGCGTTGAGTTGGACTCTTCGGTTTGAGCGGGAGCAACTTTTCCCAAGGTGCGCAGCAGTAACTCGGTGTAAAGGTTTTGACTCGGCTTCAGAGTCTGCGCTGCAATGACACTCAAGGGCGGTGACTGAATACTTGTTATCTCGATGAGTCCCGTCTTCGAAGCGACCGGAATGGCCGCACCTGTAGCTGAGGCAGGGACAGTCCTGGACCTTCCACTGATCACCACACCGCGTCGTGACAACGATGAACGAAGCAAATACACAAACAGCAGAGCTGGATGTGAGATCCCAACGCCTCCGGAGTAGCCCTTATCGTCAACGGGAATTGAACCCACCACTTCCAAAACATGGGTGCCAAGCGCTCGATAGATTGTGAGGTCTCGTTTAGTTCCGCTCGCTGTCGTAACTGCGTGATTCATAATTGTGAGGAGCGGATCAGGAGGTCCTGTTGTTACCACAGCAGGTGCCCCAACCTTTGGTCCCGGTTTGACGAAGAGATCCAAAGAGTTGTCGTTTACGGTGAGGGCGCTCACTTCGGCTCCATACCACCACTGCAGATCTTCCCATTCCCAACCTGAACCGTACTGCGGACCTGTGAAATAGGTTTCATCTCCAACCAGGTCACCTTCAACGCGTTTCACTCCGGCCAAAGCAATTCTCGAGGCGAGGTCCTCTATACCTTTGAAATAATCGCCGGCGTTGTAACGCGCCGCGATCGACGGATCGCCACGTCCGTATATCGTAAGATCTCCGTGCACGATCCCTGCCGCATCCGGACGCGCCGAGGCATACACGGAAGTTGAATATCGATAGTCAGGAGATAAGCGATCCAACGCAGCGGCCACGGTATAGAGCTTCATGTTCGATGCCGGGCGCAATAGCTTGTTTGCGTTCTCTTCAAACAGCACTTTGCCAGTGTCCAACGATGCGACCTTAATGCCGACCATAGCCGCAGCCAACTCCGGCTTCGCCATGACTTGTGAGATCCGCAACTGCAGATCCGCAAGTGTGGTTGTAGCATTCGCGACTCTGGTCGCAACCGAAGTCGATTGAGCACGTTCCGAAGTCGGCGAGGGACTCGGTACAGGAGTGGCACTCGCAGGCGGCGCGCTTTGCGTTTGGCGGGGCCGCGTGATCTGTTGCGCCCAGGATATGGGAACGCTCGCCGTTAGAACTGCTATGAGAAGAAGTGTCGGGATGAAAGCGGACGGTTTATTGTCGCTGGTCATGTGGTCTGGTGTAGGGATTAGTCTTCTGGAACTTCTGTTTCAGCCGATCGCTTGCGGCTGTGCGGGATTTTATCGATGAGCTCGACGAAACGTGAATCGCTTCTCAGTTTCGACCAGTTTGGATCGGCCTGAAAGCACGGCGTGTTTTCATTTCCCAGTGAAATAGCTCGCGCTAGCCAATCAAATGCCTCTTCTCTGTTTTCTTCCAGGGCATAGACAGAAGCGATCGAGTAGGCTATGTCGGCATCCACTTCACCGTTTCTCTTTACATCATCACTCAGTTGGGCCAACGCCTCGTCGTGCTTACCCTGAGCGCTGAGAAACATTGCCATGAATGGTCGCACGCCATGAATGTTGGGATGACGGCGGACCGTCTGCTGCATCAGCTCGGCAGCTGCATCGGTCTGTCCAGTGTAATACAGTGCGAGTGCGCGAAACGTTCGCACCAGCGGGTTCTCGGGCTCACCTGCGTTATCGAGCTGTCGCATCGTTTCCTCAAAGTGCCCCATGTACATGTGCACCAAAGCACGATTGTAACTCGCCACAACGTGAGCTGCCGGATCCAAACGCACTAACCGATCATAGCTGCGCAAGGCGCGTCCATACTCACCATCTAAACGATGCAGAGTACCTTTGACGAAATGAACAACAGCTTCATTGGGCGCTTCGCGACGAGCGCGTGAAACTTCGTCTCGCGCTTTCTGCTTTTCCCCGCGCCAGAGGTAAACAAAAATCATCAGCATGCGCGCTTCGATCAACTGTGGATCGATCGAGAGTGCCTTACCAAATGCTTCCTCAGCTCGCTCGTAGTCTTCAGCACCGCCGAATCCTTTGAAGACGCGGTTCACGTAAGCAGCGCCGAGGCCGTCATACGCCAACGCGAAATTAGGATCGAGCTCAATGGCGCGTTGAAAGTGTTCGATAGCAGCGCCGCAATCCTCAGGCGAGATCGAACGGAAAATAAAGCGCGCGAAAAGATCGCGTCCACGGAGGTACTGCTCGTAAGCGACTGCATCCTGAGTGGACGGCTTCGCAATACCCACCTGTTCTGCCGGACTGAGCTCGAGACGCAAGCCTTCCACGATCCTCTGCGCAATCGTGTCCTGAACTGCGATGATGTCTGAAGCAGAAGTATCAATTCGATCGCTCCACAGTATTTCACCGGAAGCGACGTCAAGTAACTGCGCCGTCACTCGAAATCGTTCGCCCGCGTGCATAAAGCCGGCGGTCAGCACCGCATTCACTCCTAACTCGTGACCGATCTCACGCGGATCGGTTTGCTGTCCCTGGTATCGCGCGATCACGGACGAAGGTCGCACGACGAGGGAACGCACTCGTGCGAGTTCCGTGATCACCGCGTCAGCAAGCGAAAACTCATAGAAGCTGGCACCAGGGTCATTACTCAGATTGCGAAAACAAAGAATCGCCAGACTCTTCTTTTCCTGGTCAGCGAGCGTCATGAACGGCGTCTCATGAATCCGCCCACTCGTATGCGGAGTACTAATTGGTTGTGTGCCAGATACAGGAGCCTCGCTCTTCGTGATCGATTTCAACCATCTCATTGCCCGAGATACCGGACTCGCGCCACCGAGATGTCTTGGCGTTTCTAATCCCATGCCAGCGAATGCTGCACCAGTATCGACCCCAGAAACTTCCTGCAAGACATTCCGCAAGTCATCGCGCAGGTCCTCCATCTTCTGGTAACGATCACGCGGTTCTTTCGCCATCGCTCGATCAAGGATCTGTTGCAATCGAGGAGGCAATGGATCAGCACGAAACTCTGATACCGGTCGTGGCGCATCATGTAGTACCGCATGCCGGACGTCGATCGTAGTCTTCCCTCGAAAAGGCCAGGTGCCAGTTAACATTTCATAGAGCAAGACGCCGGTTGAAAAGATGTCAGCGCGCTTGTCCACACGATCACCACGTGCTTGTTCAGGTGCAGCATATGTCGCTGTTCCATAAGGCACGCCGACTTCCGTCAACTCCGTATGATGAATTCCTGTCCGACCGGCCTCGTTTTCGTCCAACAACTTTGCGAGACCGAAATCCAGGACCTTCACCTGTCCCGAAGGAAGAACCATCACATTGCCTGACTTAATATCGCGATGAATGATGCCGCGCGCGTGGGCCGCAGCGAGCGCGTCAGTGACCTGAATTGCGATTCCTAACGCACTCTTCAATTCGAGAGGACGTCCCGCAACCAACTGTCTAACATTGCGCCCGTCAACGTGCTGCATCGCAATGAAGCGCACTCCGTCAACTTCATCGAAGTCGAATATTGTGCAGATGTTTGGGTGGTCCAATGAGGATGCGAGCCGTGCCTCGCGCTCGAATCGTTTCAGGTTGGCCTCTTTTTCAGTGAGCTCCGGCGGTAAGACCTTGATGACAAGCGTCCGACCGAGCTTTGAATCTGTCGCTTTGTAAACAGCACCCTGACCGCCCGCCCCGAGCTTCTCGACGATGCGGTAGTTGCGCAGAGTCTTGCCAACCATTCTGATTATCCAAACGACGCCAAGAGTTCGTCGCGAGTTGCAGTGGCCGTTCCGACTTTCCCGACGACGATTCCTGCTGCATGATTTGCGAGGTGCGCTGCCTCCAAGATAGAAGCTCCAGCAGCTAGAGCCGCGGCCAATGTGCCAATCACTGTATCACCAGCACCGGTCACGTCGTAAACTTCACGAGCGGTAGTTTCGACATAAACCGGTTCTTGTCCATCAAGCAACATCATTCCGCGGTGACCACGCGTGATAAGCACAGCGTCACATGACAGACGCTCTTTAATCACCCGACCCGCCTGATGCAATCCCTCATCAGAATCCTCTTCGAGGTTTGCCATTCTAAGGGCTTCATGATGATTTGGTGTTACGAGAGTTGCCGGTCGATAAGAATTGAAATTGCGAATCTTTGGATCAACCAAAACGGGCATTCGGCCGTAGGCAAGCGGGAGCGTCTCCTGCAGCACTCGCGGCGTTACCACGCCTTTGTCGTAATCTGAAATCACCAGTGCATCTGCGCGCAAGAGCGCTTTTTTCAACACCTCAATGATCTGATCTTCGATCTTTCCATTAATCGCTCGTCGATTCTCTCGATCGGCGCGCACAACCAACTGGCTATGCGCGATGATCCGGGTCTTAACGGTCGAGGGTCTGCTCGGATCCCGCAGAAGGTGATCGTCCGATTGTTCTGGATTGCATTCTCGCAAAGCCCCACGAAGTTTTTCCCCCGCTGAATCGTCCCCTGTGACTCCGATGACAGCACCTTTCGCACCCAGTGCCGTAAGATTCGCCAACACATTCGCGGCTCCTCCCAGATGCACCGATTCTCGCCGAATGTCTACGACGGGAACTGGAGCCTCCGGCGAGATCCGTGTGACATCACCCCACACAAACTCATCGAGCATTACATCGCCGAGAACTACGACACGTCGATCCGCAATTGTGTTCAGGATCTCGTGTGCTCTCGCTTTGTCCAATCTGTTCGTCATTCTGTATCGGTTAATCAGGCAGCTACTTCGCGCTCTCTCGCAATACGCGCTCGACAGCCGCAAACACCTTGGTCACGGGTACGCGCTGAATACATTCCGGCTGGGCAAACTTCTCACAGTAATAACCATGACATGGCTGACAATCCAACTCTTCTCGAACAACTTCGGCCGGCGCCGTAGCCCAGGGACGCCAGTGGTCCACATTTGAAGATCCGAAGATTACGACTGCAGGTGTCGCAACGGCTGCCGCGATATGTGCAATGCCACTGTCGTTGCCGATAAACAATCGAGCGCGCGAAGCCAGTGCGGTAACTTCTGGCAAGGACAGACTTGTAAAAGCAGTAAACGGTACCGATGCTTCTTGCTTAAGGTGGGCCGCGACTCCTGCTTCGGATTCTGCTGTGATAACCACCGACCTCAGGCTTTGTGCTGCCAGCATCTCAATGAGCCGCGAGAATTTTTCAGTGGACCATTGTTTCGTGTCGAACGCAGCGGTCGGATGTATTAGTACGAAATCGCTGGCTTCATGCAAACCGCTTGAATGCAATCGAGTTGAAACGGCTTGAGCCGCTTCGTCGGTAATTGGCAGTCGCGTGGCCGGCCGATCTGTTACTGGTACTCCGGTCCAACCTAGCAGCGCGAGTTGCTGTTCTACAGAATGCGTCTTTAGGCGACCCCACAATGACGCAGAGCTAGGGGCCTGATGCTGGTGAAGCCTGGAATACTGATAGTTTGCGTAGCCGACTCGATGCTTTGCGCCCGACGCTCGAGTGAGGAGAGTTGCCGTCGTCCCGCCATGAAGGTTGTACACAACATCGTATCGATTCGCGCGAATTTGTCGCGCCACTCGGGCACGAGAAGTCGTGCTCTTGCGCTGTAGCGTGATGATGTTGTCCACGTGTTCGAAGCCATCGAGCAGGGGCGCTACCCAATCTTCAAGAACGATATCCACCTGAGCACCCGGCACAAATCTCTTAAGTGCATAAAGACAAGGTGTCGCAAGAACTGTGTCACCGATCGACCGCAACCGAACAAGTAGAACTCGCTCTACCTCGGCCCAATCCCAACGTGGTGGACCAAGGGGCTGCGGCAAGTCTTCGTTACGCAAGCCCTGCATCGCCAAGTCGCGGAGCTGCGGGGAAGACTCGAGTATGTCGCGCAGGCTGTTCATTTCTGCTGAGGCTGATCGTCTTCGATTGTGGCTTCGTCAATCAACATAACCGGAATGTCATCACGAATCGGGTAGACACGCTTACAGGCTACGCACTTAAGCGCTGTGCCATCTGGTTTCAATTCGACTTTTTGTTTACATGCAGGGCAGGCGAGTATATCGAGAAGTTCCTGACTGAGCGCCATGATTGGACCTTTCAACTATGAATGATAACGGTGGAGCAATGGTAAATGGTGAATCGTAAATGGTAAATGGTTCCGGTACTTTTCGTGTTATTTCGATCGGTTTCTCTGTGTGTGCTCTGTGTCTCTGTGCCTTTGTGGTGTTCTTAGGCGCAAGAAAAAGAACACCACAGAGTCACGGAGTTACAGAGAAAAACGATCCACGAAGTCACCCTAAACAACGAGAAAACAACATTGCGAGACGTACGAACAAGACAGATGACCAACTGGGAAATGTCAAATGACGAATGGAAAATTATCCGCTCCGCCTGTGAAGGATCATCTTCATCCCGTACTTCGGACGCAAAGTAATCCGCGGCTTCAGCTCAACCGGATGACCCGGCACGAGCCTTAACTTCCAACTCTTCGCCAGCGTCGCGAGCAACAAAGCACCTTCCATCCAAGTGAAACCTTCACCAATGCAGCGTCGCGGTCCACCACCAAAAGGAAAATAAGAGAACTGTGGACGAGATTCGCGAACCTCAGGTGTCCAGCGCTCAGGATCGAACCGCTCTGCATCGGGAAAGTAGCGTTCGTCGCGATGCGTAACATACTGGCTCATCAATACCAGCGCCCTTTTCGGAATGAAGTAACCACCTAAATAACAATCGGTGAGGGCCATGCGACCAATGGCCCACGCCGGTGGATAAAGCCGCATCGCCTCACTCAATACCATTTCGGTGTACGTCAATTTCGGAACCGAGTCGAACGTCGCCGCTTCATGTCCTATTACCTCTTCAATCTCTTTATGCAGCTTCTCCTCTACTGCGGGATTTTGCGAAAGCAGGTACCAAGTCCAAGTCAAGGCATTTGCTGTCGTCTCGTGACCGGCGAGAAACAGTGTCATCGCTTCATCACGTACCTGTGAATTCGTCATGCGCGATCCCGTGCTCGCGTCTGTCTCTTCAAAATCGCGCGCCATCAGTAACATCGAAAGCAGGTCTCCGCGATCGACATTGCTGCGCCGGCGCTCATCAATCATTCGAAAGATGATGCTATCGAGTTTGGCTTTGGCGGTTTCAAAGCGACGACGGTTCGGCAATGGCAACTTCTCCAACACATTGTAGTAAGGGATAGAGATCGTGTTGAAAAGGTCCATTACGACTGCCATGGCTTGGCCGACCTCGGCAGCATCCGATTCGACATCGGCATCGAAGAGAGTCTTGCCGACGATAGCGAGCGTGAGCCGCATCATCTCCTCAAACACATCGACAATCTGACCGTCACGCCAACGCTCGCTTGTGTGCAACGCGTAGTCGGTCATCACCGTAGCGTAAGAGGCGATACGGTCGCGATGGAAAGCTGGTTGGGCCAAACGCCTCTGCCGCACGTGGAAATCACCTTCGCTGGTTAACAGTCCTTCGCCGAGCAGTCTCTTAGCGCGTTGCAGCGCGAGTCCCTTCATAAAGTTTTGATGATTGGTGACGAGTACGTCCTTGATCAAATCCGGATGATTAATGAAGAACGCTTCCTGCTCAGCTAAGCGAAAATAAGTGATGTCTCCGTATTCCCTGGCAAACTGTTGGAAGAAGGGCAGCGGACTTCGACGATATGCGAGCAGGCTCATGAAAGGAATTGAGCCACTGGGTCCTGGAGGATGGGGATGTACTTGCTCGGTGGGTTTCACTGTGTTAGTGATTTGAAACGAAATCGAAAGGCTCGTCAAACGTCTTGGCCGCATCAAACAGCTTTATTACAAGCAAGTGTTATGTCGCTTGAATTTGCCGTTCAACATTCATGCGTGCTGCGAGCGCGCTACGAAGAAAAGCACCTTCGCGATTGGGGCCGCCTGAGTAATTTGCACGCCCGGCTTACAACGGGCGACAACAGTGTCCCGTCCGAAGAAAAGCTTACCTGGGTAGAAAATGCTCGCAGTGAAGTAGAAGTGATGCAGAAGGAGACCGTAGTTTGTCCCAGTTGTCCTGCGTGTCTGCCGCCAGAGACCGCGGGTGAGGGGGAGGCTGTAGGTTGTTTGGGTCGTGTTACATATCCGGTCGAAGCGATATTTGAAAAGTTTCTGGCCGATCGTGTGCAACTTGCATTGGATACGTTGGATCCACAGGATCAGCCGCGATTACTGCGCATCCTGGTTGATCCTGAATCGCCTTTCGATGGCGAAGCAACGAAGGAACTACGGCGAGTGACAACGCCTGAGGGACTTCGGTTTTTTGAATTGCGAATACCTATAAAACTCAGTAGGGAAGCTGCCAATGTCACTACCGATCACATTTTCGATCTACTCGCAGGCTTCCGTTCTGACGACAGCACTGAGACGAGTTACACACGGGAGCTTCCATTCGCCGCCACGCCAGATTATTACGACTTCCTCGATCTGATTCTTAGAAATGATTTGAATCAATCGGAGGCATTGCGGCTGAGCACGCGGAGCTTGAACTACTCTCAGTTTCTTCGGTTGTTGATAGCTATTGAACGCGCGGAGGCATTGAACACGCGTGTTCTATTGGATTGACAACGGAAGAAAAAATTTAAAATTTAAAATTTCCAAATGTAAATTTTTATCTACACTTTCTCTTCATCAAGGCGACGCAACGTGTCAAGTAACAAGTTGGTATTGCTGGCTGCTTCTATGGTGATGGGAAACTCTCTGGAACTCTTTTGAAACTCGAAAGTGCCACTCGTGATCTCAACGATCTTACCAAAACCCGCCTCTCCTTTTTCTCCGGCGGATTCAGCTCCGACGATCCGGCCATCGTTAAAATACACCTGACCCTCTTGTGCGTCGCTCGACAAGCTCAGAATTCCTGTCAGCTTCGCATTCTCTATCACCTGCACAGCATCGAACACACTGACGTGACCCAGATCGCCGGCTAACGTCGCAGATTTGGCAATCTGCGGTTCGGTCATACTCGGATGCTGAGCGAGATCGGGTCGTCGCGCGCGCCGGATGGCTGCCAATCCTCCAGCGATATTTATACGGGGATCAAGTTGCTTGGCTTCGAGTAGACGGTCGTATGCGCCGTCGAATTCGTCGCGCTCGATGTAAAGACTGGCTAAGGCGAGACATTGACGTGACGCTTCGTCGATTTGTTTGTAAGCGACGGCTATTTCTCTGAGCCGTTCGCGCAGGACTATTGAGCGGGGATTGTGCTCAAGCGCCGTACGAAGCCGCTTAAGGGCCCGGTCGGCAGCCTTGTACTTCAGAAACAATTCGGCATCGAGTAGTGCCGTATCAACTTCACTTACGTGCTCTGAATCTTGCTTCGTATCGATCATATTCCTGGGTGGGAGGTCTGGGCTAAGACCAGGTCGGATCCGGAGTTTATCACAACGTAATCACCCCCCTGTCGTAATCGTTTTCCGCCGCAAAACAGACGATATCGTGCGCACTCAATCGGTGCCAACTATGAATTTCTCGAAAAAGAGTGCCAGCAGCAATACCGGTCGGTGAGCTCTCCTCGTTTTCAGCAAGCTTTTCCGCGGTTTTCAGCATCTACCCTGGTAACGAGCTGGCCAGTTCGCTTTGCGGATCACCATTCCTCAGGGGTGGCATAGGAGGTGCCAATTACCTCTGCGAGATGGTGAGAAAATGAGAACCCCTAATGGCGCGAGTTCGTACGAAAAAGTGGCCCCCACGGGTGGGAGGAATCGAATCATGAGTAGATGGATGAAGCGAAGAATTGAGCGCTCGAGAGCGCGATGCGAGCAGACTGAAACCCAGAAGAACTTCAAGGAGAGCACTCCTCAGGAACGTTTCGATAAAGACGGCGCCGACCTTAAAAGTAAGCCAGCTGATCAGCGAGCGTGAACCCGCGGGGAAAGACTCCTATGCAAATAGCTTGATGCCTTCGCACACACCTTACGAACGGACTAGCTACTGATTGGCACCTTCACTTCCGTACTCCTCGTCTGCAAGTAGAGTCGAAAGCCCTCATCTCGGACACGTTAGACTCTGCAATACACACTGAGCCAACCGGACACTGAACGAAGTTAATGTGATAGATTGTGCCAGCCCTTCCCTTCACCGGAAGTGGAATCTTTGTGCTGGAGCTAGCAATGGATCCCCACGTCCCGGGTCGCCGTGCTCATCGCCGATTTTCAGTTCAACTGGAAGTGACGATCACGCTGCGTAATCCGTTCGCTCGTACAACTGGCCCGCTGAACGAAGGCTTAACTCTGGTGGGTAGAACCAAAAACATCTGCGAAGCGGGGTTAGCATTAGTTGTTTCTGCCGGCAACATTGATCGTTACCTCAAGCGAAGAGACCTTCCGATTGAAATTGAACTTCGCCTGCCTACCGGACCAGTGAAGTTGCAGGTCACGCCGATACATTACAAACGCTTTTCTTCTTCTGAAGGATCTGTGACTTACCTAATTGGATCATCTTTTTCGCAGACCGACCCAGAGAATCTAGAAGTGGTACTCAAGTTCCTAAATTCGTTACCTACCGCTTGAAGTCAGAGATCAGGGGTCAGAAGTCAGAGGTCAAAAAGGGCGAAGCCCAGAAAATGTTTTCAACTCTTACCGGAAGGGCGAAGCCACTTCCTCAAGTCCAGATGGCAAAACCGTGGAATAATTAACCCTGATCGCTTACTTCTGACCTCTGACTTATGACCTGATCTATGACTTTCTGACCTCTGACTTCTGAATAAATCCCCGCCCACTTCTTACTTCAGAAATCGAGACGAATTCCCAGACGGATCTGGCGTTGGCGTAGTGTGCGCGTAGCTAACAAAAAAGAATCAAGAAGAGCTTGCCGTTGCTCGGCCGTCGCTGCCGGTGACAATGCAGTGAAGTTAATGAATTCACTTCCGAAGCTGAAGACCGTCTTGTTAAGCACATTGTCGAATTCGATTGTAGGGCGCACGCGGATTTTCTCGTTTATCTGGAACTCGCGCGTTACATTGAGATCCAATAGAAACAGTCCTGGTCCCACGCCAGCATTACGCCTCAAATTTCCCGATTGCCCAATCGTCGGCGCAGCAAAGTGATTTAACAATTGCACGTTAAGTGAGTCGCCTGGCCCTCGCCAACGCAGTTTGTTTTTGTCACCGGTGAAGATGGGCCGATCATTGCCCACGTCGTCAAGATTTCGATCTACTCCGCCGAGTGAAATATTGAATGGAGCGCCGGATGCCACTCTCCAGGCGGGAGCCAGACGTAACTTACCGAGCGCCGCTGGTAAATCGAACGTGCCAGAGAAGACGAAACGATGACGCCGATCTAGCAGGCTCCGCGCGCGCTCCGCACGAAAGTCCCCCGGCGATAACGCGTCGGACGTATTAACAATGCCATCGTCAACCAAACTCGAGATGGTGTATGCCGCACGAAAGGCCACGTTCAAACCCGGCTTCGCGACGTATGTTCTTCTTACCTCAATCGTCATACCGCGGTAGAAGCTGTTTCCGGCGGCGATCAGTTGCTCGACTTCACGCTGCATTGGATCGGGACGCAGCTCGTTTATGGCCGCTAACGCGATCTCAACAGCAGCGTTCGAAGAAATGCTGTTGAGATTGACCAGCGTGACAGGAACGCCAAACTCCATAATGCGAGCGATGGCACTCGGATTCGCCGCATCGGCAGTTGTCGAGCTAAATCGGATCAACTCACCGGCATTGGCTGCGTTATACAATGGACGGAACGCACTTGGTCCAGAACGAAAGTTCGCGAAATCTCTCGACAGCAGATAGTCGGAAAAATTCTTGTACGCAGTCGGAAGCACCGGCGCATTAGCATTGAACTCCCGCCACAGGTGAATACCTCTGTTGAACGTAGCATTCGTCTCAAAAACAAATCCGTGTCCCAGGTCACGCTCGAACCCGACATTAGCCTGATAACTCTCTGCGATCCGGAGTGCCGGATCCAATCGTCTTGAAAATTCGGAGTCGCGCACGGCGTAACGCATCACGAGAGGTGCGTCAACATTCAGCGTATTGGGAAACTTCAGATTTGCGGCAATGAATGCGCGTCGCTCATCGTTAGTCAGCAGTTTTCCAGTAGCCGCATCCCGAATGGTATTGGTGTCGAAGAAAAGCCGATTGGTCCCGAGAGTGAAATCATCAATGGTTCGCAACAGCGCACGGTTGTAGAAAATTCCTGCGCCCAATCGAATCACTGTTTTGCCTGAATTCAGCGGATCGTAAGCGACGGAGATACGAGGTCCGAAGTTGTTCGTGTCTTTGACAATTGTCTCGCGCTCATAACGTAGTCCGTAGCTAACGACAGTGGTTCCCGATATTCGCCACTCATCCTGAATGAAGAATCCTAGATATGTGTTGCGTTGGGTGCTTTCGGTCAGAAAATTCTGTCTGAAACGACTCGGAGCCGCCGCCAGAAAATCTCCCGCACTTGAGAAGGTGAACGTTCCGGAAGAGTCGGTGAGATCAATGTAGGTCGATTTGATCTTCTGAACATCGAACCCAAACTTGAACGAGTGTCCGCCACTGAGAAGTGAGAATGTGTTCTGCGCTTGAAACCGAGTCTCGCTGCGATCGGTTCCGCCCGCGGACGAATTGCCCGCGACAAGGGTGCCTGATCTTTGTGCAGCATCAGAGGCCGCCAGTGGATCATTAAGGGTGATAAGAACAACTTGAGAGGCACTGGCACGTGTCTTTAATGCAGGCTGCAAGCATGAGTATTGGAATCGCGTTTGGATGATCTTGGTTGAAGAAAGCACCAAATCATCCGAGTAAGAAAACGAATCTGAATTACGAGAGTGCTCTTGTAGACCCTCAGCCAGGCGATTGCCTCCGCCGAATTGCCGCAAGTTCGTCAACCGTCCCAACTGAAGCAAGAATGTTCCCGTGTGAGTGTTCCTGAACTGGTGGTCCCATCTAGCCAGCACTCGGTGGTTACGAAGCGGAGTGGCCACTGATGAAACAAACGGAGCGACCTCGGCATTGAGTGAGGGTGGACTTGCATCCTCTAGGCGGCGACCGAGTAATGTTGTTGGCGCCGGTAAAGGAAAGACAGTCGTATGCTGAACTGGGACCAGCGTATCAATAACCGCATGGTCAAGTACTTTGTCGAACTCATAAGAGACAAAGAAGAAGGCAGGAAGCTTTCGACGCACAAGCGGCAGAACTACTGGCCCACCGAGATTAAAGCCTGGGTTGTGCTCCTGAAGTGGCAACCGTTTTAAGCCGCGCGAGTTATTACGAAACGCATTTGCATTCAGCGACTCGTCCTCGAAGAAGTAGTAACCGCGGCCGTGAAGCTGTGCCGACCCACTGCGCGTCCGCAGATTAATTCTGCCTCCTGACGCTCGACCATACTCCGCCGCAAATTGGTTTGTGATCACCTGAAGCTCTTGAACCGATTCCAGTGACGGTTCAAACCGTTCGCGTGCAGCGCGATCGTCATTGTTGTCGAGTCCATCAATAGTGAGATTGTTGGAGTACGCAGGACCACCGGCAAGGGCAAATATTCCCGCTTCTTCCGGCGTCGTTGCGTGCGACGCATTTCGATCTTCAGCCAACTCACGTATCGATAGCGGTTCCTCAGTGATTCCTGGAAGCATGAAGATCAGATCCAGTGTTGAGCGGGTTGCAATCGGCAGAGACTCCACCTCATAGGGTTGGAGTGTTCCGCCAACGACCGTTCGTGTTGTGTCAACCAAAGGTGAGTCTGCTGCTGTAACAAGGATGGGATCTACGGACAGGATTTCTGGATACAGCACAAAATCGAATTGCACGTTCTGTCCGGAGATCAGAACCACGTTCTTTCGTTCCTGATTTGCGAACCCCGCAGAGGAAGCTGTGATGGAATAGTTTCCCGGGGCGAGCTGGATAAATCGAAATCTTCCCTGAGCGTCTGTCTCTATAGTTCGTTCGCGTCCAGTCCCCGACAGCGTCGTTACTGTGGCCTTAGGAATCACAGCTCCGGTTAGATCTGAAACTTGACCGCGGATTGTCACGGTGTCGAGATCCTGGGCTTGCAGCTGAGTGGTCAGTAACAGAAGAAAAGAGCAGACAGCAGATCGTGAGGTGATCGTACGCATTGTGAGGTCTCCATGAAAAAGAGGATTCGAGCTGACTGCACTCTAACAATGAGATCGGATCCCAACAACGCGA
>JBKPAL010000084.1:0-4942 GCA_046726395.1 Acidobacteriota bacterium
GACATCGTCATAGGGAAGAACGAATTCACTAAGTTGCGGACTGTAGAAGCCTGGCTGGACGGGCTGCTGTTCCAGGCCAGGTGGTGCTGGAGCGGTGTAAGAATAAAAAGCAGCACTTCCAAATCCGAGTCCCGGCCAAAATCCCGCGCTAATACACTCGTGTGAGTATGCTTCTCGAGTTATGAGATCGGCTCCGGCACGCGGAGGCGCGGGTTTTCCGGAAAAACGGGTGCACGCAAGATCGAAACTGCCCCAATAAAAATTAACCGGGCTGCACTTGCCAATAAAGTGCCCTCGAAACTCTGCGAAGATGGGTTCCATCGATGCCAACGCACGCCAGAATCGATTAGCGTAATCCGGATCGTACGATGAGTGCTTGGTGTCTTTTTCGAAGGGAATCGGCTCGGGAACCTCTTGCGGTTTCGTAAATATTTCCACCTCGACTCCCAGCGATTTCAAGGTTGACATAACTTCCTGGTAGAAGTCTGCGACTGAACGCGGTGTCAGTTGCAACGCTCTTGTCTCGCCATTGCTCTTGCGGAAGTGCAATTGGTGATTGACGAAATCGAACTCTATCTCAACCAGGTCTCGGCCATACGGCATCGCGCTGGTTGTGAGGCCCAATGGCGAAACGTATAGCGCGCAATGCCACCAATGATTGACAGGGGGCGCCAGTCGTAGACGTATCTTGCCAACGATTTGCGTCCACATGTGTACGGTGGCGTAAGTATCAGCCCAGTCGTTAAGAGGCAAGCTGGGCCAATTGTCATTTCGCACAGCAGCTTCCATGACAGCCTCAAGCTAACAGTGATTTCGGGTGAACAGATAATAACGCACCTCACCCGCAGAGACTACGAGCGGAGGTTTTGAGGTTGATGGTCACGGCTTGGCAGCCTGGCCTGTGGTAGTAGCAACGACTTTCTCCATCAAGAAGCCGGATATGGACTGCCCATCAGGCATTGTCATATCTACTGGCTTGATGATGTCGTATCCGAGAGCGGAATAGAGTGGTTCCCCTGGTAATGTCGCAACCAGCTCTACGCGCGTGAAGCCCTCTTGCTGCAAAGCGGCTTCGCATTCAGTGAGAATTCGGCGAGCGACTCCTTTGCGTGCGGCTTCCGGATGAACATAGAAGGCGCGAACTCGAGCAGGATCCGAACCCGGGCTGAGCAGTGGATCAGGATCTCCAGACTTTAGCTGGTCGCCTCCATACATCGTAGCTCTCTTGCTCCAGCCTCCGGCACCGACGATCTCTCCGTCATCCTCAGCGACGAAATAAGTGCCATCCAAAATGAGCTGCGTGTCAACGCCGAAGATGTAAGCCAATGCGCTCGTGATCTGTTCTTCGGAATAATATGAAGCACTGAGACGACGAACAGAGTCGACGATCAATTTCTGAATTTGTGGAATGTCATCCAGCGTTGCGAGTCTGATGTTGATTGTCATATGTCAATTACGTGGTATCCATCTTGTTAGTATAAGATTCATTTCAATCCCCCGCGCAAAAGAAATGTGGATGGATTCCGCACTTCATGACTATCTTTTCGGATACGAAGCTCAGTAAGACGATCCAATCCGTTCTTGTTCCTTAGTTTTTGAACGAGTTATCTGGCGAGAGTGTGTGATAGGTCCTTAAATCTTTTGTACAAAAAATCGTAAAACTAATGTCCAAAGATCCAAAAGAAATCAACGATGATCAGGTACAGGAGCGTGTGATCCGCCTCGCGTTCGACGGCGACAGACTTCGCTTCAAAGAGTTTGTCTCAAAATTGAAGGCTGGGTTGCCAGCGGGTACGGGAATAGTTCTGCGAGGCAGCGTCATAACAAACAAACGTTATGAAGACGGCGGACCATTCGATGAGAAGGGACGTGGTACCAGCGACCTCGATGTGACTTTGGTGGGTAACAAGGTGATGAACTTGTGGGATAAAGAAGCATTCTATATTCCAGCTCTTCATACCAAACCGCTGGGCGACGCTGATCCGGGAATAGCTGCAGCACTGAATCCCCTGCGCGAGCAATTGCAAACACAAGTGGGGCGACCGGTCAACTTTCAGGCCACGTCAAACCTGATTCTGTTCGCTCGGGATGTCTTGTTTGACGAGCCTTATTTCACTCTTGTTGAGGCCGATGAAGAAGCGTGACTCCACCCCTGGTAAAACTGCTCAGCTACAACATTCGGTTTGGTGGCAGAGGACGCGAAAAGGAAATAATTGAAGTCATCAAGAGTGTCTCTCCGGATCTAGTCGTGTTTCAGGAAGCGATTGATCCTGACGTGATAAAGCGTCTTGCCGAAGCGACTGGGATGATGTCATGGGCGGCGCGCAGTGAACACTCAATCGGTTACGTAAGCCGGCTGCAGGTTGCACATCACGAGTGGCATTATCCCGCAGGAGCTAAACATTCCTTTCTTGAGATCGTTTTAGCGGGAAGTGAAACGCGAGTGTTCGGGCTACACCTGAGCTCGATGTTTTCCAAGTGGGGTGAACAACGTCGAGCTCGCGAGATACATGCGTTGTTAAAGAGTATCGAGCGCTATCAATCCGGATTTCATGTGCTCGTTGGAGACTTCAACACGCTCGCACCGGGAGAGTTGCTTGACACGAGGCGCATGCCCCGCTGGATAAGAGCGATGGTTTGGTTAAGCGGCCGGGATATTCAGAGAGAGACGATACGGATTATGAGTGAGGAGGGTTACATCGACGTCTACCGTTATCTGCACGCGGACGTTAAGGGTTATACATTTCCGGTTTGGGATCCGCACCTGAGACTAGATTATGTTTTCGTGCCGAAGGGTTTTGTAGAGAGAGTGAAGAGCTGTGAAGTGGTCACCGCGCCTGCAGCAGTAAAGGCCTCGGATCATTTTCCCCTAATTGCCGAGATTGAATTCTAAGGGTCGGCTTTTTACGATCGACGAAATTAGACGAACCTAATACGAAAGATCCTTAGTGCCCGTTCGTGTGATTTCGTGGATCGTTTTTGTAAGGGATTGTTTAGGATTGCAGGTACTTCGTTTTCAATATCCCCATGTGATGAAGCTCGTGTCCGGCAATGATGTAAGCGAGAGCGCGGACACTCACTTCGTTTTCATTTGCTGCACCACGTCTCAACCAAGCCGCGTCATCTAAACTGCGAAACAAATGAATATTTGCCTGCCGCACATTCTGAAACTCATCTGCTAAATCGCTGAGCCGAATTTTGCCGAAGTTTGCAGCGCGCACATAATCGTCCTGCTCGAACCCATTCAGCGGCGTTTGGTCGTTACGCGCAAATCTTAGCGCGCGATAACCAAAGATGCGTTCCGTGTCGAGCACATGCCCGACCACTTCTTTTACACTCCATTTATCAGGAGCGTAACGAGAGTTCGCTTTCTCCTCGGATATACCTCGTAGAAGAGAGAGGCTATTGTCGAGTTGTTGGCGAAGAGTAGACACGACGTCGCCATCACGGACCAGAGAGATATATTTGGAGTAATAGGGTGCAAATTCGTTCGATTCTGGTTTGTTAGCAGCAACGGTAGACACAGATAAATACTCCTTTTGAAAATTAGATCAGTTTCGCTGACGACAGTCGGACCTGTCAGTTTTCTTTGAATTAATGATAGGACGAAGGCGTAACACCGGTTCACTACCCGTTCGTTAAGGCTTTCTGTAGATAGATCATCTGACCAACATGATGATGGAAATGTGTGGCACAACGCAGAAGTATTCCAAAACGATCTTTAATGAAGTTCGGACAAAGTTCGGCTTCGTATTGTTGGGACAAGCTTTCATCCGTCTGCTTCTCGAGGGTAGCAGTGACTAGCGCAATGGCTTCATCAAGCCGCTTCAGAGTTTCCGATTTGCTTAGCTGGGCCGAATCATTGAACTCACGGTCACGTGCACGAACGTAGCCGGTTTGTGCTATCTGAGTACCGATGTAGTAGTTCAGATTGCCGGTGAGGTGAAGAACCAAGTGACCAAAGCTGTTTCCGTAGGAGTAAGGCTTAACCCAGAACTGATCTTCCGACAGAGTGTCAGCTAAGGTGTGCACTTGTTTGGCAAGATCCTGAAAGTTTGCAATGAACGCATTCGCAATCGTTGTAGAAAGTTGTGCCATGAGTTTTTCTGTGTGCGTTCTCTGTGTAGCAAGTTCTTAAGTTCTGCTCTTGAAAGCGTTTGTTCGCAACGGCTTGCCGCCTGGTGTGAGGCGTGGCTTGCCTCGCCGTTCGGGCTCTGCCCTAAATTCAAAATAAGGTTTGACCTCCAGTTGGGCCAGAGGCCGAACCAGGGGCGAAGCCCAATTCTTCAACACTCAGATTACGGCGCGGCAAGCCGGCGCCTCATACCAGGCGGCAAGCCGTTGTCCACGTATGGGTGCGGCTCCGCTGCGCTGTGCTTCTGTGTCTCTGTGGATGCCTTAGACGTCGAATGATTTTTAAGCAGAAGATAACCACAGAGTCACGGAGACACGGAGAACGCACAGAGAGAATCCTTTTTTTGTTGCCTACAACAGAAGTGTTTCTACCCGATGGGCGTGGACCATCTCTTCACAAGGTGACCACGCAAATACAGTAAAGCGACCATCTTGAGATGCAACGAGAGCGAGCGAGTCTCGCTGATCATGAACGAACTGAGCGGCTGACAAGTGCCGAGTCCCGCCGAGCTCCAGTGGCTGAATAACTTGGGCCGTAGTTCCAATTACCGGTTCAGTAAGCACAACGTGATCAACTCGGGTCGCTCCTTGTCTTCGCGAAATCTTTGCGCCGAACGCGAGTAACTCATACTGATCGGTAATAATCGCGGCACCGTCTACAGCCGTCAGACCTGCAACCTCATCCACAGCATCGATCAACGCTTCCTGCCACGTTGGCTGACTTCGCACGCTGGGATCTTTTCGCATCAAGTCCGCTAGTTCCGAAAACGACGGCGTAGCCGCGTAGTTAATGGGGTGAACAATAGAT
>JBKPAL010000085.1:0-10117 GCA_046726395.1 Acidobacteriota bacterium
TAGGTGTCCCGAATGACGGCCGGAGTATGAACCGAACCCCGGAGGTAAGTTATGCGAAAAATAATCGAATCCACGCTCGTATCACTCGACGGCGTTATTGAAGATCCCCATATTTGGGCCACACAGTATTTCGATAGCGAGGCCGAAAGGCACGCATTGGAACTACTCTTAACGAGCGATGCGATGCTGATGGCCAGACGAACGTACGAGTTCTTCGCGGCGGCTTTTCCACATCGAACCGGTGAGTACGGGGAGAGAGTTAATGGAATCCGCAAGTATGTATTTTCGTCCACGTTGAAGAAGGCTGATTGGAGTAACTCGTCTGTCCTACCAGGCGATGTGGCGACAGAAGCAGCTAAACTCAAGGCGCAGGTTGGTAAGGACCTTATTATTTATGGCCATGGTCTTCTCGGGCAGACATTGCTCAAGCATCACTTGCTCGACGAACTTAAGCTCTGGATTCACCCATGTTTTGTAGGTCGCGGCAAGTTGCTCTTCCGGGAGGGGGAAAAGACAAATCTCAAACTCATCGCACAAAAAACTTTGACAACAGGCGTAATCGTCGCTTCCTATCAGCCTGTGACAATTTAAGCACCGCAAATGAATGGGTGTGTAGAACGTCCTCGTAACTGAACCTAAGGGCGTGACAGCGATTCGGCGTTTTTTACAGACTCTTTGACCGAGCGAGCTTAGAGAGCACCTTGCGATTTGGTTTCCGCGCGTTTCCGCGGTGTTTTGAGGCGTCCCAGATTCTCCGGTTACTTGATCTTCCTGCCCGTGTGATCGCCTTTCTGATGTAATACGAGTCCGTTCACATTTCCATGCTCGTCTTTCGTAAATGTTATGGTTGCCTCAACAACCTTTAAGAAGAACTCGGATTCTGTTTGCGCGAAAAGACCAACGCGATCCTCGCCGTTTTGCTGGAGGAAAAGTCGCTGGCCCTTGCGACTAATCACAAAGCGAATGCCAAGGTCGCTAAGTTGGTACTCTCCGACGTATCGTTCCAGGATTGCTTCACTCAAGCTTACTTGCATTCTTGGCTCGGCAATCGCTTTTACCGGAAACGAGTTGTGAATAATGTGAAACCCTATATCTTCAACTGAATCCTGAGAGTTCGTAACTACGAAAACACCGTTCTTCTGCGCAGTATCAATCGCCACAAAACTCATGTAGCCGCCGGTTGAGCCGCCGTGATAGAGAACATTGCTCTTGTTGCGAATGAGCTTCCCGTCAACGATCGTGCCTTTATTCCAGGTTAGCTTACGGGCTTCGTCCAAAGCGACTCCAGCATCTGAAGTGAAACCTAAATTGGCCGAAATGAATTCTGCCATGTCGCTGGCAGTTGAACGCAGCGCGCCACATCCTTCCAGCACAGGCAGGTCCCAATTGGGGGTTTGATCTCCATCGGCGTTGTACCCAACCGCTAATCGAGCTTTCATCCCACGCGTCAAGACTATGCCAGTATCATGCATTCCCAGAGGTCGTAGAATTCGCGTCTTCACCAGATTCTCATAACTCGTGTTTGCTCGCAGGCCCAAAATATGACCCAGCAAGCCGACGCCTAAATTTGAGTATTCAAATTTCGTGTAATCGAATTCCGTTGGCGGCTCGCGCTTCAACTGGTATCGTCGAAGAAATTCGTACAACTGTTTGGCTGTGTAATCGGCCCAGGGATTTGCCGGATCCTTTGGGTTGAGATTGTCAGGCTTGAATGGCAATCCCGAGGTATGCCAAATCAAATTAAGTAACGTGATTTCCTTGCCGTTGTATTTCGGAGTGATGACACTCTTGGGCAAGTATTTCGAGATTGGATCATCGAGCTTAACCTCGCCACGCTTTACCGCCTCTGCCAATAAAATGCCGGTGAAGACTTTGGTGATTGAGCCGATTTCAAAAATCGTATTCTCATTTGACGGTCTGGCTGCTTTCAGCTTTGACCTTTTACCATACGCGAAGAACTTCGTCCCAGTTTCATCGACGACTGCGACCACGATGCTCGTCTGGTTTCGATCCGCGTTAACTCGCTGCTTAAGGAGTAACTCGATATTCTGCCCGCAAACGTTGACCGAAGCGCTCACGCAAAGAAACCAAGCCAAGACTGACGAGTTACGACGTTGCTTCAAAAACTATCTCCCGGAATCTTGCTGGACCTCATCATTTCACAACAACCAATCGACTGCGCCATCTTTACGCGCAATGGAATTGGCGAGAGTGTTGGCGACACCAAAACTACCGTTCACATATTGCACCTCTCCTGTTGTGCGAAATCTTCAAGGACTTTTGGCCGGCGCCTTGAGTCTAGTTGCCTTGTGCGACCCTTTGCTGGATCATACATTTAAAAACCCCTTACGATAGATACAATGAGCGAACTGAGTAGCCTTAGCCTCTGGCAAGATGAAGACATGCGCGGGCGACTCCCTTGGTACCATCACGTAGCCGACAACCTGATGCCAGCCAAGTTCCGCATCGCGCGACACATCGCTGTCGAAGTTTCTCTCGCGGACGCTTCCGAAGAAGTTCTATGGGAAGAGCTCGTAGTCAAGACTCCTAAATTTCTAAATCTGTGGTATGCAATTCGCGATGGAGCCGACGACTTGCGGGACTCACCGTTGGCGCATCCCAACCTGCTTGATCTCTGTAGGGAGCTAAGCCTACGAATGCTCACTCACTGCAACTTCTGTCGCTGGGACTGCCAAGTCGATCGCCGTCAGGGTACGAAGCTTGGCACCTGCAAACTCGCCGGCAACTCGCGCGTGTCCACGTTCTTCCATCACCAGGGGGAAGAGTTGATCTATCGTGGGGATCGGGGATCGGGGACGATCTTTTTCACCTCCTGCAATATGCGCTGCGCATTTTGCCAGAACGGGGACATCAGCACCGACAAAGACAACGGCGAGATGGTCACGTCTCGGACGTTGGCGACGATGGCCTGGCTCTTGCGCAACGAAGGATGTCACAACGTGAACTGGGTGGGCGGCGAGGTCACCATCCACTTGCACACAATTGTCGACGCGATTTCGCTGCTCGCCGAATTAATACCTTCCGATGAAGATCTGCGCGCTGCTCTACCGGCAAAAACCGATTTCTATCGGCTCTTTCGCTCCAATCCGGACGGCGCTCTTTACCAGGGCATATTCAACGCGCCAATGCTCTGGAACAGTAACTTTTTCATGTCCGACGAAACGATGAGGATTCTGCGGCTGTTGATCGATGTCTGGCTGCCGGATTTCAAGTTTGGCCCAGGGCGGTGCGCGGTCACCTTGTCGAAGACCCCCTGGTATTGGGAAACCGTGACCAGCAATCTGAGAATGCTCTATGACTGGGGCGAGGATTTCACCATCCGCCATCTAGTGATGCCCAATCACGTTGAATGTTGCACTCGTCCGGTGTTGGAATGGATTGCCAAGAACATGCCTGACGCGCCGGTGAACATCATGGATCAGTATCATCCGGACAATCTCTGCGACCCGCGTAGTCCAAAATACCGCGAAGAATACGTGCAGATCTCTCGCCGCTCCACTCGTCAGGAAATTCTGGAGGCCTTCGGTTACGCCAAAGATTTTGGCCTCAATTTCGAGTCCCTGAGCTACGAGAAAAACACGACCGGCCTGCGGCTATGAAGCCGCTTCGGAGTACAGCTAGTAACAGCCATCACATCTGTTTGCCTTCGGGTAGTACAGTTTTCACTAGAGTTTCTTCGAGCCCAACACAAGACGCCTGAATGGGATGAATGCGTGCTCATGGCGACTCACCTTGGTTTGGCAGACCAGCGCTGCGTCACCGTTAGCGCACGCATGGTCCCTGTCATGGTGTCTCCGTTCAGTGTTGCAGGAAATTCGACCGTGACTCCAAACCGTTTTGCCGAAAGATAGATTGATTGTCCGTTTATCGCACCAGTTACGTTGAGGTCTCCTCCTTCAGAACTAATGACGCCCTTAAGTGATTGGCCATTTTGTTCGAGACTCAACGTCCATATTTGTGAGCCGCCTTTTCTTTTCTGAACGGTCATCTCCCAAAAGCCGGTTAAGCCTGACGTCCGTTTGGACGGCGTCGTAATCGGAAAGGGTTCCCTTTTACTGAGTACTGGATCAACTGCGGGGTCGACCCGACGATTACAGAATCTAATCTGAACAAACAGTCCAAGGGCGAGAATGCCGGTAAACGCTATGACAAGCTTTTCATTTCTGACCAGCCAAGCGAACAGCTTTTTCATCTTAAGGAATTGGTATCACAAGTTTTTCTAACGTACGAACCGGATCGATAGCTGAACTCGATACAGGCTTGGGCGTGGGCGAGTCTGCATCGCTACGGTGGGCCGATGTTCACCTTTAGCCGATGACTGGTTGCCGGCTTGATTGCGCGCAACGCTTGGCGGATTCCGCCCAGGTGGTATGCGGTATGGGCCAAGACCGCGAGTGAACCCGAGATGCCGTATTCGCTCTGCCACTTGTCGTAACTCGTGACCGTTTCAACAACCCGCTGATAGCTTTCCCTAAGCTCGCGCTTTTGCCCCTCCCACTCTTCCTGCGTCACTTCCCGCACCCTCTGCCAAATCTCCCGCCAATCGACTCGCGTCACCACTTGCTTCTGCATCACGTCATTTAAGACGTCAAGGTAGAAGCGGACGTGTTCGACCTGGGCCGCGAGTGTCGCGCCGCCGCTTGGGGACGGTCGGGAGGCTTCTTCGGCGGAGACGCTCTCCAGGGTCTCGAAGAGAGACGTGCCGCTGTCGAGGTATATTCCGCTGACGCGCTCAAACGTCTCCTCCAGACAGTCCAAAAGAGCCTTCTTGAACAACTCGATCACAGGCTGATCTGCCATGAGATTCTCCACATCATCGTATTTGGTCGCCGCTCGAGGGAAACATTAGGGGCGTCTCGCGGTTAGCATAGCGCCGGTTCTCGGTCCTGGTCAGGCCCTTCCCCCTTTGACGGAGGTTCTATGTGCGGTGTGAGAAAAAGGCTTCGGCTTCAAACCAAGCTGGAGGCCCTTTTTGTTTCACTATCGCTCGCTTCCCTGGCTCCTACGAGACGGCCCTCATCTTCGAGGGCGACGCCCAATGCGTATGAGGCTCTGGGATATTTATTTCTTCGATGCGGCTATTGCCTGTGAGTAAAAATCAATCGCCTGATCGGTTTGCCAGAGTTCGTAGTGACAGAGGCCTATGTTGGTGAGGGGCCGGAGCGTAAAGTTCGCCGGCGGCGGGCGAAAGACGTTCATATTCACGGATGGCCGCTTCGTATTTCTCTTGCGCAACCAATTCACTGCTGCGTTTCATCGCCGCACGCTCATGGTCCTGCTGCGCCGTAACAAGACATATCGGCAATGTGGTCGCTAAAAGGATCGCAAGTAAGACTCTCATACGCTCACCTCGCACCTTGATCGGTTATGAAATGTAGGCCGTGACTTTAGAGAAAACCGTCATGGGAGTATTTCATGGAATTGCTGCCTTTGACTGTTCTTGCTGTTTAGTTCGGAGTGCGGTGAGTACGATCAATCGCGCTACCGCTGAACTATGAGGCGATAAGATTGTGGAGTCGCTCCGGTGAATCTGCGAAAGAGCCTGGTGAAGTGGCTCTGGTCGCTGAGACCTGACCGCAAACCCACTTCGACGAGCGGCATTTTACTTCCCTCCAAAAGCGACTTTGCGCGCTGGATTCTCAAGTTGATCAAATACTGATGCGGCGAGGTTCCTGTCGTTCTTTTGAATTCGCGGGCGATGTGGGCATTTGCGTTTCGGGCGCTCTGGTTTGGGCGCGAGTTCGACAGTCCGTTGCTGAGTTACGATCAAGACATCGCTGCGGCGGGCGCGGCCACGGACTCGGTTTTGTGGCCCGCGCACTTAGATGAATTCCGAGGTGTGCGCCGTTTCACAATTTTATTATTCAGGAACATGCCGACCCGAAGCCTGGATGGGAAGCGGCATAGCTAGTAATAGTCGTTTTTCGGTGCGAGCTCTGGCTTAAATAGTTGCCGGGCACTTAGCGCCTCACCACACGGTGCTGCGCAAATGATACCGGAATATGACTAGAGATTTTCGGACATCCCATTAATGGCCGCATCAACTTTTGGTCAATTTTGCCCTGTGCTGATTCGCTCGCATCATCCGGTTCAGCCTAACCACAGTTTCGTCGCACCAGTCAATCCTAGCTTTAGTAATTTTCTTTCCATAGTTGACGGTCATCAGCCAGTAAGGGGCATCAACACTCTCTGGATGTTGAGATCTGATAATTTTTTCGATCGCTCGGATTGCTTCGTGTCGTTCTGTTTGTAATTTGCGGTATTCCTCCACGTGTTTTAGGTTGACGATAATGGAACTCTCCTCACCGAAGAAAAGCTTCAACAATAGCTCGTTACGTTCGACTGTCGGTAGCACTCGACTAGCGAGCCAGGCGTGCAACTCCTGGCGGCCGCGATCGGTCAGCGCGTAAACGTGGCGATCGGGTTTGCCGGCCTGCTTTCTTACCGTCTTCGTGACTAATCGCTCGGCAACAAGAGTCTTGAGCATTGGGTAGATCTGGCCGTAACTCTCCGTCCAAAAATAATTAATGCTGCCTTCTACGGCCTTTTTTATGTCGTAACCCGACATGGGACGAATACTCAACATTCCCAACATCGCATATTTGCTTCGTGGATTCTTCATAAACTTGACTCTCATATATCTAACTGATATGTATCTGACTGCGCTGAGCAATTCTAAGAGACGTAGGCGTGTTTGGCCAGGGAGAAGAACACACGCGTAACGGAAGAAGTAATAGAGGCAGTCATGGCTGATAAGAAAAAATGGTTGGCTGTTGTCATAGCGTTGGCTGTAGTAGTCGGCACTCTGGTCTGGATCGGCTGGACTCGAATTGCAGTACAGCTTGCCCCCGGAAAACGGGCTGCGACCTCGCGGACCGAAGCTGCAACAAAGGCCGACGAGCTGTTCTGGCAAACCTTTCATAACGGCGAGTACGAAAAGATCCAACCTGCCTTAGAAGTCTTGACGGCTGCTTACTTGCAGACGCCATCCGATGCGACAACTGCCGCTCATATCGGCTGGCTTCACATTTGGCGAATGTCCGAACGCGCTCGGTTGAATCCAGTTCCCGCTACCAGCACAGATGACGCAGTGATGGCGCGAAAATATTTCACCGAGGCAGTGACGCTCAATCGATCAGATGCTCGCTATCTGGGGTTTTTAGCTGCCGCGACATTGGCGGAAGGCGACATCCACAAGGACGAAAAACTCAAGCGTGAGGGCTATTTCATGTTGCGTGATTCGATCAAGGCATGGCCGGAGTTCAATCTCTTCACCGCCGGCTACGTGATGAGCCCACAGCCTGCCGATTCGCCAAGATTCCGTGAGGCGTTGGAATGGGAGTGGCGCAACCTCGATGTCTGCGTCCAGGAAAACATCGATCGTACTAACCCGGATTTTTCCAAGTATATGTCACTTGAAACTAAACAGGGGCAGAAGCGCGTTTGTTGGAATTCCTGGATCGCGCCTCATAACTTCGAAGGCTTTTTCCTGAATATGGGTGACATGTTGGTAAAGGCCGGCGACTGGCAAACCGCAGAAAAAATTTATGCAAACGCAAAGCTCTCGCACGAGTATGGCAGCTGGAAGTTCCAGGATGTCTTGGAAGATAGGATTAAACAAGCCCAAAGCAACATCGCGCCCTTTAAGATGCCAAATGAAACATCGAAAACAAAGATGATGATCAACTCGGAGTTTTCATGCATGGCATGCCATCAGCAATGATCTCAAATGGATTGAAAAAGGTGGTCTATGCTTCTATTCATTACCCATAATTGAACTAACGCGCATCTTACAAGCGTCCCAAATAAAATCATGAAGAAACTCATTTTACTTTCAGTTCTGTTTCTCGTCGTTGGCGCAACGGCAATCGCACAGAACAACCTGCCGCCGGAAGTGCGCGAGATGGCGCGCAAGGTCATGATGCCGGTCGTCTATAAAGTGCCGGGCATCGACGCGTAATACGGAAAAATCTTCAAACCTCCACGCCGGCAAGGAGCGGTCTGTCCGGTTTGTTATTCATAAGTCTCCAGCCATTAATATTCCTTTGACCGGCATATATTCTGTGGCGACCGGTTGAAAGGATGCGGTGACTATGGGGATAGGTGAGTGGCTTGCTGATCAATTTGAAGAACACCGGGCGCACTTGCGCTCGGTGGCATATCGCATGCTCGGGTCGGCGAGCGAAGCGGAGGATGCTGTCCAGGAAACCTGGATTAGGTTGAGCCAAACCGACATCAGTGACATCCAGAATCTGCGCGGCTGGTTGACGACTGTCGTTGCGCGCGTGTGCCTCGATATGCTGCGAGCGCGCACGTCACGACGCGAGGATCCGCTCGAGGCGACGCCGGAGCCGATGGTTTTCTCGCGCGCGTCGGCAGATCGCGAGCTCGCGGACTCGGTCGGACTCGCGCTCCTCATCGTGCTCGACAAGCTCGACCCCGCAGAGCGGGTCGCGTTCGTGCTTCACGATGTGTGCGCGATGCAGTTCGACGAGATCGCACCGATCGTTGGCCGGTCGACCGCAGCCGCGCGTCAACTTGCGAGCCGCGCGCGCCGGCGCGTCCAGGGTGCGTCAGCGCCCGAGATCAACCTCTCAACCCAGCGACGCGTGGTCGATACTTTCATCGCAGCGCTGCGCGCCGGTGACGTGGAAGCGCTGGTCACCGTACTCGGCGGCAACCGCGAGTGGGCCAGTGGCGCGGTCGCCTTCCAGCGCGCGGCCGAGCACATGCGGCCGGTTCTGATCGATGGTCGCGTCGGTCTCGCCTTCGCGCCCGGCGGCAAGATCAATCGCGTGCTGATATTCGAGTTCGCCGGCGAAACGATCCGCGATGCCGAGATAATCACGGAGCCCGAGGCGCTCGCCGAGCTCGTGATCGAGGATCTGCCATAAAACGAATCTCGGCTGGTCGCGGACTGCCAGCTGTCACATTGGCACGCTGCGTTCCGTCATATCAGTGAAGCGGTAAATACCCGCGAATATGACAGCAGGAGGAAATCATGAAGATCAAACTGACCAACGTGTATGTCGATGACCAGGAGAAGGCCCTGCGCTTCTATACCGAAGTGCTGGGTTTTGTGAAGAAAGCAGACTTCAGCCAGGGGCCGTTCCGCTGGCTAACGGTGACCTCGCCCGAAGAGCCGGACGGCACTGAGTTGCAGTTGGCGCTAAACGACAATCCGGCGTCCAAAGCCTATCAGCATTCAAAGTTCCAGGAGGGCCAGCCCGCGGCCATGTTTTTCACCGACGACGTGCAGGCCGATTACGAGCGAATGAAAGCGCGTGGCGCCGAGTTCACCATGCCACCAACTGACGTGACGGCCTCCAAGATTGCCATGCTGAACGACACCTGCGGCAATCTCATTCAGATCACGCAACTGATGCGCAGGTAGGAGGCGTTCCGCTTAGCCACGAGGCGATCATGTTCAGTGGTTGGCAGCGGCTGAATGCCGAGTACGCCAAGCAATTCGGTGTTGAACCGCCCCAACTGGGGCCTATGCGGCTCAAAAAATTGTGAAGCGAGGAGGAACCGATGACAAAGAGAAACAAAATCATCTATTGGGCTGCCACCATTTGGCTGGCGTTGGGAATGACGGTAACCGGCGCAGGACAGTTGATCAAAATGAAAGCAGGAGCCGGAGGAACAGATAGCGTCACACATCTGGGCTATCCGGTTTACATTCTGACAATACTTGGTGTTTGGAAGATATTGGGAGTTGTGACAGTGCTTATACCTAAATTTCCTTTATTGAAGGAATGGGCTTATGCAGGTTTTTTCTTTGTCATGACAGGTGCTGTGTTTTCACATCTCGCCAATGGTGATGCCGCCACAGAGTTTTTAGGCCCAGCGTTGTTACTCATCCTCACCGGAGTATCGTGGTATTTCAGACCTTTGGATAGAAAGGTCACTTTCAGCAAATCAATAAAGGAAGGATATAAGGAACGTGAAGACCAAAAAGGACAAGTTGTCGCCCGAACAACGTGAAGCACTGCTCAGCGAATTGAAAGCCCGTTTTGAGAAACACGCGAAACCTCATCAAGGTCTTGAATGGGCTAGTGTGCAGGCAAAGCTGGAAGCCTAGAACGTTCGGAGG
>JBKPAL010000086.1:0-30012 GCA_046726395.1 Acidobacteriota bacterium
TGCAATTCTCATTTAGCAAGGACGGTCAATATTTAGCCGATTCAGCAAATAGTAACTGATTGACTGGGCCGTTAGATTCCAATAGTCTCCGCCAACCTCAGCGCCTGACTCACCGGCGTCTCGGGTCCGAAGTCGAATTTCGAGTTCAGAGTTTTTATGCAGTCCTCATATCAATCAATCAGCTGAAGACACTAGTAATCAAGCAATAACCCTGAGGGTAAGCTGTTGAATCTGAGTTTGAATGGACCATAAAAGGCTCTTGGTCACCAGCCCGAGGTTCAGGTTATGAGATCGATTTTGTTCCGGAGGGCTCTTCGCTTGGACCAGAGAATCGAAACGGTCGTCACTGCTATACAACGTGGAATTGCAGGGAAGTTGGATATAAACAAATTGGCAAAACAGGCAAATATCTCCTCTTCTCATTTCCGTCACCTGTTCAAAATGGAAACAGGTTTCACATTTAACCAGTACGTAAAGCTCATGCGGTTGCAACAAGCCGAACGCCTGCTGAGAACTACATTCCTCAGCGTTAAGGAGATCATGAACAGAGTGGGAATTGGGAATGAGAGCTACTTTTCACGCGAGTTCAAGAAAGCACACGGCCTCGCGCCGGGCAAATACCGGGCAGCATACCGTCGTCGCGGCAAGAGGTCTGAAACATCGACAAGCACTTAGCCATCAGAGTCAATAAATAGCCGTTCTAGCAAAAGAGTTTTGATTGACGTGAACATCTACTTCAAATAGGCTGCGGCAATCGCAGAATCACTCACACGCCCATTGAGAATTGGATGGGCCATTTCCCAGGAGCTTCACCAATGCAGTCCTCATGCTCACTGAATCTCGATCGTAAAAATTCGGAAGGTTTCAAATATGGATGTGCATGCGCAAGCACGCGACCAACTCCGTTTAAATTCTCTAAGCGTTATTCGGTCACCGCGATCAGGAGCGCAACCTCGGAATCGACAGAAAGGAGAGACAGAATGCACAACTACATGAAAGCATTCATCATCGCGCTACTCTTACTCGGGATTTTAACGATGCTGTACAACCAGAAGCTGGAAGCTTCTGGCGTGATCCAACAAGATGTACCGCAGGTTGCTGTTAACACTAGTGCCTTACAGGTTCTCAATATAGTTCGGAACCAAGTTGGATTCGAGTTACTACTTAAGAACATATCGAGCAAGAACATAAACGGGTATTCCGTATCAGTCGATGATCGAAATACGATTACATCTGACTTGACTATAGGCGACCAACTGATCAGGCCCGGAACCGAATTTAAAGTAGTAATCTCAAGACAAGTTAAGAAACACTGCGTAATCCGACATGTGATGTTTGAGGATGGAACGGGTAATGGAGATCCGGCGGCAATTGCTGAGCAACAGGACAGGCGCAATGGCGCCAGAGAACAGTTCGTGCGAATTGCGTCTCTGCTTCGACCCGGCAACGTCGAAGATCTGGCAAAGCTGAAATCACAGATTGAGGCACTTCCTACCGATGCAGAGCCGGGACGCTCTGTCTATGTCACATTAGGAATGCGAAATGCCAAAGAAGATGTCCTCACCGACCTTAACAAGATTGGCGAAGGCGACACCCACGCGGGAGTCGCGAGAATTCGTGAAAACTACAACAGGCGAGTACTGCGTCTTGGTCGAAGCATTACACCTTAGGCCAGCCTTGCTCTTCTGACGAACCTTCCCCTCAAAACAATCTAAGGAGACGGTCATGAAAACCGCTATAAGCTTGTTGTGTCTATTAGTCTGTCTCTTTCAAGGTACCGTTCGAGCGGAATGTAGGTTGACCTATGAAAGAGCACGGCCCGATTCCTTTCAACCGTTCTTCTGCTACACCGGGGACCCAGGCGACCTGTTCAAGTGGTCTTGGTGGAACATTTATGTGTCGAATGATGGTCCGCCGGATCCTGCTCGCTCCGTCGTCAACTATTCTGTCTATGGCTATGGCCAGTGTTGGCAATACCGGCAATGCTGGCCGGAGTTTTTTACGCCCCAGACTATAGTGGTTACAGGTACGGGCGTAGCTGTATTTGAACAACGAGTAAGAAGCTATCGCGTGGTAGGGTATCTCGCTTACCCCGTTCCTAACCCCACCTGCGATCCGATTGACGATTACGTTGAGTCCACTATTCTGGAGTGCCCACCGTCGTCCTCTGCGTGTAGTACAGCACTAATCAGTCGTTGCTTTACTTTTGGAGGCGATTTTGATTTCTTCACTTGCACTTGCATTGGGTGTGATACATGCGGCGGCTCGCCAATCCTTCTAGACATCAATGGTGATGGGTTCGCCATGACCGATGCCAGTCAAGGCGTCGATTTCGATCTAAACGGAAATGGAACTCGCGATCGAATCTCGTGGACAGCAGCCGGATCAGACGACGCCTGGTTGTGCCTGGACCGGGACAGCAACGGGACCGTAGACAAAGGAGCGGAGTTGTTCGGGAACTTCACGGCCCAACCACCGGCGGCAGCCCGTGATCGGCACGGGTTTCTCGCGTTAGCTGAATTTGACAAGCCAGAGAGTGGAGGCAACAACGACGGGCGGATCGATGAGCAGGATGCGGTCTTCTCGTCACTTCGGTTGTGGCAGGACACGAACCACAGTGGCACGTCTGAACCCAGCGAACTCCACCCTTTGCTCGAACTCGACGTGACTGCGATTGGCCTCGATTACCACGAGTCGCGAAGGACTGATGAGTTTGGAAACAGATTCAAATATCGCGCGAAGGTTTACGACCAACGACATGCGCGACTCGGTCGGTGGGCGTGGGACGTGTTCTTATTAGGCAATCCCTAAGTCTCCATTCCGAAGCCGGATATCAAATGCGTGGGCACTCGGCGATGACAAACAAGGCGGACCATTTAGGTCCGCCTTTGTTGCGTCTTACTCCTGCAAACCAACTCTAGCCCGAGACGCTAGCGTGAGCTGGTTCCCACAACGGTAGCGTCTTTCGCGCGGGCTTCTCTTTCTTCAATCCCAAAGCCCAATCAGCCTGCATCAGCGTATGGATATCACGAGTGCCCTCGTAAATGATCGCCGCTTTACAGTTGCGAAGATAACGCTCCACGGGGTAGTCGTTTGAATAGCCGTTCGCTCCATGTACTTCGATGGCCAACGAAGCCGCCTTCTCAGATCGAACTGTTGCCTGCCACTTCGCCAGACTTGTCGCACGGGCGTTGGGCTGGCCCATATTCTTCAGGTATCCCGCACGCAAACATAACAGGCGGCACGTCTGATAGTCCGCCTCCATTTCTGCAATCTTCTGTTTTACCAGCTGATGGTTCGCGATCTTGGTTCCAAAGGTTTCGCGTTCCAGGGCGTATGCAACGGACGCATCTCGCGACGCACGAATAACGCCTGTAGCGCCTGCTGCGACGGTGTACCGACCTTGCTCGAGCGCGAACATCGCAATCTTGAAACCTTCGCCTTCTTCTCCTACGAGATTCTCTTTGGGCACACGCATGTCTTGAAGAGAAAAGTAACCGGTATTGCCGGCGCGAATGCCAAGCTTTCCGTGAATCGTTCCCGAGCTGAAACCTTTCATACCGCGCTCAACGATGAAACATGACATACCGGAATGATCCCGTTTTCGTCGTTTCTCCTCGTCCGTCCAACAGAAAAAGAGAAAGTTGTCGGCCAGGTCAGCGAGACTGATCCACATCTTCTCCCCATTAAGAACATACTCGTCACCTTCACGCCGCGCGGTCGACCGTGCGCCCACTACATCCGATCCGGCCCCCGGTTCAGTCAAGCCGTAGGTGGCGAGCTTTTCGCCTTTCGCTTGCGGAACGAGGTATTTCTGTTTCTGTTGTTCGGTGCCCCAGGTGTAGAGCGTAAGAGAATTCAAGCCAGTATGAACCGACATCGCCACTCGCAGAAACGTGTCGACCGCTTCAAGCTCTTCACACACAAGCCCGAGTGAGATGTAATCGAAGCCCGCGCCCCCGTAAGTCTCGGGTATACAAACTCCCAACAAATTGAGCTCGGCCATCTTCTTGAAGACCTCGGGATGAGCCTCCTGTTTCTCATCCCACTCTTTTATGTATGGAGCTACCTCCTTCTGGGCGAACTCGCGCACTGTCTGGATTAATGCCTGATGATCGTCGGTCAGTTCAAAGTCAATCATGTAATTTGTCCTTAACTCTGCTTAATTGGTATTCAAGTACTTGTCAAACCAACCGACAATTTCAACAGTAGACCGTATTCGGTTGGGGATCTTTCGCCAGCCGTGGCCTTCATCCGGGAACAGCACATACTCCACGGGTACACCTCGCTGTTTAAGACTTGTGACCACCTGTTCTGCTTCGATTACCGGAACATTCGTATCATTGGCGCCATGCAGAACAATTGTTGGTGCTTTGATCTGGTCCACACGATGAATCGGCGAAAGCTGGCGTAACATTTCTGCCTGCGTATCGGGATCTCCATACTCAACCTTTGATATTGCAGCCATCCATGGTTGTGTGTTCTTGAAAAACGTTTCGAAGTTGACGACGCCAAAGAGATCTGCACCCGCGGCAAAAAGATCTGGATATTCTGTTAGACCCGCGGCCACCATGTAGCCTCCGTAAGAACCACCCATGATTCCAATCCTTCTCGGATCCGCGATGCCCGACTTCACCACATATTCAACTGAGGCCTTGATGTCCTTGACTCCATTTACACGCAATGGTCCGTTGTCAAGGTTGACAAACTTCTTGCCGAAACCCGAAGAGCCGCGCACGTTGGGAGCGAATACGGAAATGCCTTTCGCTAGCAAAGCCTGGTATGTGCTGTTGAATGCGGGACGTTCCTGACCTTCTGGGCCACCATGAAAGCTCAGAACAATTGGTCCCGGTTTCTTCGCGTCGCGAGCAACGTAAAGCCAGCCGCTTAACTCCAGACCATCATGAGCCGGATAACGAACAAGCTCCGGACGGACCAACCTGCCAAGCGCAACGCCCGCGTGTGGACTATGAGTGAGCTGCGAAAACTTGCGTCCGGCTACATCCATCACCCACACGTCTGGAGGGGCCGCGGCCCCTGATGCGACTAACGCGAGCCGCCTGCCGTCTTTTGAAAACTGAACACCAAAAGCAATCTCTGCCGGAAGCTCGACGGCGGGCGCAGACTTCCCGGTAGTGAGATCCAGGAACACCAGCTCACTTCGTCCCGCAACATTCCAAATCAGCGCAGCAATTGTTCCCTGCTCGTTAATGGCGTAGTTGCTGAGTTCAGCATCGTCTCGAGCTAACAGGATCTCGATTGGTCCAGGCGAATCATCTTTCCCCAATCGCACCTTGGCGAACGCAAGCATATCTCTGTCCTTGTTAGAGCCGAGATAAATGACGCGGCCATCAGGAGAGAAATCGCCTCCGAAATAAGTGCCGGGTCCCTGATGTGGTGTCAGGATAGCTTCGCTTCCACTCGCTAGATTTATGAGGAACAGATTGTTGTCGCCGCGATTGATTAGTCGCGAGAGTACGCCAAACTTTCCGTCGCGACTTACGTCGTTGATACCGCCGGTGCCTCGGTTCTCAGCAACCATCTTTAGCTGGCCAGTGGCTACCTCGATGAGGTACGAGTCGGTTGAGCTTGGATTACGTCGATTCGATGAGAAGGTTAGAAAGCGGCCGTCGGTGGTCCAATCACCAAGAAAGTTATTCTCTTTACCACCTTCAGTCAGTCTTCGCAGTCCTATTCCATCAGGACGTACGATATAGATCTGTTCGTTAAAGCCACCACCTGGAGCTACGTTGAAAGCGAGCCATGCTCCATCAGGTGACCACGAAACAAATCCGACCGGTTCGTCGCCGCCGGTAACTAACTGCGGAAATCCGCCTTCTACGCTGATGGTCCAGACTTGCGGCATGCCGTTGAGATTTGAAACGAATGCGATGCGTTTGCCGTCAGGTGAGAAGCTAGGTGAGCTACTCGATCCAATTCTCGCCATCAGTGCTACCGTGCGGCCCAGATCTTCATCAGCAGCTGAAGTTGAAGAGGCGAACGTACCTACCGACACGATTGAGAAGGCGATCAAAAAGTGGATCGCTCTGGGCCAACTCTGAAGCAGCACATTTTCGCGACGTAAGTTGATGTGTCTCATTTCGTACTCAATAGGTTGGTGGCTTAAGAAGAATAGTGCCGGATTTGCGGCGCAATCTTACTCGATCTTTCGTCAGCGCACGAAACGTACCAGCCCGAACGAAGCTGAACGAGTGCAACCGCCGTTAGTGAATGCATTTGTTATACTTCTCAGCATGCCGAAAAAAATGAAGAAGAACAATGTGAGTATTGGACTCGTTCAGATGAGCTGCGAGCAGAAACCCGAGGCCAATCTGCGAAAGGCAATAGCTCGCATCGAGGAAGCTGCGAAGAACGGGGCGCAGATCGTTTGTCTGCAGGAGCTGTTTCGCTCCCAGTACTTCTGTCAAACCGAAGACATCGAACTCTTCAAATTAGCCGAAACCATACCGGGCCCTTCGACTGACGCACTCGCCAAGGTAGCGAAGAAGAACAATGTGGTAATAGTTGCATCGCTATTTGAAAAGCGCGCCGCCGGGATTTATCACAACTCGGCGGCGATTATCGATGAGAAGGGCAAGATTGCTGGCAAGTATCGAAAGATGCACATTCCCGATGACCCTCTCTACTACGAGAAGTTTTACTTCACTCCTGGTGATCTCGGCTTTCAGACACACGAGACGAAGTACGGAAACGTAGGCACACTCGTCTGTTGGGATCAGTGGTTTCCCGAAGCGGCGCGTTTGACTGCACTCGGCGGTGCACAGTTTCTCTTCTATCCAACCGCGATTGGTTGGCTGCCCGATGAGGCTGAAGAGATGAACCAGGCACAACACGCAGCATGGGAGACAATCCAACGAGGCCATGCGATAGCGAATGGAGTTTATGTAGTCGTGGTTAATAGAGTCGGCCGTGAGGGAAAACTTAATTTCTGGGGTCAATCATTTGTGGTCGATCCCTTTGGACGCATCATTGCAAAAGCTTCCGCCACCGAAGAAGAGACACTGGTCGTCAACTGCGATCTCTCCAGAATCGATGAGACTCGACAGAATTGGCCCTTTCTCCGCGATCGACGTATCGACGCGTATCAGGGCCTCGGTTATCGATACGGCGATCAGAAATGAACTTCAGTTACACAGATTTGATAGGCGGTATAGGCGTGGCAATTCTCATGGTCACGTTCTTGCTGCTGCAAATTGGGCGCATTGAAAGTAACACTCTACTTTATTCGCTGCTCAATGCACTCGGTGCCAGTCTGATTACGATCTCACTCTTGTTCGATTTCAATCTTAGTGCATTCGTCATGGAGGTGTTTTGGATCTTGATCAGCTTGATCGGGGTCGTTCGTACGCTACGCATACGCGCCCGCAACCCATGAACTCTTCCGAGTCCTTCCACCAGAATCCAACTCCATCGCAGCTCGGATATTACATGCCCGCAGAGTGGTACCGCCATGCAGCAACATGGCTAACGTGGCCCAAAGATCCGTTAACTTGGCCGGACCGCGTGCCCCACGTTCAAGAGATTTATCTACGGATGATGGCCGCTCTGGCTCCGCACGAAGTTGTCAATTTGTTGGTTGATGACGAAAGCACTCGGCAGGCAGTGAGTCAGCGCTGCACGTTCGCAGGCAAAGAGAACATCCGATTTCACCTTATTCAGACAGTTGACTCATGGATTCGTGACTATGGCCCAAACTTCATCATTAATCGCGAGCATCAGATTGCGTACAACGATTGGATATTCAACGCCTGGGGCAACAAGTATGAAGAGCTAAAAAAAGACGACGTTATTCCAAAGAAGCTAGGACCGATTTTGAACATGCCTCGATTTGCACCGGGCATCGTGCTCGAAGGTGGCTCAATCGAAGTTAACGGCGAAGGATGCGTGCTGACAACTGAACAATGCCTGCTCAATCCGAATCGCAATCCCAACTTGAGTCGTGAGCAGATTGAAGAGTATCTCCGAAACTATCTAGGTGTAAGCAAAGTGCTTTGGTTACATGAGGGCATCGTTGGGGACGATACGGACGGGCACATCGACGACATCGCGCGGTTTGTTTCACCGGGGCACATCATCTGCGCGATAGAAGATGATCCCGCAGATGCAAACTATGAACTCTTGCAAGACAACCTGAAACGGCTGGAAGAAATGACTGATGCGCGCGGAGATAGATTTGAGATAACTACTCTGCCGATGCCCGGAATAGTTGCCGGTTCAAGCAGTGGAACTGATCGAAACCTCGAACGCCTTCCCGCCTCGTATGCAAACTTTTATATCGCAAACAATGTCGTGCTGCTACCCATCTTTGATCATGCGAACGATCGAAGAGCACTTGACACACTTCAAGGAGTCTTTTCGAATCGACGAGTGGTGGGAATTAATTGTGAACCATTAGTATGGGGTATGGGCACCATTCACTGTGTGACGCAGCAACAACCAAAACATTAATCCACGGATTAGACAGATGGCACGTTAGTAAAAGAGATTTTGGGACTCTTTGTGCAATGATGTGGTCCAAAACACCCACATGACCTGTAGCAGTCCGCGCCTTTTTGAGTTTAGTCCGCGGAATCTGCGCAGTCTGTGGATAGTACTTTCTGTGCTTCGGCCTTCGCTTCATCCAGGTTACTCACCCGACCATCCAACTGCATTTCGTATACAGCCTGTGTGATCTTTCCAACTCGCGGACCGGGTTCTAAGCCCATTTCAAGTAAGTGCCTGCCCATGAGGATCGGCTCAGGCGGCCGTTGCTCGATATCTAACTCACGCGCTCGCTTAATAAACCACTCCTGCGCTTCGGCGTCGTACCACTTTTCGCGTGGCACCCAGGGAGCGTTTCGACCCAGAGAATCTGCCGTGGCAACCCGGTACAACAGATCTAATTCGCATCGGCGGGCAAGTCTGCGAAACGCACCATCGCCCACCTCGTTCTGCTTCTTATAAAACTCACCCGGCTTGAGATGTTCCCGAACCAGAGCTATCACCTGACTGCGCACGTCGTAGCCCGACAGGGTATGAATGTTCAATAGATCCAGAAAGCGGATGGTCGGTTCGATCCCCGCTTCTTCATGCCCACGCGAACGCCAATGGCCCTCAATGAATTGCGTAGTGGCAGGTTTACCAAAGTCGTGGGCCAGCGCTGCCAACATCACCGTGGCTTGTTTTGGATACGGCAAATCCTCAATCAATTCGCGCGCGCGATCTACAACGAGCGTCGTGTGAATGTACACATCGCCTTCGGGATGCCAGTCAGGGTCCTGCACCACGCCGATGAGCGACTGGATCTCAGGAAAGAGTTGTTCTATCACACGCAGCTCTTGCCACCATCCCATGCCGACTGATGGTTCGTGAGCTTGCAGTAATACTTTTTCAACCTCGCCCCAAACGCGGTCCGGGTGCAGATCCGATAGTTCAATCGACCGGCATAGCGAAACAGTTTCAGGTTCGATTTCGAAGTTAAAGCGCGCCGCAAATTGAGCAGCCCGTAATACCCTGAGACTGTCTTCAGCGAACGTATCCTTTGACACTGCCCGCAGCAGCTTTCGATCGATGTCCTCTTGCCCTCGGAATGGATCGATTATTTCTCCGGTGAGTGGATCCTTCAGGATTGCGTTAATGGTGAAGTCACGACGGCGAGCGGCGTCAGTAATGGACATCGTGGGATCGCCTTCGATCACAAAACCGCGATGGCCCACTCCTGATTTGCGCTCACGTCGCGGAATGGACACATCCAAGTCGTGGCCCAGCTTATATATGCTGAACGCCTCGCCTACGACGTTCACGGGACCGAACAGGTCAAGTATGCGACGCAGTTCACCTGGATCGACTCCATAGATCTCAAGATCCCAATCCTTGATTGGCCGCCCCATCAATTCATCGCGGATACAACCGCCGACCAGCAGCGCTCGACCGCCAGCATCGCGAATATGAGTGGCCAATTGAATAATCTTTTCAGGGACCGCAGCCATGACGCTCAATGTCCATTGTCCAAACTTCAATGTCAACTGCGCGCTTTCGCGAGATAGTCGTTGGTTATAGCGAGCTGAAGTGAGGATAAAACGGTGAGGTTAGGTGTCTTCGTCAGGAGATTCGACGAGGATCTGAACACCTCGGGTCGAAGGTATACAGCTGATAACCTGGGCTCGTTCGATTTGAGTCAGATCTGTTCCCGCCTTATGCCAAAGCTTGACCCAAAAAGTGCGTGTTTCGCCGTGGACCGCAAAAGTAGAACCGTCATTCATCACAGCTACAGGTTCAACCAGCGTTCCCTGTCGTAGCTCGGTAAGGAGCTCGTGAATAAATGGCTTAAACTGATCGAACTGCACTAAGACATTCCGCTCTTCGATCTCAGCGGGCGGCAGCTCAATCGGCTCTTCTCCCTCGAGTAGCAGTCGTGTTTCTGTCTGCAGGTATCGTTTCTTAACTACAGGCATAATTCCACTCGCTTTAGCTCCTCAATCTTCGCATGAGATGTTCAGGAAGATCTGACACCTTTACGCGCTCCTGCTCCCAGGTATCACGGTCCCGCACGGTGACGGCTTCATCTTCCAAAGATTGGTGATCAACTGTCACACAGAACGGTGTGCCAATCTCATCCTGACGCGCGTAGAGTTTACCGATTCCACCCGTATCATCGTAGACGGCGCGCAACATTGGCTGCAGCGATCGCTTGATTGCCTTTGCCATCCCAACAATCTCAGGTTTGTTCTTTGCAAGTGGCAGCACCGCGGTTTTGATTGGTGCCAGTTCCGGATTCAACTTAAGGACGACCCGAGTTTCACCTTTGTCATTGGTCCGTTCACTGTAGGCTTCCATCAGAAGTGCGAGCACGGTCCGATTGACACCAGCAGACGGTTCTATCACGTAAGGATAAAAGCGTTGCTTCGCCGCTTCATCGAAGTACGATAAGTCCTCCGTTGAGTCAGGATTTAACCGTTTTCCCTCTTCATTCAGCGGACCTTTTGAATGAGATCGCAAATCGAAATCCGTGCGGTTCGCGATTCCCATTAGTTCCTCAAACTGTTTTCTTTCGTCTTCACGCTCGGGAAAGAAACGGTAATAGATATCAACCGTGCGTTTGGAATAATGCGCCAGCTCTTCTCTCGGAACCTCGTGCAAATAGAGATTGTCGCGGCTAATGCCTAAACCTGAGTACCAGTCGACATATGCATCAACCCAATACTGAAAGGCTTCGTCGTCCTCTCCGGGTTTGACAAAATACTCAAGCTCCATCTGTTCAAATTCGCGCGTCCGTACAATGAAGTTGCCTGGAGTAACTTCATTTCGAAACGCCTTTCCCAACTGCGCGATTCCGAAAGGCAGCTTTCGTCGCATCGTCGTCTGAACATTCAGGAAATTGATGAAGATGCCTTGCGCAGTCTCTGGTCTCAGATAGGCGAGCGCATTTGGATCGTCTTCGGCGACGGCGCCGAGTCGTGTTTGCAACATCGTGTTGAAGGGACGCGCTTCCGTCCAGTCACTTGCGCCGCAGGTAGGACACTTGATATCTGGTGGCGGAGTTTGGCCCGCACTCAGCAGTCCGATTTGATCCGATAGCTTATCCGCACGAAAGCGGCTTTTACATTTTTTACAATCTATCAGTAGGTCGTTGAACGTCGCTTCGTGACCGGAGTACCTCCAAACCTGACGATGAAGAATGATTGAGGAATCCAAACCTTCAACATCGTCGCGCTCATAAACAATCCAGCGCCACCACGCCTGTTTCACATTATTCGAAAGCTCAACGCCGAGCGGCCCATAATCCCAAGCGCTGCCTAAACCGCCGTAGATTTCCGAAGACGGAAAAACGAAGCCTCGCCGTTTAGCGAGAGACACTATTGTTTCGATGTTGGGTGCCGCCATGTTCCTCTTCTAATCGATTACTGTGCTTGGTTGGTTACGATACTCAATCCTAAATGATGCATCGTGAAATTGAAAACAGCCTTTGGGCGATTACATCCGAGTTCGCAAAATAAGAGGAGCGCCAGCAGCGCTCCTCTATCCGAATGTTGCGCGATCAGACGCGATTGTCACTTGCTCGGTGTCTGAACGTTGACATCAATCTTCTGGGTTCCGCCACCTCCGAACAAGCGACCACGGTAAACGAACAGCAATACCAGGACGATGATCACAAAGATCGCCAGAATTGCTACCACACCAGTACTGCCGCTTCCACCGCCATTGTCATCAGCCATGACGCGGTACCTCCTACTGAATAGAATCTAATTCCTTGGGGGCTCGGGCTGCGCAGGAGTACACAACTCTTTGCAGAGACTCAGAACAGCGAACTTTGAGGGGGAATCTGGTTGTTTGTTACCACAGCTCCGTTACAGCGTCAACGAAGTGCAATCTATCGGGCGTTACGAACCTGACCTGTTAGTTTCGTAAACGTCGTGGGGGCATCGCATCACCAGGCTGCAGACTGGGACTTGGCTGCGGAGGTGTGGCACCGCGCGGAATTATCCAAAGTTGGATTGTCTCATCTTCACGTAAGCCGCCATTGACCACAGTGATCCGAGACTGATCAATAGCACGCTTTGAGACGAGATACTCTTTCGCCCTGGCTCCGAGCCTCTCGGCACTACCAAGTCTGCTGAAGCGCCCGCCATAGGAAATGATGTAAGCAGAAAGTGACGGATCCCGCTGCAACTCAATTACGAGGTTATCGAGACGAGCCTTCTGGTCGTCATAAGAACAAGCAGAGCAAACATCGAATTCCCTTGCGGGATTGTCGCGACGCGGTGGGGGTGTCACGTACGTCGAAGCTTGCACCGTCTGCCTGCAGAGTCGTTGACCTGAGCCATCGTCCACCGCGAAAGATACGGTCAGTCGCTGACCGGCCATTCCCGTTGAATCAATCGTGATTGTAGGAGTGCCTGCTCCATTCACAATCCTGACGCGAGTTGGATTCACGGACCAAACATAAGTGAGCGGTGCGGTCCCGTTGTACTTAGCGTCGCCCGTATACGTGACGAGCTCGCCTTCATTTACTTGAGTTGGGGCAGAGAGGTTGACCGCGAACGGGCAAAGAGACTTATTCAGGGTTGGTGTTTCTCTGTAATTCAAAGCAATGCATTTGATTCGGCCGCGTTCCACGCTCAAGTCGCGCGTCCAAACCTGTCCGCCAGGCAGAGCAATCGTTACGTTGTGCACACCGGGCTCAAGATCGAAAGAGCGATCATCGGTGGTGCTTAACCCGTAGCTCTTTCCGTCCAGTTGCAATGGGAATCCAGCTGGGTTCGTTCGAATCTTAAGCGTGCCGTAGCTAGCAGGTTTCCGCTTTGCGACCACAATTCGGCTCGAAACGGGAAGCCAAAACGCAAAAAGGAAAAGCGCAACGCATGTCAGTCTACGGAAAAGCTTTGCTGGATGACCGGACATCGCGTTATTGCGCCCTCCGTTTTGCGACCAACTTGAGGGGCAAGTACTTTCGGCGCAGGCCTGCGGCTAACACAATCAAACCTGATCCCATCAAGAGTATTGAGGCAGGCTCAGGGACCGGAGTGGTGGGTGTCGTTGGAGACGGAGTAGGCGTTGCGGTCGGCCCTACGTAGGAGTCGCAATCTTCGCAATCGTGAATGAAGAAGAAGGGGACCGCGGCAAAGAAAACCAGCGGCCACGTTGGAAATGAACCACCTGCAATTCCGATGTCACCGCAATCGCAGATGGTTCCCTCAACGTCACCTGAATTATCGACGATAACTTCAACTTTGGGATCGCTGGACTCAACGATTAATCCAGCCAGAAGATTGCCCGAGGGAGTTAATCCAGCAGTCGCACTTGATGAAACGGACGGTGACGACGTTGCAAAGCTACGGAGTCTAAGGTCCGAGGTATTTTGATACGTTGAGACGACTTCAATGACTTGTGTGATTTGGACAGGTCCAGCGTTGGCAGTGACTTGGACCAGCATGATGGTACTGAGCGTCGTGACGATGCCGCGGAAAAGTCGACTCATCGTAAGTGTGTTTCTCTTCACCAACGGTCTCCCTAACACGAGATTTGTAGATGACCTGCATCGCCACTACTCCCGTTGCATCACGCCGTCTGATTCCCCCAGCGGGGCTCTCTTGATCTCAGAAGAAGCGCAATCGCCTACGATTTCCATGCGAATCACGTAAAAGGCGTAAAAACAAAGGAAAAAGGAGGCCTGCTTTGAAAAGCAAGCCTCCTTTGATTTTGGGCCTATGGAACCGCCTTAATCGGATTCGCCGGCGCTGGCAGCCTCTGCCTTTTTGCTCTCATCGCGCAGGATGGCCTTACGCGAGAGCTTTATCTTATTACCTTCTTTGCCAATGCACTTGACGAGAATCTGCTGTCCTTCCTTCAACTCGTCGCGAACGTCCTTAACCCGACGGTCCGCAATTTCTGATATATGCAGCAGCCCATCAGTACCAGGAAAAATTTCCACGAACGCGCCGAAATCGACAATTCTGGAAACCGTACCCAGATAAGTCTGGCCCACTTCAGCTTCTGCCGTCAGACCGCGGATTCGGTTCACTGCGGCGTCAGCGGCTTCGCCACTCGGAGTAGCGATTGAGATGGTGCCGTCGTCAGACACGTCGATCTTCGCGCCGGTCTCTTCAACGAGTGAACGAATTACCTTTCCGCCTGGTCCGATGACGTCACGAATCTTGTCAGGGTTGATCTTGATTTGAATAATCCGTGGGGCATGTTTGGAAATCGTGGTGCGTGGTTCCGGCAACGTTTGCTCCATAACACCCAGAATGTACAGCCGACCTTTCTTTGCCTGCTCCAAAGCCTCGGCGAGAATCTGCGCGTTGATGCCTGCGATCTTTATGTCCATCTGCAGGGCCGTGATTCCTTCGCGCGTCCCCGTCACTTTGAAATCCATGTCACCGTAGTGGTCTTCTGCACCTGCGATGTCTGTCAGAATCGCGTACTTGTTACCTTCCATCACGAGTCCCATCGCGACTCCTGCAACAGGAGCTTTTAGCGGTACACCCGCGTCCATCAAAGAAAGAATTCCGCCGCACACGCTGGCCATCGACGACGAACCGTTTGATTCAGTGATGTCGGAAACGACTCTAATTGTGTAAGGGAAAACATTCTCATCAGGAAGAACGACTTCGATTGCTCGGCGGGCAAGTGCACCGTGGCCGATCTCACGTCGGCCGGAGGAGCCGTACCGTCCCACCTCGCCGACTGAATACTGCGGAAAGTTGTAGTGAAGCAGGAACCGGCGTTTGACCTCGCCCTTCTCCAAATCATCCATGAACTGCTCATCTTCTTTGGTACCCAGTGTCGTCGTAACGAGAGCCTGAGTCTCGCCACGAGTGAACAAGGCAGAACCATGAACGCGAGGCAACCAACCAACTTCACAACTGATCGGCCTAATTTCCGAAAAGCGACGGCCGTCAGGACGTCGCCGCTTGTTCAGGATATCGTCACGGAAGATCATCTCTTTCAAATGATCAAAAATGAGCTTCGCCATTTGACGACGCTCTACTTCGTCTTCGGGATATCCTTCGACTAATTCCTTCTTCAGGGCTTCGATCTCGCCGTAGCTCTCCCGCTTTTCTTTGTTAGTAGTGTCGAGTGCAGCGCGCAGGCGATCAGCATAGTTTCTCTGAATCTCCCCGAGCATCTCCTCATTCAAATGAGTTGGAGTAACTTCGCGCTTCTTAATATCAAGAGCTTTGTACAACTCTTTCTGCCAACGACAGAGGCGGTTGATTTCCTTATGCGCGACCATCAGAGCTTCGATCATGATCTCTTCTGAAACCTGATCCGCTCCGGCTTCCACCATCACAATCGCTTCTTCTGTACCGGCTACGATTAGATTCAATCGTGAATCGCGCACCTCGTCATAAGTGGGATTGACGATGTAACGACCTTCAATGAGACCAATGCGAACACCCGCAATTGGATTCAGGAAAGGAATGTCGGAGAGGTAAAGAGCGAGCGAAGCACCAGTGATGGCCATCACATCAGGATTGTTATCAGGATCAGCCGATATCACACTAGCAATGACCTGTGTCTCGTTTCTGTATCCGTCTGCAAAGAGCGGCCGGCAAGGTCGGTCAATCAACCTGCTTGTTAGAACTTCTTTCTCGTTCGGCCTGCCTTCGCGGCGGAAGTAATTGCCTGGTATACGACCGGCGGCGTAGTTTGACTCGCGATACTCGACTGTGAGAGGAAAAAAGTCGACTCCTTCACGTGGCGTCGGGGCACTCACAGCTGCCACCAATAACATGGTGTCGCCGTAACGAATGATGACTGAGCCATCAGCTTGTTTGGCAACGCGACCTGTTTCGACTGTTAATTCCTTCTCTCCCAGCTTGATCGACTCTTTGAGGTATTTCTTAACTGGCATGTTTTTGTCTCCTTAGAACCATTACGCCTTTATGGCGCGCGGGCGTCTCATCCGCCTCGCTTTTAAAATGTTGTTACTGCATCGCTGCTTTTCTTGTCCCCTGAGTAAACTGTGTTTCTAAACTCGCATCACGGGACAAATTAAAGAGCCGGGCAAGGCAAAGAGCTTAGCTGCAACACTGCGGTTAACGTGAAACCGATCGGAAAAAAGTGAAGGCGGCTTAGCCTCAACCGTGAAGCTCTAGCCGCCTTCGCTTTATGCTCTCAGGCCTAACACGTCCACTCACTTGGGGAATAGCCGTCACGTTCGGCGCCCTCGGCAAGCTCTTCGATAGACGCGGGCTTTTTCGTAAATTATGAGACTCGAAGATCTCTCTACTTGGTTGCGGGGATTTACCGACGTAGGCCCAGACGAGTCACTACCTCGTGGTAACGCTCAATATCCGTGCGCTTCAAATAATCCAGCATACTCCTACGCTGCGAGACCATCTTAAGCAGGCCTCGACGCGAATGATTATCTTTCTTGTGGGTCTTAAAGTGGTCCGTAAGCTCGTTGATTCTCTTGCTCAACAATGCAATCTGGACCTGTGGTGAACCGGTGTCAGCTTGGTGAGTACGGAACTCATTTACAATCTGTTCCTTCGTTTCTTTGCCTAATGCCACTGCTTAGATGATCCTCCTCGGCAGCAGTAAGACCGCGTAATTACTGCGGCAAACCGCTAAGATTAAGTTATCGGTGAATTTAGCATGCGCTCTCTGAAAGTGTCCAGTGAGCCTTCTGTTGGCGTGTCTTTAGCACACACATTTTGTTACGATCTCCTAAATTAAGCAGCAAAGGAAGCAAAATGAGCGACAAACCCCGAGTGGTAATTCTTGGCGGAGGATTTGGCGGGCTATTCACGGCTCTGGGGCTAGGCAAAGATATTGATACAACGCTCGTGACGGACGAGGATCATTTTCTGTTCACGCCGATGCTTTATGAGTACCTCAGCGGCGAAGTGGAAGAGTGGCACATTGCACCCAAGTACCCCGAGTTAATCGATGAACACACTCACTGGGTGCAGAAACCAGTGACCGGCATCGACCTCAACTCACGAACGGTTTCGATTGCCAACCAATCTGAGTCGATCAAGTACGACATTCTGGTGCTTGCGTTAGGCGGCGTGTCAAATTTCGCTGGGGTTGAAGGCGCAGAAGAGTTCACCATTCCCTTTCGAAAACTCGCTCATGCCGATTTACTTCGCCGGAGGATGGTGGGAGCACTGGATCGTGTCCCACCAAACCTCCCGCCGCAAGACACCCAGCGGGCCTTGACGTTTGCAGTTGCCGGCGCCGGTGCGAGCGGCGTTGAACTCTCGACCAAGATGGCTGATCTGCTTCGTGACGCATTTGAACGCAGGGATTTGACCGGCGAGCCGAGAGTGATGGTCATAGAGATGGGCGACCATGTGGTTCCGGGTATGGGGGAAGAGATTCGCAAGTATGTAATCGACGCGCTTAAAGAGTCTCGTGTAGAAGTTCATACGTTGACACGCGTGGTGCGAGTTACCGCGAGCACGATCACTCTCGAACACCAAGGGAAACAAACGGAGATTGAAGCAGCGGCGGTAGCTTGGACCGGAGGCGTGCGAGTTAATCCGGTAATCGACAAGCTCGGAGTGGAAAAAACAAATCGAGGCCTCATACTCGTTGAGCCAACCTTGCTTGTTAAGAATCAGCCGAACGTTCTCGCGCTCGGTGACATAGCGTTTTATAAGGACGCGACCCCTATTCTCGCAGGCACTGCTCAACTCGCATATCAGGAAGCCGCGCTGGCCGCTCGGAATGTCCGGGCGCTTATCGCGGGAGAAGAATTGCAGACTAAGAAGTTTGAAGAGCTTGGCGAAGCGGTGAGTCTCGGTACTGAACGTGCTGCTGTATTGGCTGGCGGAAAAGCCTTCGGTGGACTACTGGCTCGGCAGGCGCGGTTCGCTCTCTATACTTCAAGACTGCCAACGTGGCATCACCGGCTGCGCGTGGGTGCCAGTTGGTTTTTCGAGGGCACACAGCCAAGACCGCTTCTACCCCTGGGAGTAGAAAAGTATGTGTAACTCGAAGACATGTTGAAGTCTCCGCGGTGGCGAACCTTCATCGTCCTGGTAATCTTCCTCGGCGCTTGCATCGCCACCGTTTGGTTTGTGAGCCGGTGGAGAAAACAAAACCGAGCGGTTGTTACCCGAACCGAATCACCGAACTCCGCTAATGCGACAGCTGAAGCGACGCCGCAGAATTCACCAGCAGCTTCTCCTGAATTACCCACCTCGATTGAACCACCAACTCCATCACCGGGCGCATCTACTTCGCCATCACCTCCAGAGACTAGCCCTTCACCAACGCCGCAGTCCGGATTTGTTGGCACTCTGCATCTGATCATTCCAGTCGCTGGTGTCACAAAGGACCAACTCATCGATACCTTCACAGATGCTCGTTCTGAAGGTCGCGTACACGACGCAATTGACATCCCAGCTCCACAAGGCACGCCTGTCCTTGCTGTCGCAGACGGCGAGATCGTAAAACTGTTTCAAAGCGATAAGGGCGGCACGACCATCTACCAACTGAGTTCCGACCGCCAGCTGATCTACTACTATGCTCATCTGCAGGGCTATAGGGATGGTCTAACTGAGGGTCAGTTCGTACGGCAGGGCGAGGTAATTGGTTTTGTGGGCGACACTGGAAACGCGGGCCCCGGTAACTATCACCTTCATTTCTCGATCGCGATCGTTAGTGATCCGAAGCGTTATTGGGAAGGCACCAATGTCAATCCTTACCCACTGCTTGGCGGCCGCTGAAGCTTCCTCGAAATCTCCCAGTCCAGTGTTCATCAATTGAACAACCAGGCAAACGACCGTTCGCTTATCGTTCAAAATCTGTCGTGTTGACGATTCGTTCCTAAGCACTGCATAGCAAAAAGTAGGGAACGCCCGTTGCTCAGCATCCATTCCGAACAAACACGTTCGGCAGATTCTTAGCTCCACAATGAAGGAACGATCAGTATGAATTGGTTTTCAAAGGTAAGTCTTCTTAGCCTATTCGTTGTCACACTCCTTAGTACTGCTTGCGTTACGCAACCTGCAAATTCAAACATTGCCCAAACAAGTCCAAGTGCGTCGCCAGCTGCTTCTCCTACGACGACACCTGCGACTGACTCGGAGCAGTCCCGCGTTACTCTTCCGGTCCTGGACGCTTTCTTTTCTTCGGATGAGAACTTTGCAAAGGATCTGAAAAGTGAAGTTGGATTGACTGACGAGCAAGTCAACAGACTGAGCACGGCCGCGCGAGAAGAAACGGCAAAACTACGCGAGACGGATTCAGGGGAATACGCCGGAACTACCGAGGACGCACGCACGCTTGCTTCCAAACGAATTGAAGAAATAGTCGGTCGTGAGAAAGCTTCGCAAGTAACAACCTTCGTTCAGAACCGTTGGCAGGCGACTGACACTGGCATCAGCTCGGCGACATCTTCTGCCGAAAAACTCGAGAGCAAGCCGAACGCAATTCCTACTGACACGCGAGTCGTCGTTAACAGTCCTGCTTATCGAATGGACGTCTTCGAGAACGGCAAACTGGTGAAGTCATACAAAGTTGGGATCGGCTATCCTGAATTTCCGCTACCGACCGGGCTGCGTAAAGCGAGCACTATTATCTTCAATCCGTCTTGGACTCCTCCCGATGAGCCATGGGTTGAAAGTCCATCGTCGAAGGTGAAGGTTGGCGAAAAGGTTGAGGCTGGCAGCAAGTTGAATCCGCTTGGCGTGCTCAAGATACCCATCGGTCTGCCTTCTTTGATACACGGTGGCAAGTCTCCCGCAAAACTCGGCACGTTTGCTTCACATGGTTGTGTGGGCCTGACGGATCCTTTGGCCCAGGATTTTGCCAAAACACTCGCGAGATTGGGCGGCGCGGAGATCTCCGACGCAGACATCAATGCGTATAAGAAAAACCGCAGCGAAACTAAACAAGTCAAGCTGGACCAACCGGTCCCAGTCGAGCTGCGCTACGAAACGATCGTTCCAGAGGACGGAAAGCTGCACATCTATCGCGATGTTTATGATCGCAACACGAACACAGAAGAGAACCTGCGCGCGGTACTGGAAGCGCAGGGTGTCTCACTAGACGATCTAACAGAGACAGAGAGATCTCAGGTCATGCAGGCATTATCAGATATGTCACGCGATGCGCGAGGACGAAATAGTCCACCTGAAGCCTCTGCCAGTCCGTCAGCAACAGTTGCTAAACCGACCAGTGGGAAAGTTACGCGAACAGTTAAGGGTAAGAAGGAAGTCGTGATTGACGTGGCTGCACTAAAGGGAAAAGGTTATCCGGCGATGGCAGGAACAGCTGATCATTCAGCGAAGGCGAAAACCTAATCCGTAGGAGCGTTCTCTGTGGGCCCCTGTTCTTTAGCGCGGCATCAAAAGGGGCACGACCAAGGGCCGCGCTACAAATAATTGCCCGCCGCTTCACACGAGTCCAAAACAGGAGGCTCTTCAACTGGCGCTCCGGCTTCACCAAAGTAAGGCCGACCGGCTTCGATCGCTTCGAAGTATTCCGCGATGCGGTTGAGTATCTCCTCGACTGAATGCGAGTGATAAATCGAAGTCCGAAATAGCGCGCCGCCCTGTAGACCACGAGTGAACTGACCCGCCAGTTGCTTCATTCGATTGATCGCCGGTGTTTCCGGCATGTCCTCCCGAAGCATGTCGAAGTATTCAAGCAATATCGCACGCTTGTCAGCGAGCGTGGGTTGAAACACCTCGCGGCCATGCATCGCATCTTCAATCTGTCTGAAAATCCAGGGATTGGCCATCGCACCGCGGCCGATCAAAACACCATCACACTTCGTTTCTCGAAATCGCGCGAATGCACCCACGATGGTCGTCACATCACCGCTTCCAGAGACCGGCACACTTACGACCTCTTTGATCTGTTTGACCAGATCCCAGTTAGCGAGGCCACGATATCCCTGTTCTTTTGTGCGGCCATGCAACGCTATGTGCTCCACACCGCATGCTTCCGCCAGCTTCGCCGTCTCGATCGCGTTGATTGTGTGGTCATAAAAGCCCGCGCGAATTTTTATGGTGAGCGGAATGGTTATAGCCTTCTTTACTTCTTTCAGAATGGTCTCGAGGCGCGGATAGTCTTTGAGCAAACCTGAGCCACCGCCGTGCTTAACCACCTTAGGCGCCGGGCAGCCGCAGTTGATATCCAAAATATCAGCGCCTACCTCTTCAGCAATCTCGGCCGCCATGCGCATGCGTTCAGGCTGCCCGCCAAAGATCTGCACCGCAAAGGGGCGTTCGTCGGGATAGAACCGCATCTGTCGTTTCGATTTTGGATTGCTGCGTGTCAGTCCCTCAACCGAGATGAACTCTGAAACGCTAAGGCCGACGCCGCCCCGACGCTTTAGCAAACGACGAAAAGACACATCGGTCACTCCCGCCATTGGAGAAAGAATCAGCGGCGGATCGATCACAATGTCTCGAATCTTGAATGGCTTAGCTTCAGTGATCACGGCTTTATGTTCACGGGCATTCCGACAAACGCCAAATCAAATAACTCCTTCATGTTTTCATTCTCCAACGCGATACAACCCAATGTCCAATCTCTCTGCGCACCGTTTCCGTGAATGTAAATCAAACCACCGAGTGGCGTATCTTGCGGCGGTTTTTTTACATTACGAATTGCTGCGAGAATCTCGTCATGTTGGACCTTCGAGATTAGCCGATCACGCAAGCCGCGTCTGGCATCCTCAACATTGGATAGCTGATACCGAGCGAGAGGTAATAAGAGCTCTTCGGATTCTTAACAAAGATGTAGAAGTCACCTTCAGGTGTCCGGCCGTCCCCTTCTTTCTCTTTATCGCCCGACAGGCTCGAAGCCAAGGCCTACTCGATACGATCGCACAACCTTTCCCTGTGAATAGAGCTCCAGCATACGGTTACCCTTTTGGATAACGATTCGAGCATCCTTCAATGGCTGAATCAAGGGCACATATGACCTTTGGCCCGCAAGCGAACTGGTCGAATTTACATTAGAGCAAAGGAGCAGGACACTAACTGAGATTGCGCTTTTTAGAATGAACCAGCCGCATGCTTACTCAAGCTTAAAGCCATCCTCTCTTAGCTAACTGGGCCAGCACCAGCCACCATCATAGCTTAGTCGGTCGCAGGCTCTAAGAATCTGTCGGTAACCATCTGATACAGTCCGGGGGCATCGGTTTTTGATAGCTGGCGCACCTCCGGCACGGCAAGAACCTTTACGGTTGTCTCGCGGTTCCGTCGTCGAATGGTGATCTCATCACCAGGCTTCACTGAATAAGAGGATTTCGCCACGCGCTGATTAACGAACACAAGGCCTGCGTCGCACAGCGTTTGGGCAGCGCTACGCCGCGGGCAAAGGCGACTAGCTTTAAGAAATAGGTCCAAACGCATTTTTTGAGATTCATACAATAAAAAGCCGCGGGCTTCACAACTGGAAGACCCGCGGCAACTTAGCTAGTTCTCGTCAATTCTTCTTGCTGTCCTTAGGATTGTCTGTCTTCGCAGCCTTCGGCGTGTTGAGTTTCAAGAGTGGCATTACCGAGTCGCGATAGTTATCTGACACCTTCAGGTAGGCATCATTTCGCAATCCCTGAAGATAGTCTTCGCGGGCCTTTGGCGAACGCTCAATGGTTATAGCTTCGCGAACCTGGTTTTCATTGAAGGTTGCCGCTGTGCCGGCACCGGTTCGCTCGTCGACACGCAGAATCTGGTAGCCATCGTTCGACCGTAATGGTTCGCTGACGCCGCCAACCTTCACGTTTTTGATTGCGTCGACAATATCTGCCCGCAAATTCGGAATTTCAAAACTACCCACTTTGCCCTTGTTTTCCGGTGCAATTCTGCGCCCGTTCTGTTCGCGTTCGGAATTGGCCGCGGCCAACGCACTAAAATCAGTGCCTGCTCGTGCCTGAGCTACGAGTTCAAGCGCTCGGGCTCTGACATCAGCCTCATTCTTGCCGGCAAAGCTCAAGAAGATTTCCGAAATCGACACACTCTCCGGCTTGATGAACTTTTCTTTGTGAGCGTCGAAATACTTTTTCAGCTCATCAATTGTCAGACCAAAAAAGATCTTCCGATCGACTTCCTGCTGAATCACGGCTTGCTTCATCAGTTCCACACGCATCGTTTGTCTGGTAGCGACCGGATCCATACCGCTTGAGCGCATGGCCTCATCGAGTTTCTCAATCGTCGGGATGCCCTGCTCTTTTGCTACATCGAGCATGCGTCGATTCACCTCAGCCTCGATCTCGTTAGCGAGATCAAGTTCTTTGCCTCTCTGGAGGAGCAGTTGTTCGTTGATCAGTGTGGCAATGAGGTCGGCTTGCTTCTTTGTGACTTCATCCTGAGCGGTCGGCTCAGGCATTCCACCCTGTTTAAGCGCCTCGATGCGTTCTCGTGTCTCTCGTTTAAGCATGGAGAGCGTAATGATGTCATCATTTACCTGGGCGATGACTTCATCGACGACTTGCAGCTCGCCCTCCTGTGCCAATGATCGAGCGGGCACAATAAACAGAGCCAGCGCAAAAACGATTGCTCCAAATACTAACTGTTGTACTTTCACAGAATTACTCCTCAAAAATCTTGGTCGTCGTTTAAATACTGATAATGAGTCGATTTCTTCTTCTGGGAGAAAGAAGGCTGCAGCTGTCAACTCGTAGATCGAACTAGCTGCCATTGCCAAGCTTGGGATTTTAATCGGTTGTTCGAAGATTCAGCAACGTGTCATAAGCAATACGCAATAGGTCATCCAACTCGTCATCAGTCAGCGGCATCCGCAAAACGCCTGTGGGTGCAAAGCTTACGTCTTCGCGCCCGCTCACGATCTCCGTTAATTTTTCCGGTGATATACGGGCTTTCTCACTGAACTTTACCGCTAATCCGTCCACCGTCTTATCGATGGAAATCACCCCAATCTCCTCCGCCAGTCTACGCAACCGAGCGTAGGAGAAAAGCTGCTCAACCGAGTAGGGCAATCGACCGTATCGATCGCGCGTTTCGGTGCGAATGCTCGAAAGAGTTTCTTCGTCTCGCGCAGAAGAGACTCGCTTGTACGTGCGTAGACGCTGGCCCATGTCGTTGACGTAATCGTCAGGTATGGCAACATCGATACCAAGATTGATGGAGACACTGGTTTCATCTTCCACTGCCTCCCCTCGTAGCTCCAACACCGTGCGCTCAAGCATTTGTGTGTACAGATCAAAGCCGAGTGCATCCATGTGGCCCGATTGTTGTCCACCGAGTAAGTTGCCCGCGCCCCTCAGTTCGAGGTCGAGTGCTGCGATGCGAAATCCGGCACCTAGATCCGAAAACTCGCGAATCGCTGCCAAACGGCGTCGAGCAATCGGCGTCAACTCCTGCTCTCCAGGTATTAAAAGATAAGCGTAGGCCCGTCGATTTGAGCGCCCAACACGTCCACGTAATTGATAAAGTTGAGAAAGACCGTATTGATCGGCGCGGTTTATGATGATGGTGTTCGCGCGGGGGATGTCTATTCCGTTCTCTATAATGGTCGTCGCAACCAGAACGTCATATTTGTGCTCGATAAAGTCGAGCATCACCGCCTCCATCTCTTTCTCATTCATCTGACCATGACCAACTGCGAGGCGGGCCTGCGGCACGAGTCGCTGCACGAGGGCCGCAATGGTGTCGATAGTTTCGACGCGGTTGTGGATGAAGAAGACCTGACCACCCCTACCCAACTCGAGTTCTATCGCCGACTTAATAACATTCTCCGAGAACTGGACCACCTGCGTTTGAATGGCTAATCGATCTCGTGGTGGAGTTTCAATCAGCGACATGTCACGCAAGCCGGTCAATGACATATTCAGCGTACGCGGAATGGGCGTAGCTGAAAGCGTCAGCACATCTACCCGCTTCTTCAACTGCTTGAGCCGTTCCTTATGGGCCACGCCGAAACGTTGTTCCTCGTCCACTACGACTAACCCGAGTTCTTTGAAACGCACATCCTTCGATAGCAGCCGATGAGTGCCGATGATTACATCCACATCTCCAGTTTCGACGCGTTTGACGATCGCTTTCTGTTCTTTGGTAGAACGAAAGCGCGATAGCAACTCGATCTTCACGGGAAATGCGGCAAAGCGTGAACGGAAAGTATCGTAGTGTTGATAAGCCAAAACGGTGGTAGGTGTCAGAACTGCAGCCTGCTTACCCTCCATAACAGACTTGAATGCCGCACGCATCGCTACTTCAGTCTTGCCATAACCCACGTCGCCGCAGAGCAGGCGGTCCATCGGCGTGGGCTCTTGCATATCGTTCTTAACATCCTCGATCGCAGTTTCCTGATCGGGCGTGAGGACATACTCGAAGCCGTCTTCAAATTCGCGCTGCCAGGGAGTATCGGCAGCGAACGCGTAACCTCCAACGAGCTTGCGTTCCGCATAGAGCCGCAAAAGCTCATCTGCCATATCACGCATTGCGCGTTTGGCTTTTGCTTTTGTCTTCTGCCAACCCAACCCGCCAAGGCGATCGAGTTGCGGTTGATGTCCTTCAGCGCTCGAGTAGCGTTGCACCAGATCCAGCCGCTCAACCGGAACGTAGAGCTTCGCTTCGTCCGCATAGTAGAGCAACATGAATTCGCCGCTGCGTGGGCCAAGATCGAGAACCTGTAGACCACCAAACCGACCGATACCATGATCTATGTGAACCACGAAATCACCAGGCTTGAGATCGCGAAAGTCAGAAAGGAACGCTGCTGTTCGCGAGCGTTTTCGGCGGGTGTCTGTTCTTTGTCGTTTGAAGTCAGCGCTTCGTCGATCAAGTGATTGAGAGTCAGTCTCGTCAAACAGATCTTGCTCGATGTGAATTAGCAAACCCGCGGACGGTAACTCAAAGCCCGAGCTGAGACGACCGACGGTTACGATTGAAGCTGCGTTAAGGCCTTGGTTGGGAATTTCTTGCGTCGTCGACAACTGAGCGTCGACATCGTATTCACCCAGGATCTCGACGACACGCTCGGCAACACCGAGACTTGGAACGACAAAGATCGTCGTCTTCCCGCGTTCGTGCGCGCGAGCTACGTCTGCTGCGAGATCGGCAACGCGCCCGTGGTAACGCATTGCAGACTGGGCAGTCCAATCAACGTCAGTTGCGAGTTCCGCTGTGGGAAAGAGAAACAAAGGGATGCGCGGAGCGCGACTTCGTCCTACTTGAACTGACGGCGCTTCGGCTTCTAAGGCTAGAGCTTCGTCAGTTTCGGTCGCGGCCCGGCCCAGTGTGCGTAGCTCGATTCGTTGCCGGTCGGCAAGATGCGACCTCAGCTCTTCGCTGGTGAGATAGAGTTCGTTAGGTGGCAGGGCGATATCGTCTGCTGCATCAGTTTCAGCAAATCGATCGTTAAGATTTTGAAAGGTATCACTAAGGTAGGCTTCTATTCCCGATGGTTCATCTATGACCAGCACCGCGTCCTTGAGATAGTCGAATACCGTGGCATTGGTGGTTCGGACCATCGGCATGAGCCATTCCCATCCGGAAAACGCTTCGTCTTCGTCTGCGAACGCTGTGCGGTCACGCAAAGCGCGGGCATAGCGCGAGTCATTCCAGCGCTCGCGCGCCAGGTCGCCCCAGAAGCTAAAATCACCCTTTCGCACCGTCAATTCACGCATCGGAGCAATTTCGACCGCGCGAAGTTGTTCAGTGGATAACTGGCTCTCGGGATCAAATTGACGAATCGAATCGATGGTGTCTCCGAAGAATTCTATACGGACAGGAGATTCACTCCCTGGTGACCAAACGTCGAGAATTCCGCCGCGAATCGAAAACTCTCCTATGGAACTCACCGGGTCTTGTCTCACGTAACCTGACGCAGCAAGTTTCTCGAACAATTCTTCAGGTGAGTAGTCCTCATCGCGTTGGAGTAATACACCGCTGTGTGAGATTTCCTCGGGGCTCACCGTGCGGCGACCGAGCGAGCGTGCAGTAAGTAACAAAAGGTGTGGAGACGTTCGGGCCAAACGCCACAACGTGAGTGCTCGTCTCTCGAGTGTTTCAGGATGGGGAGAAGAACCGGCGTAAGGATCGCTTTCCGAAGCCGGCAGGATCAGTACTTCCTGATCGGATGCTGCTTTGCCGGCGAGCGTGCCGTACCAGAAGCGCAAGTCGCGCTCCCATGGTTCAAGGTCTCGATTAGCTGCAGTGACAACAGCAAACAACTTTCCGGTGTCTCGCTGCAGCGCAGCTATCGCGAGAGCTCTCGATGAACCGGTGACCAAACCCGTAACCGAGATGACTCTTCTTCCGTTACGAATCGACGACAGCAGTTCGCGATACTCGGCGCTCTCCTGAACGCGCTGCAAAGAGAGCTGCAGCGAGGTTTTCTGGTCTGTTGCACTGCTCATTTACTACTCTTTAATGATTCTGCCACCTTCATACGCTCGACAATCGTAGTTGTGGAGGAACCTGAGACAAACGGAAGCGAGATGACCTCTCCACCAGAAGCTTCGACCTCCTCACGACCGTGAATCTCGTCAAGACCGTAATCCCCTCCCTTAACGAGAACGTCGGGCAACAGGTTCGCTATCAACGAGCGAGGTGATACGTCGTCGAAAATCGTCACGTAATCGACACTGCGCAATGAAGCGAGTATTTCCGCTCGCTCCGATTCTGTCACGATTGGACGGCCGTCGCCCTTTAGTTGTCGCACGCTTCGGTCACTATTAACCGCGACTACTAATACGTCCCCAAAGCTGCGCGCTTGTTCCAGGTATCGAATATGACCTACGTGGAGCAGATCGAAAACGCCGTTAGTGAAAACTACGCGCTTACGTTCTGAGCGCAAGCGACTGCGCTCTGAAAGAAGTTCTTCCAGGCTCAAAATCTTCAGCGTCATCAGTGATTACAATCTTGCCATTGCGGATTGTTAATTGCCAATTGTGATTAGCAATGAACATTCGGCCATGGCTATAATCAGCGCCTTTACTTCGGGGGACTGCAAATTGCCGATACCTTTCATTGAAGAGAACGATCAGACCGTCGTGCGACGAGAGCATCTGGAGACTCTTCGCGCTCTGGTGGGCAACGTCTATCCGAATAAATTTGAACGAAGCCAGGTGGTTACGCCGGGCACCGATGACACGATCACTTCAGTCATTGGGAAGTTCAAAGCGTTTGCGCCAAACGTAGTCGATGGTAGCCGGCCAGCTGCTGAAGAGATCGAGCTGGCAAACCAGCAACTGAACAGAATCACGGTAAGAGTGGCAGGCCGTATAGCTTCGCCACCACGAGTAATGGGCAAAGCGGCGTTCGTACACATGTCAGATGGAGTTTCTCGTTTACAGATCTATGTGCGCAAAGCTGACGTCAGTGCCTTTCATAACTCCACACGACAGCTGATGGCAGAAGAGAGCAAGGGTTGGGAACTATTTGAGCTGCTCGATCATGGAGACTTCATCGGAGTTGAAGGTTATTTGTTCATTACAAAAACTGGTGAGCTTTCAATTCACGTAAACGTCTTGCAATTTCTAGCTAAGGCGCTGCTGCCGCTGCCTGACAAGATGCATGGCCTACACGATGCTGAACTTCGTCAACGCCAACGCTACGCAGATCTAATTGCAGGAAGTCTGAAGCTCGAACGCGAAGAAGATGAATTAACGCCGCGGGAGGTTTTTGAGCGACGGGCTGCGGTGATACGTGAATTGCGACGAATTCTGGAAGACCACGACTATATTGAAGTAGAAACTCCGATGCTGTCTCACCTGGCCACTGGCGCTGCAGCGAGACCCTTCAAGACTCATCACAACGCATTGAACATAGACTTGTACGCTCGCATCGCTCCGGAACTATATCTCAAGCGTCTGCTCGTCGGCGGCTTCGAAAAGGTTTATGAACTCAATCGCAATTTCCGCAACGAAGGCATTTCGACGCGTCACAATCCCGAGTTCACGATGCTCGAGTTCTATTGGGCTTACGCTGACGTTAACCAGATGATGAACTTTTGCGAGGAGATGTTGCGGGCGACGATTTTCAAAGTTCTCGGGCACACGCACGTTCGGTTTGGTGAAACGGACATTGATTTTGCGAAACCGTTTGAGCGGTTATCAATGCGCGACGCGATCAAGAAATTCGCCCCGGAGCAATCACAAAAAGCCGATTCGGTTGAAGGAGCTGAACTCGCCGAGTTGTTTGAAGCAACGGCTGAAGACAAGTTAGTCCAACCAACCTTCATCACAGATTTTCCGAAGGTGATTTCGCCGTTGTCGAAAGCTTCGCCGGATAATCCGGCCATTGCCGAGCGCTTTGAGCTTTATATCTCGAAGATGGAATGTGCGAATGGCTTCTCGGAGCTGAACGATCCTGATGAGCAATACCAGCGGTTCATTGAGCAGGTGCAACAGCGCGAGAGTGGAAATGAAGAAGCAATGGTAATGGATGAAGACTACATCCGTGCGCTGTCGTACGGGATGCCTCCTGCGGCTGGGATAGGAATAGGCATCGATCGATTGATCATGATCCTCTCGAATCGTCATTCAATTCGCGACGTGATTCTGTTTCCTCACCACCGCCCGGAAAGAAAAAAGGCTGAGTCTCAAGCGATCGAAGCGGAAGATTAGGCCAGAGATCA
>JBKPAL010000087.1:0-22329 GCA_046726395.1 Acidobacteriota bacterium
GGAACAAGAGCGTAGACGGGTACGTAGAAAACGGGACAGACATGAACTTCAGGTAAAGCTTGCTTTGAAGAGTTGGGACGCTTGGCTTCAGCAAACCAGAAATCAATCGACCGCTGTTGGAGTTTGAATGAAGTGAAATCGCTTCGCCGAACATTTGTACTGTCCGGGCTAATTGCCACGTTTTTGCTTTTCCCACTCTTCGTCGGAGCGTTCGCCCAATCGGGCCGTCGGAAAGAACCCGCCAAAGTTCCGCCGCCGAAAACCAGGCCGGGCCCGATCGCTGATCCGACTCGTCCGATCAGTACGACTACTTCTGAAACCCACAAATCTTCTCCGTCCAAACCGAGCGATGAAGTTGATGAGGCTGACGTCGTTCGCGTTTCATCGACTCTCGTCCCAATACCTGCTTCTGTAGTTGATCCCAAAGGCATTGCGCTAACCGGATTGAAGCTTGATGATTTCGAGCTGTGGGTTGATGGGCACTTGCGGCCACTAACTGATTTGACTCGCACTGAGACGCCAGTACGGATGGCTATGCTGTTCGATAACAGCGGGAGTCTTGATGTTGCACGAGAGTTCGAAAAGCGCGCTGCGGTCCATTTCTTTAGCAGAGTGTTGCGACCGGTGGATGAGGCAGCAATCTTCTCCATTGAGAGTGATAGCTACTTGGCCCAACCTCTCACCAGCGACATAAGAAAATTGGAACAAACGATTATGAGTTTCGGTCGCCCCGAAGGCTCGACCTCTCTTTTCGACGCCGTAATTGACGCGGCATCTTATCTTCGTCCTTATGGAGGACGGCGCGTCCTGGTAATTGTCTCTGATGGTGTCGAAACGACAAGCCGGTCGGACTTCGGAACGACAATGGAGCACGTGCTGGCTGACGACTGTCAGATCTTCGTTGTTCAGACTGGGCTTTATGAAGGTGCTAATCTTAGAGCACTGGCTGCAGAGCGTCGGATGCAGGAGTTAGCCGGACAAACAGGCGGCGCAGTCTTCATCCCCAAGTCAATGTCGGATCTCGACAATGCGTTTCTGCAGATCGCAGCTGACTTGGCCCAGCAGTACATGTTGAGTTATTACCCCGCAGAGCAACAGCGCGACACTGGCTTTCACGCGATCGAATTGAAGGTAAAGGCGCGTAAAGATGTTCGGGTTCGCACGCGCAAGGGTTATTATTCGCGCAAGCGTGCGAATGTTGCCGCTAGCGATTGGTAAAGCGCCCCGATCTCTTCCGCTCTCATGGAGCAACTGATAACCCAATTCCTCGAGCACCTCCGCTATGAGCGCAATCTAAGCGAACACACCTTACGCAACTACGCGAGCGATCTGCAGCAGTTCCTGGATTATCTCGCTCCCATCGATCCGAAAAGCGGTGACAGACGCGCCCCGACTATTCAGCAAGTCGATCACATTACAATTCGGGAATGGTTGTCGACGCTTCACACGGCTCAGAAGAAACGAACGTCGGTCGCCCGAAAACTGGCAGCGCTGCGAACGTTTTTTCAGTTTCTCGTTCGAGAGGGACAGCTCGAGTCGAACCCCGCAAAGGTGGTTTCAACGCCTCGTTTGGAGAAAAAGCTACCGAAACACCTGTCGATTGATGACGCCGTAAAGTTTATTGAGACTCCAGACATCGATACCGATATGGGCAAGCGTGATCGTGCGATGCTGGAACTGATGTATGCGACGGGTGTACGCGTTTCTGAGTTAACCAAGTTGAATCTTGGCGATATCGAATTTCAGCGACAGTTGATTCGTGTCAGCGGGAAGAGAAGAAAGGAGAGGATCGTGCCGTTTGGCGAACCGGCGGCGTTGGCCTTAAGGGATTATCTAGCTGTCCGAGATAAGTTCTCGATGGCAGCTCCAATCACGAAGCGAGACCATGAAGCTGTGTTTCTTAATTACCAGGGAACTCGCATCACGACTCGGTCTGTCGGTCGAATGGTCGAAAAGTACATTCGTCTGTGCGCAGGCATGCACGACATAAGTCCTCACGCGCTACGTCATTCCTTTGCTACGCACTTACTGGATGGTGGTGCCGACCTGCGGGACATTCAGGAATTGCTGGGTCACGCTCGTCTCTCAACAACGCAAATCTACACGCATGTTTCGATGGAGAAGTTGATCGAGGTTTACGACAAAGCTCATCCGAAGGCGTGACATTCATTACCGATTGCGAATTGCCGATTGCCAACTACGTCATTGCCGATTGCCAATTGGCGTGGTTATCTCGAAAGCAGACTTTCAAATCCAATAAACGCCTGATGAACATTAGAAACCGGCGTGGACTCTCGGCATAGTCCAATCACCGGGTTAGAAATGAACGATTGAAGGAGTAGTGAGACTCTTGCAAAAAGACCAATTGGCAATTGGCAATCGGCAATGATTATAGTGAGGGAACGTGGTCTAATCCGTTTTCCTGTTCGATGATCGACTGACATTGAGCGTCGTAGCGGGCCCAGGGCATCGCCTCCAGTCGTTTTTCATCGATGGCTTTGCCGCATCGCGCACAGAAGCCATAGTTACCTTCCTTTATCCGCAACAATGCCTGATCGATATCTGCGACCAATTGATACTCTTTTTCGCCGAGTTTAAAAGCTAACTCCTTGTTGACGTCCATCAGCGATAAATCGGGAGTGTCCATTACTCCATCATCCGAAAACTCCAGAGCTGAGGCCTGATCTGCTCCCATGTGCTCGGTATGCTCACGCAATTGTTCTAGTAGCAGTTGTCTGAAGTGTTCGAGTTTCTCAGCCTTCATCTTCTGACCCTGACGGCAACAAAGACTAAAATTAGTTAGGGGAAGACGCAGTATAACATAGCCTCCCATACACACTTGGTGAGCAACAGGTTTGTTTGTGCTGATTGCGTCTTGCTCAGAACTTCCAGTTGAAGGTCACCCGAGCAGCTCGAGGATAACCCGGCGAGATGTTGTCGTTGCTGTCAGCATTCACGTAGTACTTCTTGTTGAATAAATTTTCCACATTGGCCTGCAGACCCAGCTTTTCAGTGAAGTTGTAGAACACCGCAGCATCGGCTCGAAGATAGCCGGGAAGAACGACTCGGTTATCGATCGCAGCATACATATCAGAACGATGGATTAGTCCGAGGCCGGCGCGCCATTTACGTGAGAAGCGATAGTGGTTCCACAACGAGAAAGTGTTTCGCGGGACCTGAGCAACCCGCGCTCCCGCGGGTGCGTTAACGGTAGCACTCGTGACGAAGGCGTCCTGATATGAGTACCCACCCATGATGTTCCAATCGCGCGTCACACTTCCAGTCAATCCTGCCTCGAAGCCGTTCGTACGTTGACTACCAGTTTGTACGATACGAGTTGGATCGTTGGGATCGGTTGCTCGAGTGTTGGTCCGGTCCAGTCGATAAGCTGCTGCGGTAAGAGCCAGTGAGCCACGAATGTCCCACTTGGTTCCTACCTCGTAGTTAGTGAACTTCTCCGGTTTCAAAGTCTGCGTGACAGACGTCAGTGAGGAAAACTGGTCTCCCGAGCTGGGCAAATAGGAAACACTGTAGCTTCCGTAAGCCGAGAGTGTATCCACTGGCTTAAAAACTACTCCGGCGCGGGGTGAAAGAAGATTGTCTACACGTCCGAGGTTGTCGCCATTTCTGTTGTTGTGAAAACTCAAGTCGAAGTGATCGAAGCGGAGTCCAAGAAGTACCTGTAGCTTCTTTGTCAGTTCCATCTGGTCCTGAAGATAAGTGGCAGCTACGTTGGCGACCACACGATTGTTTGCGTCAGTCGCATTTTGCCGGAACGTAACAGGCGTATCGATCGTCGGATTTGCAAACGGAACGGAGATGGTTGTTACAGTGTTATTGAAGAATCCCGTCTGTCGAAAGTTGTGCGATATCTGATGACCAAATTCCGCACCACCGAGAATCGTGTGGCGAACGGAACCAGTGTGCGCCAGATAGTTGAGATCCGTTTGGTTAAAGAAGTTTCGTCGTTGAGTGGCGTTATTGTAGGCACTCAGATTAACCCGAGTCTCGGTTGCATTCACCGCACCAGGAACAAAGTTCTGGTAGAAGCGATCGTAGTCTCCAAACAAGGTCCTGTTACGAATGATCAGCTCACCTGCTTGATGCTCAATCACTCCCGATAGCAAACTTACGCGAGCTCGTACTTTGCTTTGATCCGGATCGCCAAAGAAAGTTGATATGTCTGTATCAGAGGGCCTACCGCGAAACGACGGGATTCCACGGTCGGCAACTCGGTTATCCCGAAAGTGTTCGTAACCAACCCTAATCTGTGTATCCTTTCCTGCTGCGATCGTGAAGGTTGGGTTGATGCCGAAACGTTCAAGACCAACTCGATTCCGGAAACTGCCTGAGTTTTCGTAAACACCATTCACACGAAACGCCATGATGTTGTTTAGTGGTTGATCGAAGTCCCCTAACACACGCCGGTTACGGTAAGACCCAGCTTGTAGTGTAAGCTCGCGCGACGCTGCAAACTCTGCTTGCTTTGTCACCCGATTGACCACGCCGCCACCGCCGCCTCGACCGAAGATCATCGCATTCGGACCTTTCAAAGCTTCAAGTCGCTCGAGGTTGTATAGATCGCGGTAATACTGAACGTCGTCTCGCAAACCGTCTAAGAAAAAATCTGCTGACGAGCTGTTGCCGCGGATCACTAACTGGTCGCGATTATTCTCTCCTTGAATGGCAGTAATACCTGGCACGTACCGAACAACGTCGGCCACGCTTTGCATGGACTGATCTTTAGCGACTTGTTCGCTGATCACAGTAATTGACTGTGGAATATCACGGAGGGGCGTGAGTGTTCTGGTAGCCGTGCTTGTCGAAGTGATCTGATAACCAGCGCTATCCGTGATAGTAACCGTCGCACTTTGCGAAGCTACTTGCAGCACAATTGTTAGAGGCGGCGAACTTGGATCTTTTAGGTTAATTGACTGGGAAAGAGCAGCGAAACCCTCGGCGATAGCTGTGATGACATAGTCGCCCGGGTCTACCGGGAGAGAGAACTCACCATGGGCGTCTGTTGTTGTTGTGCTTAGAGTCTTGTCGTGCCGGGTAACCGTGATTTGAGCGTTAGGCACTGCCGCCCCATCCTGGTCGAGAACTTTTCCGCGGCAGTTTGTTTGGGCAGAGAGTGATTGCGCTGGAGTTGTTAATGAGAGGATTGCAATTATGAAAAGAGCGCAACTCAGCGTATGCGACGAGCTTATCCTCGGCATGAGGTATTCCTTCCTGTGCAATGACCAAAGTTAAAATGAAAGGCCTGAAATTGAAATCCGTTTTCAATTTCGCCGAACAGGATAGTTAAGTCCGCGCAAACCTGTCAAGTCTTATGGCGTCACTGTGATCGGGGATTCACTCACGGATCAAGTGAGCAGCGAGCAAAGGTAATGTGAGTTCGTGATGACCGGTGATTGCGAAACCGTGGCCGGCACCGTCTGCCGTCGGTCGACGTACGACGTTCGTTAACGGCCGGTAGGATTGGATAAAGTCGAAATTCGCCGTAGTAATGTCCTGAAGCTGATGTCCCAAGTTCCGCACAACGGTGACGCACTTCAAAAATACTTCAGGAAGAGTCACTGCAGATCCAATGTTCAAGTAGACACCGCCGCCGTTCATTCTTCTTACTATTTCTGCCAACAGCCGAAAATCTGTATGCGTGCTTGCGCCAAGGGCCGCGCCATCAACTGCTGGATGGAAGTGAGCAATGTCTCCGCCGATTGTCAGATGGACCGTCACTGGTACTCGCGCCTTGTAGGCAGCACACAACAACGAATATTCCTCATGAGCAGGTTTGGTTGCGATGAGCTCGCGACTAATAGCCTCGCCCAGACCGATTTTATCTGTTAGGCCAGCCTGGGCGGCTCGATTCAATAGTTTTCCGGTCTCATCAGCGGCCCCAAACGCGCCCTCGCCCAAAGTGGCGTCGACGTCTTCTGAAGTTGCTCCTACCATTGCTATTTCAGCGTCATGGACCAACACCGAACCGTTCGCTGCGACCGCCGTCAAAAATCCTTTCCTCATTAGATCAATCAACAGCGGCGCGAGACCGGTCTTTATCACATGACCACCGATGCCCCAGATGATCGGCTTATTGAGTTCACGAGCGCGATGAATTCGCGTCGCTAGTTCGCGCAGATTCTTTACGGCCAGAATGTTAGGAAAACTGTCGAGGAAATCGCGGAGTGAAGGGTTACCTGATACTGGTTTGGCAAAGTCAGTGAGTGAAACTTTGCTTGGACGTGAAGAGAGCGGATAGGTGTGGACCTGATCGAGACTTAAAGGTTTGAGATCATCATAAACTGACATCGAGCACGGAGTATATCACGCGATCTTTTTCCCATTTCGGCGTCCGTTTCCGTTGCCATTTCCATTTGGAGAGAGTCTGCCATTGAGAAGCGGGCGCAGTACCTGGCCCGTGTGTGAACGACGTGAGCGTGCTACTTCTTCCGGAGTCCCCGTAGCGACGACGCGACCTCCATGGTCACCACCCTCCGGACCGAGGTCGATGATGTAATCGGCACTTTTTATGACGTCGAGATTGTGTTCAATGACGAGCACGGTGTTTCCCAGCGAGACTAAACGTTGAAGGACATCCAGTAGTTTGTGGACGTCAGCAAAGTGAAGCCCGGTAGTGGGCTCGTCCAGGATGTAGATCGTACGTCCGGTCGCCCGCTTTGATAACTCCTTCGCTAACTTAATTCGCTGTGCCTCACCGCCCGAAAGTGTCGTCGCAGCTTGGCCCAGTTTGATATAGCCGAGGCCGACATCCAGCAATGTCTGCAACTTCTGTTGAATCTGCGGAATGTTTTCGAGTAAAGGCAAAGCTTCTTCAACCGTTGTATCGAGCAGTTCTGCGATCGATTTGCCTTTGTACTTCACCGCAAGAGTTTCGCGATTGTAGCGAGCGCCTCGACATACATCGCACAGTACATAAACATCGGGAAGGAAATTCATTTCGATGCGTTTCATCCCATCACCGTCACACGCTTCGCAGCGTCCACCCTTAACGTTGAAAGAGAATCGACCGGGTTTGTAACCACGCTCGCGCGACTCCGGGAGCATTGCGTAAAGCTCGCGAATCGGAGTGAACAAGCCTGTGTAAGTGGCGGGATTCGATCTTGGAGTGCGGCCGATTGGTGATTGATCGATCTCTATTACTTTATCGAGGTATTCCAGTCCCTCCAGTGAGGTATACGCACCCGGTTCCGTCAATGACCCATACAGATGTCGCGCCAGAGCTCGATAAACGATGTCTTCGATCAATGTCGACTTCCCTGAACCTGAAACACCTGTGATCACAGTAAGCAAACCAAGCGGTATCGAAACATCGATCTCTTTTAGATTGTTTGCTTTCGCGCCGCGTACGATCAAACACTTTCCGTTTGGCGATCGACGTTGTTCCGGAACAGCAATCTTCCGCAGACCGCGAATGTAAAGTCCGGTAATTGAATCTGGATTGTTGGCAACTTCTTCTGCATTGCCTACCGCAACCACTTCACCGCCGTGAGCGCCTGCTCCAGGACCAAGATCGACGACGTAATCGGCGCGGCGAATCGTCTCTTCGTCGTGCTCGACCACGAGCACAGTGTTTCCAAGATCTCGCAAGGCTGACAGCGTCTCGAGCAGTCGCTGGTTGTCGCGCGGATGAAGTCCGATGGATGGCTCATCGAGTACATAGAGCACGCCACGGAGTTGCGAGCCAATTTGGGTGGCGAGTCGAATACGTTGTCCTTCGCCCCCTGACAAGGTCGAGGAAGATCGATCAAGGGTTAGGTAACCAAGTCCCACGCGTTGCAGAAACGATAAGCGATTCCTGATCTCACGAAGGATTGGTCCAGCTATTTGCTCTTCACGTGGATTCAGTTTGATTTGTTCGAAGGCAGTTACAGCATCTTCGATGGGTAACGAGGTGTACTCAGCAATGCCTTTTCCACCGAGACGAACGGCCAGAGAGTCTGCACGCAGGCGTCTTCCTTTGCATTCAGGACAAGCGGTCGGTGATACGAGTTCTTCGAGCGCTACCCTGACTTTTTCGGACGGAGCTTCGTTTAGCCGATCACGTAGCCAACGCAACGCACCCTTCCAAGGACTTTGATAAGAATAGAGACCCTGTCGAAAAGTCAGTTGTCCATTCGTGCCGTTAAAGAAAGCATCGCGAACTTCTTTTGACAGCTCTGCAAATGGAAGCTTTGCATCTGCATTGAAATGTCGAATGACCGCAAGCAGCGCACTCTTGAGATATGCCGAACCCTGCTTATCAGCTGGACCGATGAACGCTATTTGTTCCGCTACAAGACTGGCGTCGGGAATGAGCTTGGCAGGATCTACCTCGAGCACTGTTCCCAATCCGTGACAACGCTTACATGCTCCGTATGCCGAGTTAAAAGAGAATGAGCGGGGCTCCAATGGCGGCACATTTATGCCGCAGTTCACACACGCCATCCGTTCTGAATAAAGTTGCTCTTCACCATCGACGATCGAGACGAGCACTGCTCCGCCTGTGAGTTTCAGGGCGGTTCTGATTGATTCCGTTAGTCGCTCGCTAATTCCGGGTTTGATGAGCAACCGATCGACCAGCGCTTCGATGGTGTGATTGCGTCGCTTGTCGAGTCTGATCTCTTCGTCGAGCGAAAGCAGCTCGCCGTCCACACGTGCCCGCAAGAAGCCATCTTTCGCAAGCTTCTCGAGTTCTTTCTTGAATTCACCTTTTCTCCCACGAACGATGGGAGCCAGGATCATTACTCGTTCCCCTTCCGGCAGAGAAAGAACGCTTTGAGCGATCTGCTCAACACTCTGACGTGTGATTGGAGCTCCACATACGTGACAGTGCGGCATCCCGATCGACGAGAACAGCAAACGCATGTAGTCATAAATTTCGGTGACCGTTCCGACGGTCGAACGAGGGCTGCGAGAAACCGTCTTCTGTTCGATTGAGATGGCAGGTGAAAGGCCTTCGACCGAATCAACGTCTGGCTTTTCCAGTTGATCTAGAAACTGGCGAGCGTAAGCCGAAAGGGATTCGACATATCTGCGTTGACCTTCTGCATAGATCGTGTCAAATGCGAGGGAGGACTTGCCGGAACCGGAAAGGCCGGTGATTACAGTGAAACGGTCTCGCGGGATCTCTACACTGATGTTCTTAAGATTGTGTTGACGAGCGCCTCGAACTGTAATTCGGTCAATTGCCATGGCAGTTCCAAAACCGAGCGAGTCGCTACGGATGCGAATTCCGCTGGGTAGAGAAACCCTGATTGTAGTCGTCGTACCTTCATTCAGCAAGTTCGCTTCTGGAACGCCTTTGTATGGCATTGCCGCTCTACTAATGGAAGTCGTATGCTTTCGCCCTTCTCAGTTCGCACCCCGACCTAAGTTGTTCCGCTATGCGAAGGGTTGGACAAGAAAAGCACCGCACTCTAACGGGCCAAGCTTTCCAGCGACTCCTTAACTGGCTTGATCGAGGGACCGACTCGCAAGGACACAGCTATCTCGAAATGCGGCGTCGTTTGGTGAACTACTTCGATCGCAAGAACATTCAAAATCCTGACGACATGGCAGAAGAAACTCTGAATCGAGTTGCGATGCGACTCGAAGAGGAAGGAATCACCGAGAGCGAAGCGCCTGCCAGATACTGCTACATCGTTGCGCGGTTTGTATTAATGGAACAGCTCAGATCAAACCGCCGAACTGAAGCGTTGCTGGCAGAAATGAAATACAAAACTGAGGTCAACGCGCTTCACGTCTTTGTCGAGACGGAAAACGATCAGAACGAGGCCATTCTGAATTGCCTCGAACGATGCATTAATAAATTGGAACCTATTAGTCGAGAAATAATCATCCGGTACTACGGGGGAAAAGAGAGAGAAAAGATCGAAAATCGTCGTGGTTTAGCCGAGGGTCTCGGGCTTACACAGAACGCTTTGAGCATTCGCGCCTTCCGGATTCGGCAAAAACTTGAAGAGTGTGTCAAACAATGTATAGCCAAGACTTGAAATACTTTTTCGAAATCGTCTGATCAGTTTGAGGGAGAAGTTTGCCCACCTGCGAACAATGAACAAAGAAGAAGCCTACAGCAATAAGACGCTGACTGAGTATTTGCTCGGCCAGCTTCCAGACGCTGAGACTGAGCAACTCGACGAGCTCAGCATTAGGGATGACGAGTTTGTTGCACGATTAGATAAGGTTGAACTCGAGCTGGTCGATGCATACGTGGAGGGTGAACTGACCGGCGAAATGTTGGACAGATTCAAAAGCCATTATCTCGGTTCACCCTTGCGTCGTGGGAAGGTGCTGTTCGCCGACTCACTTCAGAAAGTTGCTTGGAAGGATGCTGTTAGCGGGCCTGAAATCCGTGCCGGTCGTGCACGTCGCGACACCTGGGCTTCTATTCTTAGTCCGTTTCTTGCAACCAGATCGGGTTCCGTCTGGCAATGGGCCTCTGTTGCAGCAGTGTTGCTAATGATGATTACTGGAGGATTTCTTCTGTTCGAAAACGTGAGAATGCGAAGACAGTTGACGCAGCTGAAGACTCCGGCAGTGCAGGACTCGCAGGTGAGACGCGAGGACGAGCTGCGCCAGGAGCTCACGCATCAACGAGAACTAAATGCACAGACTGAACAGGAGCTGGCCCGAGTTCGTGAGGAGTACACGCGGCTGGAGCAACAATCAAAGTCATCAGAAATACCAACACCGAAGGTCCCGCACAAACAAACTGGCACTTCTACTATTGCATCGTTCTTGCTGACGCCACAGCTGCGTAGCGCGGCCGAAATCAAGACGCTCACCGTTCCTGCTGGTAAGACCGAGGTGGCAATGCAGCTTCAGCTCGAGCCCAACGATTACTCCAGTTACCGAGTCGAGCTATTTAGTGAGTCGGATAATCGAGTTGCGTGGCGCAGCGGCATAGTCAGACGTCCAAGCGCCGGTAGCAAAAATCTTGTAGTTGGTTTTCCGGCCCGACTCTTAAAGCAGCAAGCGTATTTGTTGCGCGTCTCAGGTATATCGAGAACGGGCGCGACTGAGACCATCGGCGATTTTCCTTTCAGAGTGATGAAGTAGTCTTCGTTGCGGTTGGCACACCGCTTCATCGAAGATTAGAAAAAGGCGTCGGGTGATGTTCGAACCAATTTATCAGCGACCAGGCTTTCCATCCCTAACAAGCCTGCCTCTAGCAGTTCACCTTTTCATTTTTTCTTTATTCAGCCAGGGCGTTTCAGCGCTGGCATCTGACCTTGCTGCGCAACTCCCGCAACTCCAAACACAATCAGAGTCAACACTACTCAAGAACGAACAAGTCTCAACACTTGAGTTAGGCAAGCCGATTGAACGGGAAGTGTCTGGCGTCGAAAATCACGCCTATCAGATTGGACTGGCAGAGGGACAGTACGCGAGCGTAGTTGTACAACAACGGGGCATTGATCTCGTTGTGCGGGTTTTTGGACCAGATGGAAGACTCATTATCAGTGTGGATAACGAACTTCGTAGCATCGGTGAGGAACGAATCGAGTTGGTAGCTGAGAGTGATACGAACTACCGACTGTCGGTCCAGGGGAAATACCCCGGACTACCGGGGGGCCATTATGACATTCGTTTCCTTGAGACAAGGGTTGCTTCCGAGCAGGAGCTCTTGGTATTTCAGCTTCGGAAACTTCAGCAGAAATCACGAGAGCTTGCATATGCTGGTAAGTACAATGAGGCGATTCCATTAGCGGAAAGAGTCTTACAGCAGCTTCAGGAAGTATATGGGGCGGAGCATCGGAGCTTAGTCTATCCACTCTACCTGCTGGCAATTATTTCCAACCAAAAGGGTGAATTCTCAAAGGCTGAAGCGTACTACCAGCGTGGCCTGACCATCCTGGAAAGGACGAGTGAGTCCGAGGATCTTTGGGCTGCATTACTCCTGAATGGACTTGGCACGATGTACGGCGCAAAGCGCGACGACGCGCGTTCAGCATCGTTTTGTCAGCGCGCTCTCGAGATTCGGGAAAGAATTTTGGGGGCGGATCATCCTGATGTTGCGGCTCCATTACATAGGCTCGCTCTTATTTATCGTGGAAATGGAGACCTTATCCGTGCCGAACCGCTCTTTCAGCGGGCCCTCAGTGTGGTGGAGAAGGCGTATGGAAAAGACCACGATGCGGTGGCTCCGTTGGCCGACGCTCTTGCTAGTTTGTACCGCGAAAAGGGTGACTATGTTAGAGCTGAAGTACTGTACCAGCGCACCCTAAAAATTTGGGGAAGAACCGACTTTCGAAATCCTACCAACCTGGCGATAGTTCTTAACAACCTGGGAAACCTCTATCGTGATCAGGGTGAATACGACAAGGCCGAGCCCTTATACCTGCGTGCCATTGCTATCAAGGAAAAGGCTCTCGGCTCAGATCATATTGACGTAGCGCGCTACCGGGACAATCTCGGCGCCCTTTACTCTGCACGAGGTGACTATGCGAAGGCTGAGCCACTCTTTCTCAGCTCGCTTGCGGTATCAGAGAAGGTGCTTGGGTCGAATAAACCCTTAGTGGCCCGAACTCTGGGCAACTTGGCCCACCTTTACTCTGCTCGCAAGGAATATGCGAAAGCTGAACCGCTTCTTAACCGTGCGCGATCAATTTACGAAGGTTTCTGCGGAACGAATTGTCCTGAACTCGCAGGAATTTTCCTAAGTCTTGCGAACATCTCACTGGTCCATGGAAAGCTGGCTGAGGCTGTTGCTTTTCAATCCAGAGCTAATGCAATCCTTGATCGCAATCTGGAGCTGAATCTTGCAATTGGCTCTGAACGCCAGAAACTAGCTTACCTTGCCAGAGTGCCTGAACAGATGGACCATGCCGTCTCGTTGCAGGTACGGTTCCCTGATGATTTGGCTGCGCGCGAGCTGGCTGCCCTCACAGTTATCCAGCGGAAAGGGCGCATTCAGGATGCACTAGCCAATAGTCTGGCGTCGTTGCGTAACCGTTCGAGCGCTGAAGGACAAGCCCTCCTAGATCAGTTAAACGACATCACTGCACAACTGGCGCGACTCGTCCTCAACGTACCACGAGGGGTGACTGACAACTACAAGAACCGAATCGAAACCCTGGAAGCGCGGCGGGAGAAACTTGAAACTGAGATTAGTCGACAGAGTGCAGGCTTTTATCAGCGTGCCCAACCGGTGACGTTGAGCGCTATCCGATCAGCGTTACCAGTGGATAGTGCGTTGATTGAATGGGCAATCTATCGTCCTTTCGATCCGCAGGCAGAAACTTCAAATGCCTATGGCAACAGTCGGTACGTTGTCTACGTCATTCGGAAAGGAGCAGAAATACGTTCGGTAGATCTTGGACCAGCTGCAGAGATTGATAAACGGATTGAAATGCTACGTCGAGCATTGCGAGATCCACAGAGCGGGGACGTACGGAGACTTGCTCGAGCAGTTGATGAAGAAGTAATGAAGCCTGTACGGGCCTTGTCTGGCGACGTTACGAGGCTCCTTGTTTCGCCGGACGGCGAGTTGAATTTGATCCCGTTCGAGGCTCTTGTTAACGAGCAGGGTCGATATTTGGTCGAAAGGTACTCGTTCTCATATCTCACCAGCGGCCGTGACCTCTTGCGAATGCAAGTAGCGCGACCCGCCAGGAGCAACTTAACTGTCGTTGCCAATCCGGCATTCGGCGAACCTCCTTTCGAACATGTTGCCTTAGCTGCGAATGGATCAGTCGCACCCAGAAGCAGGCGTCGGAGCGTTACTGCGGCGCGCTCGCTTGCTGAAATTTATTTCGCGCCATTGAGCGCGAGTGAAGAGGAAGGTCGGGCGATACAAGCGCTGTATCCTGAAACGAAACTGCTCAGGGCGTCACAAGCAACCGAATCAGCAGTTAAAGAAAGTGTCGCTCCTAGAGTTCTTCATCTGGCCACTCACGGCTTTTTTCTTCAGAATCCTGATAACGCGGACCTTAATTCTGGAACGCCGCGAAGGATTTCGATAAACAAAGACAACACACAGAACCCACTGTTACGGTCTGGGCTGGCATTCGCTGGTGCCAACGCGCGGTTTCCCGCTGGTAAGGACGATGGAATCATGACTGCTTTAGAAGCGTCGGGTCTAAATCTTTGGGGAACGAAACTCGTCGTTTTATCAGCGTGCGACACGGGAATTGGCGAGATAAGAAATGGTGAAGGTATCTATGGATTGCGGCGCGCTTTCGTTCTTGCCGGGGCTGAATCGCTGGTTATGAGTCTTTGGCCTATCAGTGATTATTCCACGCGCAAATTGATGGTGGACTACTACAAGAACCTGAAGCTTGGTATGGGACGCGGTGAAGCGCTACGTCACGTGCAACTCAACCTTCTTCAACGAAACAAAGATCTTCACCCTTTCTACTGGGCAAACTTCATTCAATTTGGAAATTGGACCAGCCTTGATGGCAAACGTTGAAAAAGCTTTCAGGAGTAGTAAGTATCACTGGCCCACGTCGATGTCGAATACAATGAACAGCTGCCTGAAATTATCCTTGTTAACTCGGGGCCTGCGTCTTTCTTTCCTCTTGGCGCCGATGCTATCTGTTACTCACGTTGCTTACCTATGGAGCGTTGAAAACAATTTGCTCCTTGGGTCTTCAGGGCAATCATTGCAATCACAATCTGCAGAAACGCAGGACAGGCAGGAAGTCACAACGCTTGAGCCGGGCAAACGGATTGAGCGCGAATTGTCCGGCGGGCAGATTCATGGTTATCAAGTCAGGCTAATTCAAGGGCGCCACGTTATTATCGACCTCGAGCAGCGGGAGATCGATGTGGGAGTGGAGGTGGTAGGACCAGACAAACGGCTGATTGCTGATTTCGATGACGAGATCACAAATCAAGGCAAAGAAGAAATAGAGATGGTGGCTGAAACTACCGGAACGTACACGCTGTTCGTTAAAGCAAAGCTAAAGAACGCGCCGGCCGGAACGTATGAGATTCACTTCAAAGGAGTCAGGTCAGCGACAAATGATGACCGATCACTACAAGAGTCGCGCAGGTTGTTTGGGCAGTTTGTCCGGCTGCAGCAGGTCCGCAAGTCAGACGAGGCGAGTTCGTTAGTCGAGCGCGCGTTGGCGAGGGTCCAAAGCGTTTCGCAGCCAGGCAAGGTATATGTTGCGCAGCTAATCATGGGTCTGGGAGACACCTATCACAACAAGATCGATGATGTGAAGGCAAAGCCGTTTTACGAGCGCTCGCTCGCTATTCTGGAAAAGGAACTGGGGCTCGAACATCCGCTGACAGCTTTGGTCACTGGTCGGCTGGGGATGGTGCTCCTCAATCTGGATCAGATGGTCCCTGCAGATCAGTTGCTCAACCGAGCACTCGAGATCAGCGAGAAAACACTAGGGCCGGAACATCCGCAAGTGGCGCTCTGTCTTACATACGTAGGGAAACTTTTGGATAAAAGAAGCGACAAACGTGCAGAGCAACTCTACCTGCGGGCCCTGGCGATAGGTGAAAAGGCGCTCGGCAAAGAGACCCTCTTTCTCAGCGCAGTCCTAATCGATCTGGGAGTGTTTCACCTCGGAGAACGTGACTACGATCGTGCCGAACCGTTTGTGCAGCGTTCCCTGGCAATTAAAGAAAAACTATTAGGACTCGATCATCTTGATCTCGCCAACGTTCTGCAAAATCTCGGCATCATTGCGCGCGAGAAAAAAGACTATTTGAAAGCGGAAAAATATTACTCTCGAGCCATCTCGATCAGGGAGAAGGCCCTCGGCATGGATCACCAAGATGTGGCAATGGGTCTTAACAATATGGCCAATCTTTATCGTGCGCAGGGCGACTACCAAAAGTCGCTGAACATGCACCTCCGATCGCTGAGCATATTGGAAAAGACGGCGGGCCCTCTTCAATGGTACACAGTCCTCGCCCTCGGCAATATCGCCAAGAACTATGCCGCGATGGGTGATCTGGCGAACGCGCTCAAGTTTCAGTCGCGCGTGGAAGCCGCGATTGAAACCCACATTGCGCTGAATTTTGTTGTCGGGTCCGAACGGCAGAAACTCATCTTCCTGAACGGGGTCTCCGGCCGAACTGACCGGACCATGTCTTTCAACATGCAACTGATGCCTGGCGATCCCGACGCTAGTGGGCTGGCCGCTCTCGTCTTGTTGCAGCGCAAAGGACGCGTGCTCGACACGATGACCGGTACCCTCGTGGACTTGCGTGAACGATCTGACGCGCACAGCAAGTCGCTGCTGGATCAGTTGAATGAAACCACCGCACGACTGGGGCGACTTGTTCTGAACGATCCGAAGAATAGTCTCCCCCAGGAACGCCAGGAGGCTAAGAATCTGGAGGAAGAAAGAGAGAACCTAGAAGCTCTGATCGGTCGACGCAGCGCGGAGTTTCGTGCTCGTTCCCAGACCGTCACGCTGGCGGCGGTTCAAACTGCAATTCCGAACAACGCCGCGCTGGTGGAGTTCGCAACTTACCGTCCGTTCGATCCGAAGGCGGAAAGCAACAGGGAGGCTTACGGGCAAACTCGCTACGTCGTTTACGTAATGCGACGGCAAGGAACTCCTCGTGGGAAGGATTTGGGGGAGGCGAAAGCGATTGACGCTGACGTCAACGCGCTGCGCCAAGCACTACGCGATCCGCTCAGGCGCGACGTGCGCGAGCTGGCTCGCTCACTGGACGAAAAGGTGATGCGGCCCATCCGAGCGCTAGTCGGCGACGCCACACAATTGCTGGTTTCGCCGGATGGCGAGTTGAACTTAATTCCTTTTGAAGCGCTAGTTGATGAACAGAGTCGGTATCTGATGCAGCGCTACACGTTCACGTACTTGACGAGTGGTCGCGACCTTCTCCGAATGAACGTGTCGCGGGGAAGCAAGAGCAGGCCCACAGTTGTTGCGAACCCGTGGTTCGGCGAACCGGCCTCAGAGCAGTTAGCAAGTTCAGACGTGAAGCCTGAGTTGCACAGCAGGCTCCGCAGGAGTGTCACCACCGCGAGTTCCTTGTCTGAGATTTACTTTGCACCACTGAACGCGACAGAAGACGAAGGCAGAACGATCCAGTTCCTTTATCCCGACACTACTCTTTTGACCGGCCATCACGCTACGGAGTCCTCGCTCAAAGCGCTGGTGGCACCCCGCATGTTACATCTGGCGACGCACGGATTCTTCCTGGAGGATAGTGGCAATGAAGGACTCGCTAAGCCGCAGGCGTCGTCGGGCGGGGGGAACGCGAATCCCAAGATTGAAAACCCGTTGTTGCGGTCGGGACTGGCGTTAGCGGGAGCGAACGTGCGTGGCAGCGGGAGCAAAGACGATGGAATTCTGACTGCCTTGGAAGCGTCGGGTCTGAATCTGTGGGGCACAAAGCTGGTAGTACTGTCGGCTTGTGACACTGGCTTGGGAGAGGTGCGAAATGGGGAAGGTGTTTACGGATTACGTCGGGCCTTCGTTCTGGCCGGAACCGAATCGCTAGTAATGAGTTTGTGGCCTATAAGTGATTACTCGACGCGCAAGCTAATGGTGGATTACTACAAGAACCTCAAGCTTGGTATGGGCCGCGGTGAGGCCCTGCGCCGAGTGCAACTCAACCTCCTCCAGCGAAATAGAGATCTCCATCCGTTCTACTGGGCTAACTTCATCCAGTCTGGCGAGTGGGCCAACCTCGATGGCAAACGGTAGACTTCCCAATTCTGACGCTAGGAACTAACCCTCACTGCCGCTGAAATGTTTTTCCGCAAACGTCTTATCTGATCGAGAGGCTCATACCTCTTTGGGTTCTTCAGCTTCCCCCCGCTGAATCAGATCGAGCCCACATCGTAATTTCTTCTCATCAGAATCGATCGAACGACGTCCATCACTTAACTGCAGCAAGCATGTGAGTCAGACAAAAGAGGTCCCTTATGAACTCGAAACGAAAGACTTCGGTCTTAGCCACCGTCCTTGCCCTTGGGTTCGTCATCACAGTTGCATGGTTCGCCCCGACCGGTCACGCACAGCTACCGGACAGAACGGTAACTCCGAATACTGCCGGTGTCGGCATCAATAAATCATTCACTCAACAGTCAGGAGTCGGACGCGGTGATGCGATGACGCCGAACTCTTCTCTTTTCATCATCGATCGCGACCCGTTTCGCGCAATTCGGCGCGGCCGTCAACTCTTTCAACGAAAATACACAAGACTGCAGGGAGTTGGACCACTCTCAGGCGACGGTACAGGAAACATCGAAACCAACTTGGCGATAGGAGCCGGACTGGTTGATAGCTGCGCGGGTTGTCATGGTCGACCCCGGGGGGCAGCGGGTTTTGGCGGGGATGTAGTAACAAGACCCGATAGCAGAGATGCTCCTCATCTCTTCGGACTCGGATTGAAGGAAATGTTAGGTGACGAAATCACTGCTGACCTGCGCGCAATCCGCCAAGTGGTTATCGACGAAGCGAGCAGGTCTCCATCAAATCGTCTGGTGACTAAACCGCTTGAGAGCAAAGGCATCAGTTATGGCGTGATTGGAGCGCGGCGCCATGGGAATGAAATTGAGGTTGACACAACCCGCGTCGAAGGCGTTGACACTGACTTGCGGGTGCGTCCGTTCTTTCATCATGGCGGAACAATCTCGATTCGAGAGTTTGTTGTGGGCGCGTGGAATGCGGAGATGGGACTTCAAGCTGTCGACCCGGACCTTGCGGCGGCACACAACGGCAGCATGATTACTACGCCGTCGGGAATGGTGCTAGACGGCAGCAAAGATCAAATAGAAGCTCCGCCTGCGGCTTTGCCAACCGAGGATCCCGATATGGATGGGGTGACAAACGAGATCCCAACTAGCATCGTCGATTTCATGGAGTTTTATCTACTCAACTATTTCAAACCGGCGACTTACGAACAGAATCAAAGCGTCATTGTCGGACGGCAGAAGTTTCAGCAGATCGGATGCACTCAATGCCACATCCCAGACCTACAGATTGCCCGCGATCGAAGAGTTGCCGATTTGGAAACGGTATATGATCCGGAACGAGGGATACTCAATAAGCTCTTCGGAACGGCTACCGGATTGTTTACCCAACAAGATGACGGAAGTGGATTCCCGACACTAAAGCATCCCGCCAATCAGCCTGTCCTCGTCAGAAACATATTCACCGATTTCAAGAGACACGACCTTGGTCCTGGTTTCTACGAACGAAATTATGACGGAACGATGCGAAGGCAATTCATCACAACGCCGTTATGGGGTGTAGGTTCCACCGCGCCTTACGGGCACGACGGGCGAAGCATTAATCTTAGAGAGGTAATAATGCGCCATGACGGGGAAGCAAGACAGGCGCGAATTGCGTTCGAACAACTCACCCTTGCCAATCAATCAAAGATTCTCGAATTTTTGAACTCACTAATCATCTTCCCTCCCGACGATACGGCGTCCAATCTTGATCCTGGAAATCCAAATGCCAATGGTTTTCCTCAGTTCGGACACGGCAGTGTTAATCTGACTGCGCTGTTCAATGATCCGTTTGATATTGAGTGAGCTCACTCACAACAAAGAATCCGCCACTGCGCTTGATTCATGACTTCAGTCATAGCCGTCGTGGAGATCACCGATTCGATCCTCTTGCTTGACACTCTTGAAAACCGGGTCATAAACTCGATTCACCATCCGGCTCCAAGAGAAGCAGTTCTTATGTGTTGAGCTCGATTCGTGAACCTTCCAAACTCGCTGACGCTGTTACGCATCTTCATCGTTCCGCTTCTTGTCGTAGTTCTGCTCACGCCATTTTCAGAAAATTGGTTTGGAGTGCCACGTCATATCCTGGGAGTCGTGCTTTTTCTCGTAGCGGCCTTGACTGACTACCTTGACGGACATCTGGCGCGCAGTCGCGACCAAGTCACCAGGTTGGGCCAACTATTGGATCCGATTGCCGATAAACTTTTGATTTCAGCTGCGTTAATTTCGCTGGTTGAGAATCAATTGGCGCCCGCATGGGCCGTAGTCATTATCATCGGGCGGGAATTTGCAGTTACTGGATTGAGATCTATAGCAGCTGCGGAAGGAGTAGTGATCTCGGCATCAAGAATGGGAAAGTTCAAGATGCTGGCCCAGGTCATAACGGTGGCGTTATTGATAGTGTCCAGCGTGGCAGGGAAGCCACCGGTAGCTAACTTCGGACGGCCGTTCCCCGCTATTGAATTCTGGTCGGTACCGGAACTACGCACCGCCTGGCAGCACTTGGTTGGACCAGAACCGACAACAGCTGCCGACTGGCAGATCTTGCTCTACACCTGTGGCAGAGCAATGTTGTGGTTGGTGGTGATATCCGCCTGCGTTTCTATGTACGGTTACTTTCGAGCCTTCCATCGTTCGGTGCTGGTGGCACGGCAGACCGATCGCAAGCCTGAACCTGTGCAGGCAATAGCGGCACGAGAATAGTTGAGTCTAACCAAATAGGCGTCAGCGAAGTTCCACGAAGTCTCCGGTGTGCACTTCCTGACTAACGGTAGTAATGATTGCAGTAGCTGTTCTCGTTTGAACATTCAAGATCTTTGCTTCACCAATGACCTTTCTTGGCATTGACGGCCGTTTGCTCTTCACCTGGGACGAAGTGATCGCGCCATGACGATAGATATCTGCCTCACCTTTGAGTTCGCGCGATCTTAACGCTTGGTTTGAAAGACCTCCGCCCCGGTAGTGCTCACTGGCATAACCCTCTCTAGATTGAACTGCTTCATCATAGACTTTGATGTTCAGGTTACCGGTTCCGAGTTTTCGATAAATAGTCAAAGAGTCACCTTGCTTGAGACTATCTTCAACGCCGAGGTCGACGTAAATAATGTCTCCAACTGCCACGACTTCCTTGCCTTCTCTGGCCATCATGACTCGACCGATTGGCTTACTGGAAGGTTCGGCGAAGCGATCAAGAGACGTAGACCAGCTAAGCTCCGGAGCTGACCTATCAGGTACGCCTGTCAGGAAATCGCCTAGTAACGCGGTATCACATGAGTATGTAACTTGCGCCACGGAAAAGGATTCTTTAACTCTAATGACCCGCAGTTCTCCAACTTCCTGAACGTAAACTCCCAAATAACCCTTCTTCTGTTTGAAAACCCGCGCCGGTTCACCCCGCGGCCTTATGATGTGAAACTCTTGGCCCTCGCGAATTCCCTGCTGATGTCCAGCATCGATATAGACAAAATCACCGGACGCATAGATCGTTTTCTCCTGTTCCTGCTCACCGCCGACGATTCGTGGGAGATCTTTTAGTCCTGGCATACGGAAGTAGCCCACACACTGCAGATTGGTTCGACCCAAGCTTAAACTCTCATAAGATCGTGCAGGAGCAATCACGGTCGGGCCTCGCTGTTCCTGTGACTCGGCAGTCTGTGCAACAGCATTGCTGAATAACAGAAGACTAACGACAGCGACCATGAACGGCAGCTTGAAATTCGGGAATGTACCCAACATGTTGGTTTCCTTTCGATTTGGAACAACGAGCTTAGGGGCAGGCCTGAACGACTCAGGGTGGCTTCAGTCAAGGCCTTTTTTACGGTGGGATTTTCAACTTGCCGAGTGGTTTCGGCGTAGTTGAATCTTACTTAAGTCTTCTTAACAGCGTCAACATAATTCCGTGTTAGGCTAATAGATTCAGCCGCTTGCGTTTTAGAATTCGTGTTGGTAGTATCCGCATTTTGTCGGAATGCGCTATTGCACTCTGTAGCGAGCCGGCGTAGCTCAGTTGGTAGAGCATCTGATTTGTAATCAGAGGGTCGGGGGTTCAAGTCCCTTCGCCGGCTCCAGCAAGCACTTGAAAAGATGCAGGGGTGGTCGAGTGGTTAATGGCACCGGGCTGTAAACCCGGCGGGCTCACGCCCTACGCAGGTTCGAATCCTGCCCCCTGCACCAGGAGGGGGAAAGCGGATTTCGAAATGCGGATTTCGAATTGAAATCGATGACTTGCGGGTTGGTAAATCCACAATCCGAAATCCACAATTCGAATTCTTGAGCGGGTGTAGCTCAGTTGGTAGAGCATCAGCCTTCCAAGCTGAGGGTCGCGAGTTCGAATCTCGTCGCCCGCTCCAATTTTTCAGGATTTGTTGGGGATTTGAGCCCGCGTAGCTCAGGGGTAGAGCGCCTCCTTGGTAAGGAGGAGGTCATGAGTTCAAATCTCATCGCGGGCTCCACCAAACCTGTCCGCGCTTGGAAGAAGCAGATACGCATATATAAAGAGGCGAGAAAGAAGACATGTCAAAGGAAAAATTCGACCGTTCGAAGCCGCACGTGAACATCGGGACGATCGGACACGTGGATCATGGCAAGACGACCTTGACGGCGGCGATCACGCGGGTGTTGGGAAAGAACAATCCGAAAGTGCAGTTTGT
>JBKPAL010000088.1:0-18153 GCA_046726395.1 Acidobacteriota bacterium
GCCGAGTTTTACCGAGCCTGCAGAAGTGATCACATTGAAGTACCCCGACGGAAGCCACGATGCAGAGTCTCTGCTGGTTCATCCGCAGAAAGGCGATCTGTACGTGTTAACTAAGACGCCGTTTGCGAGTACGCAAATCTATAAGGCTGCTGCACCGTTAAATACAACGAAACAAATCACCATCACGAGAGTCGGTGGGTTGCAGATACCGACAGCGGTTGGTGGGCTAATTACAGATGGCGCAATATCACCTGACGGAAGACGAGTCGCGTTATGTGATTACTTGCAAGGGTACGAGTTGGTGTTGACGGATCCTAACGCCGATTTCGATGAGATTTGGAAGCAGCCATTGACGACGATCGGAATGGGTAAGCGAGAACAAGGCGAAGCAATCACATACCGGCTTGACGGGCGAGCATTGCTTGCGACGAGTGAGGGTGATCGGTCACCGCTGATCGAGATCGTCCGGCAATAAACGCCCAACAAAATCCTTCCATCTTGAGCCTACCGAAACTTGAGCGGGGGTAAACCGCCCTTCCTAACCACGAGACTATCAATCTAGAGTGATTAATCTGACGCTGAAGGTCTCTCAATCGTCGAAGGTGATTCAGGTCTTGAAGCCTCTTGGTTAGGAAGGGTGGTTTACCCTCGCTCAAGCTTGGTTAACTTCAACGCGCAATGGAGTTATTGCGATTTGCGAAATACCAATAGATCGGCAAGCCCGCCACGATAATAGCCAAGCCGACGACCGATCGGAGCAAATAGTTATAAAACGTCACGACAATTAAAACCATTGTGACGAGAACGAAGAGCGCAGGCACAACCGGATAACCCCAGGTGCGATAAGGCCGTGGCACATCGGGCTCGCGCCAGCGAAACACGAACACCGCAGCTGTTACCATTCCATAAAAAAGCCAGAACGCAAAAATCGCGAGATCGGTAAGTTGATCGAACGAACCGGAAAGCGCCAGGACCGAGGCCCACACGGCCTGGACCACGAGCGCCGTCACTGGAACACGGGTCCTTTTTGAAACACTCGCCAGGCTTTTAAAGAAGATTCCGTCACGAGCCATTGCGAAAGGAATCCGCGCCGTTCCGAGTATTGACGTTTGCAATGAGCCCCAGGATGAAAGAAGCATTACCGCGGCCATCAAACTCACCGCCAGTGGTCCAAGTACTCTCTTAGTCGCTTCGGCTGCAACCGAGGAGACCGCAGAAACACTCGCGACTTCAGTCGGAGTCATGACGTAGTAGTAACTTACATTCACGATCACATACAGGGTGATGATGATCAGCATGCTGCCGATCAGAGCGAGTGGTAGGTTCCGCTCCGGATGCTTCACTTCACCGGCGACGTACGAAACGTTGTTCCAGCCGTCATAGGCCCACAACGCTCCCAGCATGGCTGCAAAAAAACCAGCCAGTCCGCCGCCTGTAACGGCGACGTCTTCACAAGTTCCGCCGCTGTTAGCCATTGCAAGGTGCGACCAACTGCCATCCTGATAGAAGAAAGCACCAAGGCCGACTGCCAGCACGAGCAGCACCTTCAACACTGTGATGAGTGAGGCGACATGCCCGCTCAAACTGACCGCCGCGCAATTGATGGCGGTGGTGACTGCGATAGTTATGAGAGCCACGATCTGTAATTTGCCAAAAGGTACGTCGTAACCACCTGGTAAGCGCAAGATGAAATAGACGGTCCTGAGCGTTCCTCCCAACAGATCGTTCATGAAGATAGCAAACCCAACTGCCAATGCTGCTGCAGATGCTGTTCGTGAAATCAGAAACTGCGACCAACCGTTCAGAAATCCCCAAACCTTTCCATACGCGTCCCGAGTGATCACGTACTCCGCTCCGGCGTGGGGCCGCATCGTGGTTAGCTCGGCGTATGTAAGTGCTCCCGCGAGAGCGAGTAACCCGGCTGCTATCCAGACGATAATCACTCGCGAAGGCGTTCCGACGTTGCAGGTCATCACTCGAGCTTTAAGGAAGATTCCCGTGCCGATGATGTTGCCGACATTGATAGAGATGGCGGCAATCGGACCAAGCCCTCGAACCAGTTCAGGATGTAGGTTTTGTGCCATGCGATTTCTGTGATTATTCAGTTCGTTTGTTTGATATTAAGAGCGATCTACGAAATACACGAACAGACACAAAGTAAAACCTTTCGTGATCTTTCGTGTGATTTTGTGGATCGTTTTGGATTTGACTAGCCGCGTTACACTTTGCTGAGGCTGTTTTCAGGAGACTTTCCTCAACGTGCTTCGGCCTACTAGCGACTTTGCTGCTGCTTCGCCCGTCACCACGGCGCCCTCCATGAAGCCTTGCCAATCCGCTAAATGCTCACCAGCGAATAACACCTTGCCGTGTGGCCGTGCTAGCAGCGGTCGCAACGTAAACCACTGGCCGGGTCGGTAGATCGCATAAGCGCCTTCCGTGTGTTTATCTCGTTGCCAGGCATATGAGTGGATGTTTTTCGCCAGCTCTGACGCGCGATGGTCGAGCGGCGCGAGATCACGCGTTACGATCTCTCTGCGACGATCATTGTTCTGCGACGCAAGCACGTCTGCTTTTTCACCAATAGCATAGCTACAGAGTATTCCCTGTTTGCCCGGCTGGTCCTTAGTGCTGTGGAAGTAGTAGTGCGATGTCACATCGCTGACGAGAGAAAAGTTCTCTGCATTCCAAAATCTTTCTTCGAAGAGAACCGAGTTCTTAATAATGCGCGCGTATTGTAGTTTGTTAGCAGCAGCGCGTTGGAGCGCTGGTATCGGCGGATCAAATGCAATTCGATCCAACGTTCGCGCAGGCGCAGTGCAAATGCAGGCGTCCGCGACAAACGTACGTCCAGAGCCCGACACCGTCACCCGTCCGTTCCTTTGTAAGATCCTGTCAACTGCAATCCCAGTCTGAATTGAGTCACGTCCGACGGCGGTTGCGAGTGCTTCGATGAGTCTCGAGTTACCGCCTTCCATCTTGTAGTCCATCTCATTTGCGGGACTAGACTCGAAATACTCTGCGGCTGCAGCATAGGCTGAAACCATTCGAATCGTTTCGCCGAAGTCCGTGCTGTCTTGTAGATCTCGGAGCTGTAGGTCGTCTTCAGTGAAGCCGATTGACTCCAACCAGGTCCACCAATCGTATTGGTCCAATCGCAAGCGATCTCGATCGGTGTAGCGATGGTAGGTACTACGAAACCTTTCAAAAGCGGCTTTAGCTTGCGGCGAAAAATCCCATTGTCCAGGTCGCTTTACTACGCCGTCGCGCATTAGCGAAGCTTCGAAGCGATGGTCTTTAAGCACAATCCCGAAATCATGGCAGAGCGCTTTCATCCGTTCATGACTCTCGCCAACCCATTCCGCCCCGAGTTCTGAAACGAGTTCTGGATTCTCTTTGAAACGAAACGAAAAGACGCGGCCGCCAATGCGTTCACGGGCATCAAGGACTGTTACGCGCCACCCCGCCTTCTTAAGCGCATTCGCAGCTGCCAGCCCGGATAGACCAGCACCCACCACAATGCAGGCGTAAGGACGCAGGTTGACGTAAGGACTAAAGAAAAGCGGCGCGCCTGCTACGGCGACACCGGCTGCCTTGAGAAACTCGCGACGATTGGGTTTAGCGGTGCTTTTCAATCGCTCACCAAACATCACCGGTTAACAAGTCTTCGTAGGTGTCGCGCCGCCTGGCGAGATCGTAGTGCCCGTTTTCATGAGTGATGACGACGGCGGGAAGAGGCCGTCCGTTGTAAGGAAACATTTGGGCCAGCGAGTACGCGCCACTGTTCAGCAGTGCTAGTACTTCGCCGGGTTGAACCTTTGCGGGAAGGTTTCGATAGTCAGGCAAACGTCCACAACGCTCTATGTCGAAATAGACATCACCGGAATCGCAAAGTGGACCAGCAACCTTGTATTGCGTGTCGTGTGATTCTGCTGCTCGGCTTGCGGAGATGAGGTGGTAGTACCACTTGTAGTTATTCATTGAGAGCATCAGGTTGTAACCAGCGTCAGTTAACAACCAGATGTCACCGGTCTCGGGTCGCTGCTTCATATTCAGCACCGTAGTCAGCACCGAACCAGCATCAGCAATAACACTGCGACCCGGTTCAAGCAGGATCGTAAGACCATCCAACAGATGTTCAGCATTGGCAGTTTGTGCCGACTCGCGAGCGACGCGCAGAGCGGCATCCAACACAGCTGACGGCTCGAGATCTGCACCGAGCATGTCGCGTTCGTGTTCGGGAATCTGCTCCGCTTGAGCCGGATCGCGCAAATAGTTGACCGGAATTCCGCCACCGAGATTGATGTGCTCCAGCGTATGACCAGTTTCTCGGTTAATGGTCACAAGGTGTTCCCACATGCTGCGAAATGCTTCAGCAAACGGCTCAACGTCTGGTGTTTGTGATCCGACATGAATGTGGATACCACAAACATGAATGAGGTCCGGGTTCTTCAAGCCACGTCGAAACGCTTCGAGCACTTGGGATGAAGAGATACCGAACTTCGAAGTCAACAGAGCTGTTTGCAAACCAAGGTGGGATCTTGTCCCGATTTCTGGAACCAGTCGCAGGGCGATACGCGCGGGACGAATTGGAATGCCATCCTGAGCTGCCACTCTTCGTACTGACTCTTCTATGAGACCGATCTCATAAATCGAATCGATGTTTATTGCGTGAATGCCTGCGCGGACTGCTTCGTCGATTTCCGCATCACTCTTACTGGTTCCGTTGAAGATGATCTGGTCGGGAGCGAATCCTACGCGCAACGCTTTAAAAAGTTCTCCGCCACTATTCACTTCGATATCAATGCCGCTCTGCAAAACGATCTTCAGCACGGCCATATTTGAATTTGCTTTTGACGCGTAGAAGAACCGCACTGGACGATCGACCATTGTGGCAGCGCGTTTGAGGCGCTCAATGTTTCCGCGGATGCGAGGTTCGGAGAATACGAAGAGCGGTGAATCGTATTGATTGATTAGATCGAGTGCGTTGACACGGTCGATCGTGAGTTGTCCATTTCGGACTTCGAGGTAATTTGGAATAGACCATGCCGGGGCTGCGGCTATCTGAGTTGACATAAGAGGGTTTTCTTTAGTTATCCGTTTGATTTTGTTTTTCGGTCTTTGGTCTTTGTTCTTTGTCAGTCGCCCGTGGTGTTTGGTGCGTACCTCCGATTCGTGCCCGCAGCGAGTTGAGTAGTTAGTGTTGGTTCGTGTGATTTAGTGGATCGTATTTCTCCTCCGTTCCACGACGATCCACGAAATAACACGAACGAACACTAATCATCGCGCGTTGTTGACAACCAAGTGACCACTAAGACCAAAGACCCAAGACCAAAGACCTATTTCCGCAATTTCTTGAGTACTTCCCGAATCTGCTTGAAGTGTCGCTGCTCGTGATAGCCGACAAAAGATATCGTCGCAACGCCTGTAATCTCGCCAAGAAATGGGTGCTTGAAAGTTGTTTCTTCCAAGCGCGCGGCGCCGTAAGTAGAACATAGTTCTTTTAAACGGCTGCGCGCTTGATTGTAGGCTTCGATACTTTCTTCTTTCTGCTGCGGATTCGTTGGTACGACCGCCTTTGGTGATTTCACCCGAATAGCACGAGATGCCACTATCGCCGTCGGGACAAACCTTTTAATAAGGGGTGGCTTCCGAGGAGCGGACTGCAGCGCCTTCTTGAGATCTTTAATCACTCGCTCTTCAACCAGGTAAAGGTGATTAAGAATCTCAGCGACGCTCCACTCGTTTTCTGACGGACGCCGCGCGAACGTGTCATCGGCAAGCGATGTTACTGTTGCAAGCAGTTTGCTGTGGGTCGAATCAAGTCGGTTAAGTACTCTCTGCATCGAACGGAAGCAATGGCTATTGCGCCACGAAGTTGTAGGTGATAACGCCTGTAACCTTCACCGGTTCGCCCATCATTAACGTCGGCGAGAATCTCGCCTGGTACGCAGCGTATATGCACGACTGTTGTAGCAGAGGGTGGCCGGACACAGCATTTGCGGCGATCACAGTTCCATACTCATCGATCGTTACCTGGACCGCGACTGTGCCGGATGCCTTAGCCGCACGAGCCTCAGGGGGATAATCCGGTTTTGGGAGGCTGAGTGCCTTCCCGTTAAGCACGCCACCGGAAATCGGACCCTTCGACGGTGGTATGTTTTCTTTGTGTGACTCAGCTCCTTTTGTCTCGCTTGCACTATTGGTTTTAGCGGGATCAGCTTTCCCAGTTTGTCCTGGATCAGCATCGGTTTTTTGTTGGTCTTTCTCTTGATCCGCAGCAGCAGTATTCGTTGAAGCAGCAGCCGTATTTTCCGCAGGCAACGGCACTTCAGTCTTTGAGGGTGCTTGCGCGGTCACCACTGGACTCGTCGTAGGTGGCACGTAATCAGGAATAATAAAGGAACTCAAGAATTGGTCGCGAAGCTTTTCAGATTTTGCGGCGGCAAGAAACACGGCTGCATAGAAACGTTTCCTCGTCCCATAGACGCGAGCTTTACCGGAAAGATCACCGATCGTAATGTCGTACTCACGACCAGGATTTCCATTCAGCATGCTTGTTGCTGTGAACGTGAGTTTTGCTACCGCATCCTTACCCTTGATTCTAGGAGCAAAGAATTTTTTGAACGCATCGACGTAAGAATTCACTCGCTGTTCTTCCGAGTACAACGCCGGGTTCGACTTGATACCACTCAGAGTCACAATTGCGAAGACTGGTCCCGGAGCAGTGCCCGACAAGTAAAGATGAGTGTTTAGTTCCATCTTGTGATACGGAAATTTACCTGTCTCAAAAACAGGGTCTTTCGGCATATCGACCGAGAAGTCTTCAGAAGCGGGCTGCAGAAGTTGCAGGACAACCGCAGGCTCGTTCGTTTGGCCAAAGATGGACGGCAGAATAGAAAGCAGCAGAGCAACGAAGAGTATTAGGGGTAGAAATCCTCTGATACGCATTTCTAAACTCCTTTGGAAATGTCGCAAGATGAGGTTGCCGGGACGGTCTTGACTATAACGCAAGTGTCGCTCTGGTTGAAAGCGTGTGGTGTTCGACGCATAGCTTTGACAAGTTGCTACGCTCTAGGAATGACAACCGAAACAGAACCGAGAGCGGTAGCGATCGGATGCTGCCCTTACTCTGATGAACTGCTTCGAAGCCTTTGAAGGAATAGCTGAGAGTAGGATCCGGTCGCTACCGCTCCCGGTACTGACGATCAGCTTGAACGAGAATTCGTCGTAGAACTTTTCCTGAGGGAGACTTGGGAATCTTATCAGTGAACTCCACGAAGCGAATTTTTTTGAAGGGTGCAACACGCTCGGCGACGTAGTCCATGATCTCTTCAGATCCACAGGGATGCTTCAATACGACATACGCCTTGGGAACCTCACCAGCCTCATCGTCAGGACATGGAATGACTGCAGCATCGGCAATCGCCGGATGGCTCAACAGAACTCCTTCGAGCTCAGCCGGTGGCACCTGAAAGCCTTTGTACTTTATTAGTTCCTTAGCGCGATCGACGATAAAGAAATGCGCGTCTTCATCTGCGTAGCCGATGTCACCCGTGTGTAACCAACCTTCGGCATCTATCGTTGCTGCGGTTGCTTCAGGCTTGTTGAGATACCCTTTCATTATCTGTGGACCACGAACACAAACTTCACCGGCCGAATGGGGACCCAACGGAACGCCGGTATCGAGATCGATTATCTTGCATTCAGTGTTCGGAGCCGGCACTCCTACTGACCCAAATTTAACCGGCAACGGAGGAGCGAGTGACGAATGCGTAACCGGACTTGTTTCAGTCATTCCGTAGCCCTGACGAATCTGGCAATTGAGCCGAGACATGCAGGCCTTGGTCAGAGCTTCGTCAAGAGGTGCTGCTCCTGAAAACAACATCTTGAGTTTGGACAGGTCGTATTGGTCCACGATTGGATGTTTGCTCAAGGTGAGCACGATCGGAGGAACGATGTGGGCGAGAGTCACTCCGTACTCATTCACCGTTTTGACAAACTGTTCGAGATCGAACCGCGGCAGGGTAACTATCGTCGACCCGGTGTAGAGACCGTTGTTGAGTACAACAACCAAACCGTAAATGTGGAATAAAGGCAACACACAGATGAGCGTGTCGTGCTCGGCGAAATAACACATGCCGTCCATCTGGCAAATATTCGATACCAGATTATGGTGCGTGAGCATCACGCCTTTCGGCAGACCAGTAGTGCCACTGGAGTAAGGAAGCGCGACCAGATCCTCGCGAACGTTGATCTCGACCTTTGGCACCTTACCTTCGTAATCAAACAGGCTCGCCATTGAGGTCGCGTCAGCACATTCCGCATCCCCAAATACGAATAGTTCTTCGATAGCAGCCTCGCGCGCTGCCACCTTCGCCTTATCGATGAATTGAGGGATCGTGATTAGAAATCGGGCATGTGAGTCCTTCAGCTGATGAGTGATTTCTGGCTCCGTATACAATGGATTTATCGGTGTGTTTATTCCGCCAAGTAGCGCTACCGCATGGAACACAACTGCGTACTCTGGTAGGTTTGGGCTGAGGATGCCGAATACGTCGCCTTTCTTGAAACCACGCCTCGCGAGTCCCGCGGCAAGAGCGTAAGTCATCTTCGACAGATCGGCGTATGTGATTACTCGACCAGTAGTACCTTCAATCAGTGCGGGCTTATCAGGCAGATCCTCCACTTTCCGAAAAATAAATTCGGTGAGAGGAACTTCTGGAATGTTCACTTCTGGAAGGGGTCCACGAAAGATCATAATGACAAACAGGTAGCCACAGATTACACAGATTACCCAGATAAACCAAGATCGCTAAGTATTGGTCATGGATTAACATGCCGGTAAGAAAGCGATGAATTCTTCTCATCCCTTAAATGTCATTTGCCTTGCAACCTATTTCAAGGGCGGCGATTTCATTCGTGAATGCAAAAGACGCGGCTGCCACGTGATCCTAGTGACGAAGGAGAAGATGCTGGCAGAGGATTGGCCCAGAGATCATTTGGACGATGTAATTGCTGTTCCGAATGATGCCGGACCACCACTATTTATCGATCTCGCGGCTTTCATTGCGCGAAAGAATCGTCCTGATCGCATCGTTGCTTTAGAAGAATTTGACGTGATCACAGCCGCTCTAATTCGTGAACACTTTTGTTTGCCCGGTCTCAGCAGTTCCGCAGCGAAGACCTTTCGAGACAAGATGGCAATGGCCATAGGAGCGGTCAGTGCTGGTATCGATGTCCCAGCTTTTGTGCCCCTTATTAATGAAGCTGAAGTTGCCAGGTTCATGGAACGTATCGCGCCACCGTGGATCGTCAAGCCCCGTGCTGACGTTTCTGCAATCGGAATTCGAAAAATACATGAGCCTGAACAAGTCTGGAAAACAATTCACGAGATGAACGAGCGTGACAATCTTCGCGAACGCTCTTCGTATTACTTGCTGGCCCAATTCATTCCCGGGGAAGTTTTTCACGTCGACTCACTAGTAAACGATGGACGCGTAGTTTTCGCCGGAGCTAATCAATACGGCCGGCCTCCGATGGATGTCGCGCACCAGGGCGGAGCTTACATTTCTCATTCAGTCCCGCATGGTTCAGCCGATGAAAAGAAACTCTTTGAGAACAACAAGAAACTCGTAAAAACGTTGGGACTGCAACGAGGCGCAACTCATGCAGAGTTCATCAAGAGTGCAACTGATGGAAAGTTCTACTTTCTTGAGATTGCAGCCCGTGTCGGAGGGGCTTACATAGCGGAAGTCTTAGAAGCAGCTTCCGGCATCAATCTCTGGCGTGAATGGGCAGCGCTGGAGGTGTTGAGCGAAACTGCTGAGCAGGACCAAGCGAATGGCCCACCGGAGGCGTTGCCCGAGGAAGTCGCGCGCGAGTTGATGAAGATGGCTTCAGCTAAGCGCATTCGTCCCTCGCGCCGTGAGTATGCAGGCATCATCCTCTCGCTTGCAAAACAGGAAAGTCCGGACACTTCGGCGTACAACGATCCGGAGATCGTCTACCGGGTAAAGAAGAAACATCATGCTGGTCTAATTGTGCGGTCCAAGCGACTAGAGCGTGTGAAGGAGTTGCTGGACGATTACGCGCGCCGGTTTGCTGAGGACTTTGCTGCTGTCCTGCCGCCCTTGGAAAAGGCGGAATAAGGATCAGAAATTTAAAATTTGAAATTTACAATTTTAAATTTGCCTCGCTTCGACTCTCGCCGGCGCTCCGTACTTCTGAGTTGCGAAACCAACAATTATCCCGAGGATGCTGCCGGGCAACATGATCTCGAAATAGTATTTGCCCTGCATGTAGGCAACCAGAAACGCTAGAAAGGCGCCAACCAGCAAACCAAAGATGATCCCAAGCACCAGCGATTGCGTCTTCTTCGCGAAATATCCAATAGCCGCTCCTGCAATCACACCTTTGATAGTTGACCCAATCACGATGCCAACGATCTCGGGCCTTACCTCGGGTGTGAACCACGCAGTCAGCCCATCAAGTACGCCCAATACGGCACCCAGAATTACGCCTAATAAGATCTTCGACATCTTTTGCTTCTCCTGCTAAATGAGTTTGCTACAAACAGCCTCTGCCTTTATTAATTAAACCAACGAGCGAGTTCCTTTAGCGAGGCGAGAAGATCAAAAGAAGAATTCTCATAATCAGGTAAGCGAGCACCAGCAGCACCAGAAAACGATGACGCCCTAGCCATCGCGTGATCTTCTCCAGAACATTTTCTTTATAAGCACACACCGGTTCACCGTCCAAAAACCGTGAAACATCCGTCGCCAATTCTTCGACTTGAGGGTAGCGGCGCGACGGCTCTGGCGAGAGCGCTACATCGCAGATGGCTTGCAGTGCTCTAGGAACTTGTCTACCAAAATTTCGCGACGATTGACTGTTGGGACTGCTATCCGCGGCGATAAGCGTAGAAGCTTCGGATGGAGGGTTCATGTGTAAGAGAAAGTGCAATACTGCACCGAGCGAGAAAACATCAGAGCGTTGGTCTACAGTTCCTGCTGAAGCCTGCTCGGGCGACATGTATCCGGGCGTTCCGATCACGAGTCCGTGCGACGTATCACAGTCACCGCTCACTGCCTGCTGTTCAGGTAATTGATCAGCTTCCAAGTGCTCTCTATCCAAAATCTTCGCGGTGCCCCAGTCCATCACCAGTACTTCACCGAATGGACCCAACATGATGTTCTCCGGTTTCAAATCGCGGTGAACAACTCCATTCGCGTGCGCAAATGCGACAGCTTCACACGCCTTCAAAAAGATGCGTAGCCGGTCGTTGATCGAACCCAAGCCCTCGACAGTCTGATTTAGACTCTCGCCACGAATGAATTTCATTACATAGAAGACTCTTCCGTCTTTGAGAGTTCCAGCATCATGAACGGGAACAATGCCCGGATGTTCGAGCCTGGCTATGATCTTGGATTCACGTAGCATGCGATCGACCATTGTCGTGCTCGTCATTGCCGTGTTCAGCACTTTGATAGCAACGTCTCTATGCAAAGCAGTATCGCGAGCAACGTAGACGATGCCCATGCCACCGCGACCAATCTCACGTTCAACGCGGTATCGAGTCCCTTCAAAGTCGGGTGCCTCTGCCAATCCGCGAAGGTGATCAATGGTAGTGTCTGATAGCCAGGTCAAAATGGATCAACTCCCAGCAACGAGCGAGCTTCGCGACGAAACTCCTCTTCCGTCGCCGTGATCTCCTGTAACTTAGCGAGCACCAATCGACGAAACTCTCGACGGGTATACGCAAGATAGTTGGTCACATCAGTGGTTTTGAGGTTATATCTTTGGGCCAGCGTCTCGTAGCTTAATTTATTGTCGGCTGAGTCTAGATCATATAACTCGAACAACTTGAAATGGATTTGCTTTCCCTCGCTCGCGCATCTCTCTCGCAATGCGTCGACAACCAGCGCGAACAGACTTCGCACCCATTCGCGATGAAAGTACTCCTCTGCAGAGAGTGTGTCTGCAACTTCGTACTTACGAAACTCATTTTCAGCGGCCGCGAAATCAAGTGAAAAATGGTGATGATCCCCACGTCTTTTCTGACGGCGACCTGCCTTCATCGCGTTAGCGACGAAACGATCGAGACAGACCATCAAAAATCCATGAAAGCTGGCTTTTGAAGAATCGTAACGTTCGAAATAGCCCTTTTCGAAAGCCTTAGCAAAAAACTCTTGAGTCAAGTCTTCACTATCTTCATTCGCTGCGTGCCATTTCCAACGAATGTATTTGTATGAAGGTTTCCAATAACTCTGGAGCAGAGTTTCGTAAGCTCGTGAACGTTCGACAGTGTCGGAACTGCGCGTAGCAACGATCGCGGAGTGGCAAGTTACGGGGAAGTTGCCATGGGCAATGCTTTTTGATTTTTCCGACGAAGACGACATGGAGGTTGGCTCAACCTTTGGAGTGCGGTGGCAAGCGCAGCGCGACACCGCTTTGGGTTTGCTGCGTGATGTAACGAGGCTTGAATGAATCGAGCGACGATCAAAAGCGGTGTCGCGCTGCGCTTGCCACCGCACTCCAAAGTCACTCTAGATCCTCTAGCGGCCAGATATCCACGCTGATCTCTTCAGCATAATGTAACAGCGGTTCACCTTTCGGCGTAGGAAGCCCGAGTGACTCAACCATGCTTGATTCGAGCGAAGAAAGGCTGGCTTTTTGGAGTGGCCACGGCTCATGGTAAATGCGGCCTCGATAGAGTTCACCGTCGCGTTCGCTGTACAGGCAATATCGCTCTGTCAGGAAAAACTCTAACGAGCCTGGATGGGAGTAAGGAAGTGTGGCACCAATCTTCCACGAGGCGGAGAATTCTGCTGGTGGCTCTTCAGTGCGTTCTGACGAATATTCGATGCGCTTCCCCTCCTGTTCCAGTTCGATCTCGGCGTCATAGTACGGCAGGAAGAAGAAGGTGCGTGCAGCGAGGGCTGCTGCATAACTGTTGCAGTCGAGCGAGAAGAACCACACCCCGGGCACGTTGTCGACGTAGACATAGGTACGCACATTCAGCTCGTGCATCGAACTCAAGCCGGGTAGCGCAGGAAGGAACGGCGGGAGTGCTCGTATGTCCCACATCGTGAACGGCGTGACGGCGATCCACGCAGAGCCGTCGAAGGTATCGATTTCCAATTGTGCGGGAATTAAGGGACGAAGGAGCTGTTCATCGATGCGCCAGTGCAGAAACAACAGCTTGCCCCAATTCTGGTGCATGATGGGCTGGCCTTGAGGACGATGCCGCACCGCAAGACGATCGAGATCACTCAATGGTGATTTCATTTGAAAAATCTCAGTGCGTGAAGTGCTGGACCAGCCCATTCAGACGGCCCTTGTTACTTCAAATGCTTATCAAACCAATCAAGCACCGTGTGATACCAAAGCTCAGAGTTCTGTGGCTTCAGAATCCAATGACCCTCGTCTGGAAACACTAGCAGCTTGGATTCCACACCTCGTCGCTGTAACGCAGTGTAAAGCTGAAGCGATTCCGTGTACGGCACACGGTAATCAAGCTCGCCGGCCGTCACGAGTGTAGGCGTATTGAAATTTGCTACAAACATGTGCGGCGACCATCGCTCATACATCGCAGGGTTGGTCCACGGCGTACCTTTGAATTCCCACTCTGGAAACCACAACTCCTCGGTAGCCCCATACATACTGGTCAGGTTGTAAACGCCAGCATGAGACACCAACGCTTTGAAACGGAAACGTGGATCTGTGTTATGACCCAGAATCCAATCAACCATGTAGCCACCGTACGACGCTCCGGCCCCACCGATTCTGTTCTTATCGATGTATGTGTTGCGCGTTAACACCTCCGCAATGCCGTTCTTCAGATCTGTGAAGACTCTGCCGCCCCAATCTGCGCTGATTTCATTTACAAATTGTTGCCCATAGCTCAGAGAGCCGCGCGGGTTCGGCATGAAGACCACATATCCTTTAGCCGCGAAAACCTGAGGATTCCAGCGATAGCCCCAACTGTCGTACCAGGCGCTTTGCGGTCCACCATGGATCAAGACCAGCAGTGGATAGGTTCGGCTTGATTCAAAATTCGCTGGTTTGACAAGGAAGCCATGGACCTTTTTACCCAGCGCTCCGGTCCATTCCACATCCTCCGACTCACGAAGCTTCGCGTTCGCCATCAAGTCCCGATTGATTTTCGTTAGTGGTGCGACGCCAGTACCATCGGAACGTGCCTGGTAGATTTCAGTGGGACTGGCAATGGAGCTGTTAGCAAATATGAATGAGTTTCCATCTGGTGTAATTTGCAGATTGGATGCGAACACCGGTCCAACTACTTTGGTTGGCGTGCCACCGGTTGCAGGCACTTTAAAGATTGGGTGACGCCCGCGATCACCGACGACGAAGTAGATTGTGTTTCCATCCGGCGATAAAGCTACTTCTTCAACATTCAGATCAAATCCTTGTAAAAGCTCTCGGCTCGTTCCCGTTGACCGGTTGTAACTCATCAATCGCCAGCGATCTGCTTCGAAGCCAGCGGTGGCTTGTGAGCGATAGATGATGGATTTGCCGTCACGCGTGTAGATGGGTCCAACATCGTAGCCGCGATTGTTCATGGTGATGTTTTTTGCTGGCCCACCGTTTAAAGGAACGACGTACACATCGCTATTTGTGGAAGTCGCTTCTACCTTATCGGGATTTCGGAGATAGGCTAGCTCGTTACCATCGGGCGAGAATGAGTAATCCACATCACTGGATGCAGCGTAGGGAGGGGCATCGAAGTCACCGGGTGTGAGATCGCGCGCCTGACCGCCAGTTGAGGCGACAACGAAAACATGAGTCCGCTTCTGATCACGCCACTCGTTCCAGTGCCTGAAGAGAAGGCGATCCGTCATGCGAGCTTTGACCTTACTCTTTGCTGCCGCTTCATCTTTGTTCTTGTTACATTCTTCGTCCTTGCAGTCCGGATAAACCTCAGAAGCAAATGCGATCCATTTGCCGTCGGCTGACCAGACAGGTGCAGCGGCTCCGGTTGAGATTTTTGTTATTTGCTTTTTGTTGTCTCCGTCAGCATCCATCATCCAGATCTGACTATCAGTTACATAAGCAATCTTCTTTCCGTCAGGGGACCAACGAGGTGCGGTCGCAGAGCGATCGCCACTCGTGAGTTGCTTTACCTCACCTCCCGGCAACGACAACACATACACTTGAGTTACGACTCTATTTCCGTCCACATCGACGTCACCAATTGTGAAGGCTACGCGCCGTCCGTCAGGTGACAATCGAGGATCGCCGACGCGGCGCACCTTCATCATCTCTTCTACAGTAAATGGTCGCGTCGAAGGCTGGGCCAGGGCCACGCAGCTTAGAGCAATCAGAACACAGATCGAGATACAGAAACGCTTCATACATTCCTCGCAGGTTATTAGTGAAAATTCAGTGGGAAAGCGTAGGTATTATTGCATTAAATATTTCGGTTCGCACGTGCAGGGTTCTATGATCAAATGCCCTCTGGACTTGAGGAACCGGCTATGCACTCCGATCGCGTAAGGAACGAGGGTCAGAAGTCAAAGGTCAGAAGTCGAGCGCTTTTCTCTGTGCGTTCTCTGTGTCTTTATGCCTCGGTGGTGATTCGTAGGTTGACGATCACGTACTCGGGGTTTACCACTGAGACAGAGACACGGAGAACGCTCAGAGAAAAGGCGCTCGGTTCAACAGGGCGTGGCCCAGAGACGTTATGAAATTTTCACCGGAAGGGCATAGCGGCTTCCTCAAGTCCCGACGGCAACGCCCGTCCTGATCACCATTCCTAATTGGATTGCTGAGGGACCAACAAGCCACTTATCATTAGTCTGTCTTCAACTTATGCCGCTGAGCCAAACGCATTGACCCGCCGCATCATCGTTGCGCTACTCCGATTCGCACTGCGGATCTATTTCAGGCATGTTGAGGTTGTGGGCGCGGAACATGTGCCGCGAGAGAGTCCGGTAATCTTCGTTCTCAACCATCCTAATGCTCTTGTCGATCCTGCTTTTTTGTTTGCGCTTGCGCCACGTCAAGTGTCGTTTCTCGCCAAGGCGCCATTGTTCAAAATGCCCGTCCTGGGTTTCTTCGTCAGAGCGCTCGATTCTTTACCTGTCTATCGAAGGCAAGATGAAGGTTCGGACACAGCCAGGAATCGCGAGACATTTCAAGCTGCAAGGAAACTACTGGCACGCGGCGGCACGATTGCAATCTGTCCTGAAGGTGTTTCGCACGACGAGCCTCGCTTGCGTCCGATCAAAACAGGCGCCGCAAGAATCGCCCTGGCTGCTGTTTCTACGGGCGAAGTCGAACGATTGGATATCGTGCCAGCGGGCCTGTATTACACATCGAAGACTACGTTCCGTAGCTCTGCACTTCTATATTTCGGAAAAGCCCTATCGGTGCAGCCGGTTGTACTTGAAGCCTCAGGCGATCCTCCCAGAGCTGCAGTAAGAGAGCTGTCTGACAAAATTGAAAGCGCTCTGCGTGAAGTGATCCTGGAAGCGGAGCATAAAGAGGCCCTGCAAACGGTTACGCGTGCAGAAAGGATCTTCTCGTCTCAAACGGAGGATGAGGAAAGCGATAGTTTGGCTGATGAGTTGCAGTTGCAACAGCGCTTCGTGAAGGCCTATGCGATGTTGCAACAAAAAGCTCCGGAACGGCTACGGAAGTTAGAGAATAGAATCAACCGTTTCGACGAAGAGCTGAAGCAAGTGGGTGTGGATCCCGAGGAGCTGTCACCTCCAACTTCGACGCTTCAAGTATTGGGCCATCTGCTGACGCGGTCCATTGTTTTCCTATTCCTGCTTCCGCTGACCATTCTTGGGACAGTGGTCCACTATCCTGCCTACGCCCTGGGAGGTTATCTAGCCAACACGTTCTCGCAAGACTCCGATGATGTAATTTCTACGGGTAAGATCATCTCGGCGATGTTGCTGTTCCCACTCACCTGGTTGATTGTTGCAATTATTGTTTACTTGTTTGGTGGCTGGGCCCTCGCGCTGCTTCCCCTCGTTTTATTGCCGATAAGTGGTTACGTAGCGATCAGGTTTTTTGAGGAGTTTGATCGGTTCGTCGGTGGATTGCGAGCGCTGACGTTCTTTCTTACGCGCAGACGTTTCTTTGTGCGCCTACTCGCAGAGCGCAACGCCATCCGCGGGGAAATACTGTCCCTTGGTGACGAGGTGATTGCGACAAACACTAACTTTAACTGATGGCAAGGTTTGGGCGAGGGAAGGTGGGGGAATTGTCTTCCAAATCGCGGTTATCGTTTTCGTGCTTTACTGCCGGATTTCTTCGTAGTTTTAGTGCTGCCGCCTTTTCTCTTTCCGCCTGCGCGAACTGTTCTACCTTTTCGGCCCTCACTCTGAATCTTTCCGGCGCGCATCAAATTCTCGTAACTTCCTCTAACCACGTTTCGCGCTACCTTGAGCGAGTTGGCGAGCTCACGTTCGCTGGGAAGATAACTTCCGACCGTCATCGCGCCCGACTCGATCAAGCTTGTAAGCTGGTCCGTAATCTGCTTCGTGAGCGATTCTGGACGTTTGCGATTGACACGTATAGTCGTTTTCACTCAGCTGACCTCCTGTGGTTCAAACTTTGCAATTGGGGTAATCGAATTCTAAGCAGGCAAGATCGAAGTGTCAATATAACCATACTCAAGGTCCAATGTTGACGGTCCATCACAAATCATGGTCCCCATGGACGCGTGATTAAGTAAGGTGGAAACGTGTCTATCGTATCAAGCGAAAGTTGGTTTTTGATGTCAAGGCTATGTAACTTCGTGGGCTAACCATGGGGTCCGGAAGTTGATTACAAGGCGCCGTGTTTGCGGAGAATTTCCATCGTACGGTCAATGGGTAAAGCGTCGACTGTATGCCCGCGACCGGTGGTCGTGGTCGAGCGAAAAAGTGAGTTGTAGATGGCCTCTTCAGTAGCTTCTATGACTGCCAGAAAGAGCGGTGACATCGCATCGTTCGGCAACACCCTAAAACTTTGCGTGCGCGTTCCGGCATCATCGCCAACTCGGATTGTAAGGTCCGGAGAGGTTGAAAACGCGATCGAGTAATCGCCGCTGCCATTGCTGCCCGAGGCACCAGTGCGCGCGAGGCCAAGCATCGCACGTGCAGCGAGTCGTTTTAAGTTTCGGGCATCTAACGGGGC
>JBKPAL010000089.1:0-7669 GCA_046726395.1 Acidobacteriota bacterium
ATGGGCTGCGCCCTCGCTAATGTTCGGAGGGCGCAGCCCTGAAATTCTTGGTTAGTGCGATCGGAAGGGCAAAGCCGATTCCTCAGGTCCAAAGGGCAAAGCCAAAACGTCTGTAGCCCGACTTCTGATCTGATCTCTGACTACGGCTTTGTTTGAGCTGCAGCGACTTTCTGTCGCAACGCGGATAATCGCTCGTCGGACCAGTCAGGTTTCAGATGCTTGCGCTCCATCATCGCGACATACTCCTCGAGTGTCGTCAACGCTCCCTGATAATCGCCGAGTTTTTCGCGCACTCTGCTTACGTCAAGCATGAACTGCTCATTTTCTTTCTTATACATCGCAGCCGCATGACCATAATTCTCTTCCGCCAGGCGCAACTCGCCTCGTAACTCATATAACCGTGCCAAGTGGTAGTAGCTAAGTGGGTAACGCGCACCATCACGTTGTGTGACGATCAATAGGTTTGCTATCGCGTCATCCGTTCGCTTCAAGGCGATCAACGTGTAACCAAGCTCGAGATTTGCTGGCCCAAAGTATCCGCCCATTCGTGAGATCACCTTTTGATAGTTCGCGACCGCCTCTTCCTGACGATCCCGCTCGCGAGCACTACGAGCACGTTGTAGGTAAGTGTATGTCTCAGGGTCGACTGTAAGAGCGTTCGGTGCGGCCGGATTCCGTGTCACTTTCGAAGGACGTGTCGCTGGAGCCGTTCGAGTTGAAGGAGTTGTCGCTAAAGCCGTTCGACTTGAACTGCCAGAAGTAGATACATGCGCAGGCTCGACATACTTTGGTCCTGGAGAGACTTGAATTATGAGGTCAGCCGCGCCCATGTTCGATAGCGCCTGAGCCGCTGCTTTGTGTTCAGGATTGACCTTAAGCGCCCGGTGCCATTCGCGAATGGCTAGATCATTCTCGCCCCGCGCGGCGTAGAGCCGGCCGAGGTTGTAGCTGGCTTCCGCGTAACGAAAATTCTCCTGCCTCAAGGCGCTCGTGAATGAATCGTACGCTTGGTCCCATTGACCTTGGCGAAGCAAGATGACACCCATATTGTTCAACGCCTTCGAGTAATGACCTTTTCGCTGCTCGATCGCTTTGCGGTAAGCAAGCACGGCCCCTGAACTGTCACCCAATCGGGCTAACGAGTTACCGATGTTGTACAGCCCCTGAGGATCGAAACGATCTTCGTTCGACATAACGTGTAGCTCGTTGATGGCCTCTTGCTTCGCGCCGCTTGCGAGTAACTGCTCAACCAGCCGGAACTGGAGCTGCACTTTTTCCTGTGGGCTGGCCGCCGAAGCAATTTCGTCGCGTAACTCAGGTATTGACTCGGGTGCCTTTATAGAAGACTTCGACGGCTCGTTCTCTTTTCCGCTCTTCGCGTCTGACGTCTTCGTATCCGAAGGTTTCGCACTTTTAGTTTCTTTAGCATCTTCTGGAACGGGGGATTCATCCGCTTCCGCAGCCTTAGCAGGGGTCTCGGGAGCCGTTTTCTCCAGAGTCCTGACGTTTTCCTTTGATGGTTCAGGCGCTGATGCCTTATCCGGAGTCGTTTTCTCTACAGTCCTGACGTCTTCCTTTGATGGCTCAGGCGCTGATGCCTTATCCGGAGTCGTTTTCTCTACAGTCCTGACGTCTTCCTTTGATGGCTCAGGCGCTGATGCCTTATCCGGAGTCGTAGCCTTGGTAGCGGCGGGTGCCTTCGACGTGGAAGTTCGCGTCGGTGACTTTCGTTTTCGTGTCTTCGATTGGGCCGGAGCGGCCTTCCCAGAGGTAACAGGCTTGGGGTCAATTTGCGCCACTGCAAGTGTCATCGAAACGATGACCGCAAGCCACGCGCATGAGAACCTGGCGGTCAACTTAGATGACTTCATAGTATTTTCTTTGCATCAGCTCGAGCGAATTAGCGCCGCATCTGCGGAGCCTCAGCCCGAACGTAAGTGAGAATAGTTCCACCAAACCCAACGGCCCATCCGTGAGTTCGGTCAGTAAAGAAAATCCGTTCAAGTGGATGATCAGTAGCAGTACGTTGACGCTCCCAATTGAGCCCACCATCGTTTGTGTATATCACCGTACCTTCGTTTCCTACAGCCCAACCTTCAAGATTGTTTATGAACTTCACATCTAACAGATTTGCGATGCTACCCGAGTTTTGCGAACTCCACGTACGACCACCATTTAGTGTCCGATAAATCGCACCATTGGAACCCACTGCCCATCCGACTCGATTATCAACGAACGAAGCCGCCGTAAACCGAATGTCTTCGGCGCCGGCGAGCCGAGAAAGATGCCAGCTGTTACCGCCATCAGAAGTTTGAAGAATTGTTGCACCAGCGCCGACGACCCATCCTCGATACTCATCAACAAAGGTTCCGCCCAGCAATAAGTGACGTGTCGGAACAATTAACTTGGTCCAGTTTTTACCAAAGTCGCTAGTGGCATAGATTGCTCCACCTTCTCCAAACGCCCAGGCTCGGCCTCCGTCCTTAAAAACCGCGCGAATCAAACGAGAATCGACGTCGGCTCCCCGCACATTCACACGCAACCACCGTTCGCCTCCATCTGTGGTTTTCATGAGGTAGGTACGTGCCTCGCCCTTTGCTCTTAAATCGTAGATGTTCCGCTCACACAGGATCCAACCGGTTTGCTCATCCAGAAAGTAGATGTCTTTTATGACGTCCGTTGTCGGCAGTTCTTTCTGTTGCCACTGCTTGCCGCCATCCGCGGTAACCAACATGGTCCCGCGGCTACCAACGACGAAACCTCGGTTTTGATCAAGGAAAAAAACGGAATGAAGCCAGGCAAGCGTTCCTGAATACTGGCGAGCCCATGTGACCTCCTGGGCCGGCGCTCTCGAGCTGCCAGCGAATATACAAATTAGAACAAAGACAACGCGCAAAGCTGACAGCGTTTGGGAGGATCGAGTGCCGGCGTCTATTAGTTGACGGGACATAGTAACTAACAGCCGTGAAGGAAAGACAAGCCGCTTAGTAGACCGGCAAGCCAAAGATTCGAGCGAAGGTCAGGAACGGCATGAATGTCCCCATAAAGGTTTGAATCTTTTTCAGCGTGTTGCCCGGCACCAGGATCTGATCTCCCGGAACCAGGTAGGTTGTGTCAGGCAAACCTTTCTTGTATATGGCGGATACGTTGACGATGATGGGAGCCAAGCTGCCGTTGTTCTGTCTGCGCAACACCGTTACTTTGCTCTTGTTGCCTGTGGGCAGGACACCTCCTGCTTCAGCTATCGCTTCCGTTACTGTCATGCGACGGCTCATTAGACGCACGCCCGGTTGAGCGATGTCTCCGAGAATGGCATAACGATATGAACTAGCTTTTTCAAGCGAGACGGTGACCTGTGGATCGATGATGTATTCGTCGTAACGCTTCTTGATCAGGTCCGCAACCTGTTCAACTGTCTTGCCATTTACGAAAATCCCGTCTGGAATAAGCGCCAGCGCGACGCGTCCGCTCGGGGGAATAACAACGCCGCCACGCGAATAACGATCCTGACCGAACACCTGGATCGAGATCACATCGTCGGGACCCAACCGATATGTATTAAAGAAATTGTTGTAGTAAGGCAGTACCGCACTCTCTTCTTCAGACATTTGATCCTGTCGGTTTGCCTGCATCTCTGCTGGAACATCAGCCGGAATTCTAGAACTCTCGTCCGGTTCGAGTCGGTCACCTACAGGAGTTGCCTGGGTCGGCTTCTGAGGCGATCCAGTTGAACCTTTAGTCTCCTGATTGGTAGCTAGTCTCTGCCGTGTCTTGTTGCTGCTACCGTCAGGTGATTGAGCGGAAATCGTTAATGCTGCGGGAGACACAACTAACACGGCGAGTATTAACGCCATAACCGTTGAGACTCTTTTCATTGCCATACCTCCGAAACTTACCTCTCAATTAATGAGCGCCTCGACCAAACAGAATGATCTTAATCGTTTCAAATAGAATAATCGCGTCCAACATCAAGCTCTGGTTCTTAATGTAGAAGAGATCGTATTGCAGTTTCTGCCGCGCATCCTCGATTGAAGCGCCGTATGGATACTTGATCTGCGCCCACCCCGTTAGTCCAGGCGTTATCAAGTGTCGTTGTTCGTAATAGGGAATTTGATTGGCTAACTGCGAAACAAAATGGGGGCGTTCGGGACGTGGGCCAACAAAGCTCATTTCGCGTCGCAATATATTCCAGAACTGAGGGATTTCATCGACGCGAATCTTTCTTATGATGCGTCCAACACGGGTAGTGCGATCGTCATCCTTGCTAGCCCAAACCGGACCATCAGCCTCTGCATCGCTCCGCATCGATCGAAACTTCATCAGAATGAACGACTTTCCGTTTTTACCGACACGCTCCTGCTTGTACAGAACCGGTCCGCGCGAATCGATTTTGATTAAGACCGCCGTAATAAGAGCAATTGGTAACGAGATAATTCCTCCGACCAACGCTACCAGCCAGTGAACGACTTCCCGTGTGATGGTCGCGATGCGGACGTGTTTACGACGGCCAGAAAATATAAGCCAGGATGGTCGCACCATGTTTAGCGAGACTCGTCCGGTGATACGCTCGTAAAACGATGCTCCTTCTTCGATGTCAACCTTGCCAGTCAGACTAAGATGAAGGAGTGCGGCTGTAGGCAATTGTCCACGTCGTTCGCCCATAGCCACAACAATGCGGTCTATGTCCTCATGCTGAACGATGTCATTCAATTCGGAAGTCATCCCAATCACACGAGGGTTAATAAGACTCTTGCCTAACAGGTCCGAGTCAGTTCCAACGAAGCCTACGATGCGATAACCGGCGTCAGGTCGACCGAGAACTTCACGTGCAACTTCGACTGCAAGGTTGCCCGAGCCCACGATAAGAATCCGTTCCCCGAAATCCGGGTGGCCCATGAACCAATGAATTGAGATACGCCAGCTCACCATCAGCATTAAGGCGAGCAATAACGCTATCAATGAAATTCCTCGACCAAACATCAGTTGAGGAAAAGCGTAGAAGCTCAGCGCTAAGGCGATCCAAGCCAGGCCCAAGGCCTGAATTAATCGCAATACCAACTCTCTGCGATCATGCATGACAATAAAGTCATAAAGATCGAACAGGTAGAACGCCGTAAGACAGTAAAGCGTCGCCATTCCTGCCTTCAGCAGGCCCTGTCGCAGAATCAACTCATGCTCGGCATCCACAGTACCAAGGCGGAGATACACAGCGCCCACTATGGCGCCGAATATCACTGCGGCCTCAGCACCAATTAGAACGAGAGTTCGAGTATTGAAGCGTGACGCTCTCAACTAATTGTCACGACCTCCTCTTGCTTTTCCCGGCCAGGGTCTTGCGGACCTACAGGCACCACGTTTTTATCGCGGTGGTAATAGCGCCGTTGATAGTAATACGCGCTGGATTCAAAGCCTTCATCAGAGCGATTCAATACCACGCCGAGCAATCGCTCGCGCGGCAGTTGCGTCAAAATTTTGTCCAGAATCGCGTACCGTGTCTTGCCCGCACGCACAACAAGCAACGCACCGTCGGCTCGACTGATCAGCACATTCGCATCAGTGAAGATTCCCAACGGAGGAGCATCGATGATGATGTAGTCAAACATTCGTCGTGCTTCTCTGATCACTGATTCAAATGTTGGTCCGGAGAGTAATTCGGCAACATCGTGGCGAGCTTCACCTCCCGGTAGTAGAAAGAGTCCAGCCGGATCCAGTCGGACGATCGCTTCCTGGAATGACACCCTTCCCGAAAGCACATCAGATAACCCGCTCGGGGCATCGATCGCTAGATAATCAGTAGCGCAGGGCTGACGCAGGTCACTATCGATTACGAGAGCGCGAACGCCTTCCGTTTGGGCCAACAGCCATGCCAGATTCAGCGCCGTTAAAGTTTTACCTTCGCCGATACCCGAACTCGTGATCACAAACACCTTCATGTTTTCGCGTTCCCCTGCTTGCAGGACGCGCGTACGAAGGGAGCGAAACTGTTCGCAATAAGGCGATCGAGGTTGAGTAACTGCAACCAGATGAGGTTCGACGCGCGTGGCGGAAATCTCAAAAGAGAGAAATTCCGCAACGCGCGCCGCCCCGGCAGCGCCCAAAGTTGCCCCAGCAGCACGCGAAGCCATTCCGCCGGGGAGTGCCGACCCGTCGGGTGCATCCGCAGTGTGCGCAGTGGACGCTGAACTGTACGCCGAGCTTTCCGCAACGTTGAGTATTGAAGATCCGCTGAATAGCTCCTCTTCAATCTGTTTCGCGTTGGGAAGTACGCGTTCGGTGCGTACTGCATGGCGTTGTGAAGCTGCTTGTTTGCTGTGGGACTCTCCACTCGCCGGTTTGGCGTTGGATCGTCGCAATGCATCGAAAACTCTGCCCATCTACTTCTCCTTCGTTGAACTCTCTTTAGCGAGGTCAGCTCACAAGTTGCCTTCTACAGGCGAAACTGGTTCCGGCTCAGGGTCTGTACTCGAACCTGCGGCCCAAAGCTCGGCGCGTCCAGCTGATGTAAAGATCCGAGCTGGCGCTTCTCGTTCTTCGCCCTTTTGCATGCCTCGATCGGAACGAGGAAGCATGTCGAAGGTTTCTGCGACCTCTTCGATGACAGAACGACTAATGGTGATCTCACCGGCTGCATATCCAGCCAACAAGGCGTTGTCACAGAGGTTGTTTATGTTGCGAGGAATTCCTTCCGAGCAACGATAGATGTAGTCGATAGCACTTGGTGAAAAGATGTCGATCCTTTCAGCTCCCGCAACTAGTAGACGTGATGTGACGTAGCGATCAGTCTCTTCGACGTTCGGCAACGGCTTAATAACGCAACGAAGAGCAACGCGTTGTTTAAGCTGACGTAGATCCGGGTTATTCAGAACGTCACGTAGTTCTGGTTGTCCGGTCAAAACGATCTGAAGCTGTTTCGCGGTATTGGATTCAAAATTCGAAAGGAGCCGAATCTCTTCGAGCACATGTGGCGAAAGACCCTGAGCTTCGTCAATGATCAAAACCGTACGGAGGCCGCGGGAGTGACGGGACTCAAGGGCTCGACCAAGCTCGAGTAACAACTCCGACTTCGTTTCCCATTTCTGCACATCGAGCAGAGTAGCCACATGCTGATAAAACTCTGGAACGGAAAGTCGTGGATTGAAGATGTAGGCGACCAGCACCGTTCGATCTAATCGCTGCATCATCCAGCGCAGGATTGTGGTCTTGCCAGTTCCTACTTCACCGGTAACCACTACCAGGCCTTTTCCACTTTCGATGCCGTAGTGGAGATTGGCCATCACTTCTGTATGAGATGGAGTGAAATAGATGAAGCGCGGATCAGGGGTCAGCGCGAATGGCAATTCCTTGAGTCCGTAAAATTCTGCGTACACTCTTTGAGCCTCCCTTTGGGAAACCAGCGGTTTCCCCTTATTCAATTACGCACGACCCGCCGCAACTATTTCGAGAACGTGTGTTGCCTTTATGACCAGCGCTAGCAATGGAATGCTGACGATGGTTACCGCAATGCCTGCCGCTAACAAAAGTCTGCGCCGACGTGGGATCGCCAACGCTTCTTTCGGAGTTAGAAGCTCCGGAACGGAAACCAGCACAGGCAAATTAGTGTAGTGACTTGCATCTTCACTCGTCTGAATCGTTAATAAACGGGGAACTTCCACAGCCGCCGCCAGCGCCA
>JBKPAL010000090.1:0-12432 GCA_046726395.1 Acidobacteriota bacterium
TTTGGAATCTGCCTCATTCTGTGCGGTTGGATTTGTGTCATCAGTGCTCCCAGCAACTCCGGGACATTACTTGTCCTAAACAAGTCAGACAACACAGTTTCTTTGATCGATCTGAAGACGAAAAGAGTAGTAGCGACCATACCCACGGGTGTTGGCCCGCATGAAGCTGCTGTTTCACCCAATGGCAAGGTGGCAGTGATAGCCAACTACGGCGCGCAGTCTCAGCCCGGTAATACACTCACCGTGATCGACATCCCAGGGAAAAAGATGGTTCGGACCATCGACCTCGGTGAATATCGACGCCCTCATGGCATCGCGTGGCTGAAGGGTGATCAGATAGCGGTTACTGCTGAGGCGAATAAGGCACTGCTGATTGTCGACGTAGCGGCAAGCAAAGTCGTGCAAGCGATTACAACCGATCAGAACGTTTCTCACATGGTCGTCATTAGCCCTAAACATTCGAAAGCGTTTGTCGCCAACATCGGCTCTGGTTCGGTGACTGTCATTGATTTGAAAGCGATGAAGCGCGTCACCGATATTTCGACTGGTGCTGGAGCCGAAGGAATCGATATCTCCCCAGATGAGAAAGAGGTTTGGGTGACCAATAGAGCAGCAAATACGGTTTCAGTGATTGACGTCGTAGCTCTGAAAGTGACAGCCACGTTGGAATCGAAAGATTTTCCGATTCGGGTGAAGTTTGTTCCCGGTGGCAAGTCTGTTCTCGTTTCTAATGCACGATCGGGAGACGTCGCAGTTTTTGACGCTACAACCAAGAAGGAGCTGAGGCGTATTCCGATGGAGGTGAAAGCAACGGAGGCGAGTCAAAGCAGTCAACGAATCTTCGGCACTCAGTTCGCGCAAAGTCCGGTGCCAGTGGGAATTCTAGTAGCTCAAGGTCTAGACCACGCGTTCGTTGCAAACACAAACGCTGACATTGTTACCGTGATTGACCTAAAGAATTGGCAGATCGTCGACCGATTGACCGCTGGTAAAGAACCTGATGGATTGGGATATTCAAGCTTGACGATACAGAACCGGGAGCGGTAGCGACCGGATGCTAGCAACAACCCTGGCATCAACCTACCGTCGGTGAGTTTGGCGATAAGCTAACAAGTAAAGTTCGGCTGCTTGCTACAATTCATTCCTATGACTCAGCCTCACCGTGAGTTCAATAACGATCACACTCCACTCGCATATCTGATCACTTTTCGCAGTTATGGCTCGTGGTTGCATGGACGTGAAGGTTCAGTTGATCGCTTTCACAACAGATATGGCTCACCTAAGTTGCCGGCTAATAGTAAGCGTTGGAAGTACAACCGTAGGTTGCTGAAACAACCGCCGGTAAAACTCACCGCCAGGAGGCGAGCTGCGATAGAAGCCGCCATTCGAGAAACATGCCAGATCCGCGAATGGCTGCTTTGGGCATTCAATATCCGAACTAACCACGTTCATACAGTGATCTCAGCATCATGCTCTCCAGAGTTCATTCTTAATGCACTGAAGGCAAACGCCACTCGCAAAATGAGAGAAACAGGATGCTGGAACAGTGATAAGAGTCCGTGGGCATATCGTGGAAGCAAGCGTCGACTGTGGAATGAGGAGGAATTGGTGAATGCGATAGCTTACGTTCTGTATGATCAAGGACTGCCGTTGCCTTGAGTTGTATGTAGCATCCGGTCGCTATCGCTCCCGGTTCTGTAACGAGTTGTTGCTAGCATCCGGTCGCTACCGCTCCCGGTTCTGTAACGAGTTGTTGCTAGCATCCGGTCGCTATCGCTCCCGGTTCTGTAACGAGTTGTTGCTAGCATCCGATCGCTATCGCTAACGGTTCTGTAACGAGTTGTTGCTAGTATCCGGTCGCTACCGCTCCCGGTTCTGTAATCGCGGCGTTTCTATATCGATTAGATCTTTCGAGCGAGTTCGTACACCAACCTTATAGGCAGACCAACAATATTGAAATACTCGCCCTGAACCTCCTCAATCAGTAATCCCGCCATCCCCTGCACTGCATAAGCACCAGCCTTGTCGAGAGGTTCACCACTAGCCACATACCAATCGATCTCTTCATCGGTCAACTCACTGAAACGAACTCGAGTTGATTGTTGACCAGTTACATACCGATCGGTTCCCGCACGAATCAAAGCCACTCCTGTCAGTACTTCATGCCATCTGCCTCGTAACATCCTGAGCATCCGGACAGCATCATCATCGTCCCGAGGCTTACCGAGAATCGTTCCGTCGATGACCACAACGGTGTCGGCTCCCAACACTAATCCCTCGGAGCGAGAGTTAGCGACAGCCGCAGCTTTTTCTCGCGCCAGCCGCAGAACGTACGTCGGCGCATCTTCGTGCGGCTTCTGAGTTTCGTCGATGTCTGCCGGCACAGACTCAAAGGGCCAATTGACAGCTCGCAGAATTTCCGCGCGCCTTGGACTCTTTGACGCTAACAGAAGCTTTTCCAGGTGAGTTGTGTGATGCTGCAAAACAAACCTCCTGCTTGGCGCGTTTCGAAAATCTCCGTTAAACTCCATTCTATCCATCGCAAAGCGTCATTTACGAGTTTCGTGTTGTAAGCGACAGGCGTTCAATCGTCAACCATCACTGTATGGAACAACTAATCAAGAGTTTACCTTTCATACTTCGCGCGGGTGCGGGTGCTCCCGAAGTTACAGAGGCGGCATGCTTCGCTGGTTGGAAGTACGCAATTGGTGAAGGACTACGCGACCACGCAGTTGCACTTCACCTTCGCGACAGAACGTTAATAGTTGCCGTGCGAGATTCGGTGTGGCAGAAGCAAATGCAGAAAATGATACGACCGCTGCTGTTTCGAGTTAACGCAGCACTTGGTCAGAGCTTGATCAACTCTATAGAGTTGAAAATCGCTCCGGACGCTCTACCGAACAAAAGAGCTCAGCACCAGACGAAGAGGCACGGCGAAACACTGCCAGAGGAGTTGATCTCAGCAGCTAATCAGATCGCAGATCCCGAGTTGCGCGACCTCTTCTTGGGAGCGGTGGAAAGCTGCCTGCTCCGTTCCGAACAGACACGAACCTGAAACACCTATGCCGATAACCGAAGCAGACATCGAAAAAATCGCCGCACTCGCCCACATCGAGATCACCCCTGAGGAGCTAAAGATTTTCGTTCCTCAGATCGCCGAGATTGTCACTTACGTCGAGCAGTTGAATGCTGTGGATACGGTTAATGTCGAACCAGCTCTTGGTGGTCTAACTCCAGAAGGTGAGCGGACTAATACGTTTAGAGATGATGAGGTGCTTCCTTCGTTGGGCCAGAAACAAGCACTCGCCGAAGCGCCGGATCCCGCCCATGGATACTTTCGAGTACCGAAAGTTCTGTAACGTGATGACCTTTGCGGAAAATCCAAATTCAACCCACGGCAGATACCGTGTAACTAATTGGACACCACCGGCTTTAGCCGCGTGGTCAATCAATTTCAGCCTACGAAGACTTGCCGCCTCAGCTAGCAGAGACACCACCGACTTCAGTCGTGTGGAGTTTCAATTTCGACGTGTCTGCCTAAGTAAGGATGAAATTGACATACTCCACGCGACTGAAGTCGGTGGTGTCTCTTCGCCGCAAACGGAACCGAGACTAGGTCAAAGTTGATGACCACACGGCTAAAGCCGGTGGTGTCTGATTACTTCAACAGTCGGCCGTGCGTGGGATGAAATAGGATAAAGGCTAAACGTGACGATCAATAGAAGCGAAATCGAAAATATTCACGGTCGCATCGCGAGCGGAGATACAACCTCGCGCGGCGTCGTAGAGGCGTCGGTAAATGCAGCCGAGAAGCTGAATCCAACACTAAACGCTTTTCTCGAAGTGGATCGGAAAGGCGCTTTGCAAAGAGCTGATGAAACGGCTAGCTCGGACGGACTGCTGAGGGGAGTACCTATCGCAATCAAAGACAACATCTGCGTTGTCGGATTGCAGGCATCCTGTGGTTCAAGAATTCTTGGCGACTACCAGCCACCCTACAACGCAACGGTAATTGAGCGACTGTTATCAGCGGGAGCAGTGATCGTCGGCAAGACGAACTGCGACGAGTTTGCCATGGGTTCTTCAAACGAGAACTCTGCGTTCGGTACTGTGAAGAATCCCTGGGACACCCGTCGAGTACCAGGTGGATCCTCTGGCGGATCAGCTGCCAGCGTTGCAGCGGGGATAGTGCCCGTCGCACTCGGCTCAGACACAGGTGGTTCCGTACGACAGCCCGCTTCGTTGTGCGGAATCGTTGGCTTGAAGCCTACCTATGGCCGCAACTCTCGTTATGGTCTAGTTGCGTTCGCTTCGTCTCTCGATCAAGTCGGAGTGTTTGGTCGCAAGGTGTACGACGTCTCGCGAGTGCTTCAGGTGATCGCCGGTCGGGATCGATTCGACTCAACAACTGCAGACGTTCCCGTGCCCGATTACGCAAGTCAGTTAACCGATTCCATTGACGGAGCCCGAATCGGCTTCCCCCGAGCATTGTTCGGTGAGGGCCTAGACGACGAAGTTCGAAAGGCCGTTCTGAACGTTGTCGAGACGTACCGCGAACTGGGCGCCAACATCGTGGAGCTCGACCTGCCACACGCGAAATACGCGATCGCGGTCTATTACATCATCGCGACGGCGGAGGCATCGTCGAACCTGGCGCGGTTTGACGGAGTTCGTTATGGCTTTCGGGCAGAAGACGCGCCTGAGCTGCGACAAATGTATAAGAAGACTCGCGACGAGGGGTTTGGTGCTGAGGTTAAGCGTCGCATCATGCTGGGCACTTATGTCCTATCGGCGGGCTACTATGATGCGTATTACCGAAAGGCCCAACAGGTGCGCTCGTTAATCAAAGAGGATTTTCGAAAGGCGTTTGAAAGCTGTGATGCCATGATCACGCCGACTTCACCGTCAACAGCTTTCATGATCGGTGAGAAGGTTGATGATCCACTCGCGATGTATCTCAACGACATCTACACAGTGACGGCGAATCTAGCGGGTGTGCCTGGGATTAACGTTCCGTGCGGCTTGTCTTCAGAGCGACTGCCGATTGGATTTCAGCTGCTTGGGCCATACTGGTCTGAACCAACGTTGTTGCGGCTGTCTTATGCGTATGAACGAGCCAGGCCATTCAATGAACGGCCGCCAGTACACGCGGATGAATTGAAAATGGACAACTAGGAATTCCGCGACCTAATAAGCCGGGGGCCTCAACTTGTTAATGAGTGCAGCGACTGTATTGAGCGGGGTGAACCACCCTTCCCGACCTCGAGACTTGAAACTTGAGTCTGCTATTTGCAACTTGAGAGGCTTTCAAATGCAGATGATTCACTCAAGTTTGAAAGTCTCGAGGTCGGGAAGGGTGGTTCACCCCCGCTAAGTAACGATAGGGTCAACTCTAACTCGTCACAGACTTACCCTCGAAAGCGAGTGATACAATCCAACAGACCTAACAACTCGTTGGACCGGAGCGGCGGAGTAGGTGTTTTGCAAGTTGATTGCGGAACGGTGAATGAGATCGCGCCGCCCGAGACTTCCTAAAAGTCGAATACACAATCTCGCCGCTCTTAATTGGCCTTTGCCGTACCAGTCTTAATCTATCAACCATTCCAGTGAGGATAATCTTATGAAGAGGGTAATCACTGTTTTAGCTCTTCTCGTCCCGATGATTTTATCGCCCATAACTTTTGCAAGTCTCAATCAGTTTGCTGGCACATGGAGCAATATCGATCCTACGACACGTGGACTCACGCGGTTGGAGATAAGCCTCAATGGAAACAAAGTTTCAGTTCACGCTTATGGAAGTTGTCATCCGCGGGATTGCGATTGGGGTGAGGCCGAGGCAATAGCTTATGCGCCGAATGTGGGATCTATCCTGGCTGAGACGGCTCAGGCTCTTACGATTACATATAATCGCGACTACGCCGATCAGATTATGATCATTCGCCCTGTTAAAGGCGAACTATTACAAGCAGAACTTTTTACTCACTTCAAAGACGGGAGCAGGCGGTCTGATTACACAATTGTCGATACCTTTCGTCGTCGCAGCACTGCGTCCACAGCGACCCAAGCTGACAACTGAATTCGAGCTTCTACTCGGCCCTAGGCTCAACACTGGCGGTAGTTAATGGAGGATTTGAGTTATGAAGAAAGTAATTGCGTCGACCATTCAACACATACTGTACGCAGCAGTCATCACTTTATATCTACCTTCCTTTGTCTTCGCGCAACAGCAAGACAGAGTTGTAGATTGGCATCCAGTTCTCATCAAGTTAGAGCCCAACGTTCTCGAGATAGTGGATATTAAGGTAGCGGGAAAGTCTGTGACGATTGGTAATTTCTTTACCGCCGATGACAATTGGTTGAATGCCTTAACCTTCAAAGTTAGAAATATCTCGGGCAAGACAATTAAACATTTCGGCTTTGGCGTTACTTTTCCTGAACTTCAAACCGATGCCAATGGAGGTCTCCCCGGCTTTTCTGTTACATACCTTGGGGATGAATCCTTCAATGTTCCTGCTGCTAACGCACAAAAGAGCCCGCTCATGGCTGATGAGGAAGTCGACTTGAAGATGCCGGAAGATCAGCTTGCAATAATAAGGCAAATTAGTCTGAGGCTCAGGGGCACTCCTAATCTCAGCAAATTGAATATCACGTTGGGCCTGGTAAATTTCGAGGATGGTTCTGGCATGAGTCGCATCTCATTTAGAAGAGAAGCTCGCGAAAAAAATTGATGGTGGCGTCTCGGTGGTCTAACAAGTCATTAACTATAAACATCTCTGACCCGCACGCTATCCAACAGGCTTTTGGAAATCTATCTTTAATTGACCAATCTATTTAGTAGCCCGGGCTCAGGGTTATCTGGTATGTATGGGCTATCAGTACGACGAACTGTTGCTCTCTCCAGAAAAGATTGATGTGCATGGAATACAGAAACGCCGTTTCTATAAAAGCCTCAGCTGCTTGCTACCTCGCCTACATCGTTTGCAGCATTTTTGGTTTTGCGTCCGTTTGTGCCGCACAAACATCGATGCCGTCCGCTGTGAATGTTCGCCTCGTCACCGATGAAGCCGACGCAGTGCTGGCTATTCTTGCAAAGAAGAAAACGAATCAACCAATTACCGAAGCTGATTGGCAACGAGTATTTCAGAGTGAGGGATACATTCGCCTCAAAAAGCGTGAGTCTTCAATGAAACGCCCTTTTGAAGATGCAGATTTCAAGACCTTCGTTCTATCCGATGAAGTGACGAAACAGGCGCAGGCACTCGAAGAAACGCTTGCCAAATGGAGCAAAGCCGATATTACTCACTCGGCGCGTTTAGCTTTAGCCTACTTGCCGAAAGAAGCCCGAATCGCCGCGAAGATTTATCCGGTGATTAAGCCGAGAACTAACAGTTTTGTATTCGAAGTGAAAACTGATCCAGCTATCTTCCTTTACCTTGATCCCACCGTAAGTAAGGAGAAGTTTGAAAATACTCTCGCTCACGAACTCCATCATATTGGGTACAGCAGCAGTTGTCCGTCTAAACAAACATCCGAGGAGATTGCTAAGTTACCTACATCAGCGCAGATCGTAGTGAAAATGATAGGCGCCTTTGGTGAGGGCTTTGCGATGCTCGCGGCAGCCGGTGGCCCAAACGTTCATCCCCACGCAGTCAGTAACAGCGACGAACGCTTGCGCTGGGATAAGGACATGGCGACCGTCAACGACGATCTGAAGAAAGTCGAAACTTTTTTCATCGATGTTTTGGGAAATCGCCTGACCGAAGATCAGATACAGCAGAATGGCTCATCGTTCTTTGGCATTCAAGGCCCTTGGTATACGGTCGGCTGGAAGATGTCGGTGCTGATTGAAAAAACATACGGACGGCGGACATTGATCGAATGTATTTGTGATCAGCGGAAATTACTTACAACCTATAACCGGGCTGCAGCCCGACATAATCGGACATCGCGCGAACAGCTTGCGGTATGGTCAGCAACTGTCATCGATGGAATTGCGCAGCCTGAATCTAAAGCGCGGGCAACAGTCAGTACCGCCTCGCGGTAGCGGGTGGATCGCAGCATTGCCGATTTCCAATTGCCAATTTCCAATTGGTCCATCCCGCCCGCTACCGCGAGGTGATATTGACTTCATCCAGCGAGCGTTGTCAGCTGATTTTCCTGTGAGGGACCTCCTAAAGCTTAAACCTTTACTTTCAATCTCCATTAAATGCCAGCGATTCTCTTTGAATTAAATGCGCTAACGATATTGACAAGCATTGTCTGGTTCATTGCTTTTGGCTGGATCGTAAGTGCAGCTCTAACGATCTATGGCTTAATTCTCCAGAAGTCCTTGTCACCAAGGTCGAATTTGCCGACGGTTGATGGTGCGCCTCTTGTATCGGTTCTGGTTCCTGCTCGCAACGAAGAACATCGTGTTCTGGAAAATTGTATTCGCTCCATTCTCGCTCAAGATTATCCACGGTTTGAGGTCATTGCCGTAAATGACCGCTCGACGGATGCAACAGGACTAATATTGAAGACACTCGCCATAAGCGATGAGCACTTGCGTGTCTTCGAAGGACAAGAACTTCCCGCTGGATGGCTTGGCAAACCCTATGCAATGCAGCAAGCCTTCGATCACGCCCGCGGCGAGTGGATACTGGCGACGGATGCCGACATGATCTTTGATAAGGCCGCCTTGCGCACGGCAATGGATCGCATCCTGGAATGCCGAGGTGACGCGATAACGCTAATCCCGCACTTTGAAGCAGAGTCATTTTGGGAACGCGTGATGATACCGACCTGGGCATGGGTATTTCTGATGTTCACTCTCGTTTATCGCATTGGTAATCCCAACACGAAGGGAGCTGTTGGCATCGGCGGGTTCTTTCTGATGCGCCGCACAGTGCTTAAGGAAGTCGGTGCTTACGAAACGTTGAAAGACGAAGTAATGGAAGACGTGCGGCTGGCGGAAATGATCAAGCGCTCTGGTGCACGTCTGTTTACTGCATGTGCACCAAGTCTCGTCAGTACACGCATGTATTCAAGTTTCGGTGAAATGTGGGAGTGCAGTACCAAGAATTGGTTCTCAGGCGTGAAGTTCTCACTGCCGTTCGCGTTGTCAAGCGTGTTGTCAATGTATGTGATGTCGGTTGTACCGCCGCTCATTGCTCTGGTGTCTGCGATTGGAATTGCGGTAGGCGAGAGTGCAAACCTTTGGGGATTGTTCATTCCTGCCTTCCTTTCATGGTTCCTTCAGGTTCTTGTCCTTGCGATCGTCAGCATACCTTCCAAAGTCTCTCCCACTTATGCATTGACTGCGCCTCTCGGCTTAAGCCTGTGCTATGCGATGTTGTTTGATTCGAGTATGCGGATTACAACGGGCAAAGGCGTGACCTGGAAAGGACGTAGGATTTATGAGAGTAGAGGCGTTCGGCCGCCTCGACTGCGCACAACTGAGACTCATGCTTCAAACATGAATGAGTAAGGTTCACGGGCGTAGGTGATCGGCGTTGGGACCTATCCCCTACGATTGCGTGTCGAACAATTGCGCGTGAAATCAATACTCTTAAACGTTGTCTTGCTAATTCTGGTCGCGACTTGCTTGTTACCTTTGTTGTTTCTATACGTCGTTGTCTTCTTAGGAATCGGCGGCGGCTGGGCTTACGCGGGAGCAAACGGATGTCATTTCCAAATCAATGCTATCGGGTATGCCATGCTTGGTGTTCCTGTTTTCACATTGTGCTGCTTTAGCTGGAAGTTCCTTCGAAAAGATTCGGGCCAGTGATCCGTTTGATGTCCATTCATGATTGCCACCCTCGCTTTTTGATTCCATCGTGCGTGGAGCCGGGGTTGTCGGGTGTAACCTAAACCTTGGCAAACGTGCTGGGTTAAGCCATGGGCAAAGAGAGCGAACAGAGCGTTCTCGTTGTCGAGAATAATTTTGTTCGCCTGAGCGATCATAATTTGGTCTGGTCTGATCTTTATCGAGAAGAAGAAAAGCGCATCAGATCAGCTATCGGTCACCTCATCATCGATCTCCAACACATCGGCAGCACGTCTATTCCCGGAATCAAAGCTAAGCCCATCCTCGATATGTTGGCTGGAGTTGCGCAATTTAGAAAGGCAGTTTGTGCAAAGCACCGCTTGCGGAGATCGGCTATGACTATATTGAGCATGCGGGTATCGCGAACGATCACGTATTCGGAAAAGGGGTGCCGCGCACACACTACGTTCATGTGGTCAAGTATGGCGGTGCGAAGTGGGCCAATCACCTGCTTTTCCGTGATCGTTTGAGGAATGATTCTTAGTTAGCAAAAGCTTACGAAAAGCTGAAGAACTGAGCCAAAGGTTCGGTGACAGTCAGGCAAAATATCACGATGCCAAAACGAAATTTATCAACGACGTGGTCGCCGCCTCATAAGGCTGGAGGGATATTATTCCGTTGGTAATTGTGTGTAACGAAGGTAAGCGGGGTAACCGCCCTTCCTCACCTGGAGACATTCCCACCTGAATTATTATTCGGCAGAGTTGAAGGCCTATCATGTTATTCGATCCTTTGCATTAAGGATTCAAGAGATTTGGTCCTTCGCCCTCACGAGCAAATCGGTTGAACGATTAGTCAGCAATCAATTAGTCAGCACTCAATTCTTAAAGAAGCTGTTCAAGTTAGAAAGTCTCTAGGTTAGGAAGGGTGGTTTACCCCCGCTAAGTAACGAACAAGGTCAACCTAACTTGTCATAGAGCTTGCATTCGGCGTCAGTTTGTTTTCTAAGGTCACAAGTGGTAACGGTTGATATCGACCCGTCTCAAAAGCTTAGGGGTAGTATCCGGTCGCTATCGCTCCCGGTACTGACTGCGTCGCGGCGATCGGAGGGTCAGTCGGATCTATCTGTCTGAGCGTAGCATCCGGGCCCTCCCGGGTACTGACTTGGCCCCGGCTCTTGAACTCGTTAAGTGGGTTTGAGTTATCCAGTCGCTGCCGCTACTGGTGCTGTAATGGCCCAGGCTCTTGAAGTGATTGAGGTGGGTGTGAGTTATTTCGGGGCTTATCTGGGATCAAGTCGCCGGTGAAGATCTCGACTACGTTCTTTGCGGTTCCGACAACAGGCGTAACATCCAATCCAACGTGGATCACTCCTGGCAATAGACCCTTCTTCCGGATCTCAAAGGCTGCGAGCCCGAGCGCGAAGAGCGATCCAATAATGGGAACTGGCTTGATTAGTCGTTTCGCGACTCCCCAACCACCAGCTCTTAAAACTCGTCGTGTTACCGTCATCTCGTCTCTTTCCCGTCTGCCTTCCCTAAGTCACCGCAACATCAGATGAGATATTGAACCCTATAGTTGTGTGCTAGCATGCCAAAGAATCTAAGCAAATACTAACATCCGACTCATGGCCCTGAACATTCGAGTCCTTTTCCTTGCCTGCTGCTGCTTCTTCTGTCTCGTAGTCTCCTGCAATCGAACCGGAAATTCCGGCTCTCGTAAACTTCTGATCTATACCCCTCACGGGCAGGATCTGCTACATGATTTTGTCGCGCGATACAAGCAACAGCATCCCGATGTCGAGGTCCAGTTTCTCGACATGGGCTCAAGACAGGTACTCGAGCGCATTCGCGCCGAACGCAATCGCCCGCAAGCTGATCTCTGGTGGGGCGCAGCTCACACAACTTTTCAAACTGCCGCTGATGAAAACCTGCTCGCGCCTTATCGCCCAACATGGGCCAATCAGGTTCCTCAGTCCAGTAGGGACAAAGAGGATCGGTGGTACGGAACGTATGAGACTCCGGAAGTAATTGTTTACAACAGTGAGGCTGTGAAGCCAGACGATGTTCCGCGCGACTGGGATGATGTGCTTAATCCAAAGTGGCGCGATAAAGTTTTGATTAGGAATCCTAATCCATCTGACACAATGCAAGTGATTTTCGGCGCGATGATCTGGCGCACATTCAAAGATAGCGCGTCACCTGAGCAGGGTTATGAATGGCTGCGTCGCTTGGATGCGAATGTCCATGAATACACGGCCGATTGGACTCTGTTGATGCAAAAGTTAGCGCGACGCGAAGGACTCGTCAGCTTCTCCGATATGCCCGATGTTCATCTATTCAAAGAGCAAAAGAACTTGCCGGTCGATTACATAGTTCCGAAGAGTGGCACGCCGGTAGTGATTGATGGGATTGCTATTGTGCGAGGAGCGCCGAACGAAGCTGATGCACGAAGCTTTTATGAGTTCGTTACGACCCCGGAGAGTCTCGAGCACGCTGCCCGCACTTACAACCGAATTCCCATTCGGCAGGACATTGACCGAACCCGATTGCCTGCATGGATGAATGAATCATTCACGCGCATGGATCTCGATTGGGAGGTATTGCGCAAGAATGTTGGCCAATGGATTCGGTACTGGGACACTGAGATCCGCGGACGGAGTAAATAGTTCGGAATTGGTCTTTTGG
>JBKPAL010000091.1:0-14790 GCA_046726395.1 Acidobacteriota bacterium
TCCTAAGTTGCCGAAAGTATTCAACCGGCCCTCGCTACCAAATTTCTTGCCAATCAAAATTGAGCCGTAAGCGTTCGTTTGGTTCAGGCCGATACCACGAGCTTGGTTTGAATTGGGTAACTGAACGCCAAAGCGAAAGCCGAGCGATGGGCCACGATTTGTTTCCGCACGAAGTTTGATCTTTGCTGAGAGCGTGAAGTCCCCGACGTCGTTGGTTGTATTCGCACCGGGCAGAAGTTCGAGAGGAATCGCGCCAGGAACTCGGGAATTAATACTCAAGAAGTTTTGGGCCACACCGTCGACCTGGAACTCTACATTGGGGGCGAAGCCAATGTTGACTCCAATTACTCCTACTCGGGTGAGGTCGCCAGTAAGGCCGGATGCAGGAAACTGTGAGTTCTGCAGAAAGTCGATTCCCGCTTCAATGCGCATGGTGCCCGGCGGGATGATGTCGACATCTTCTGTCAGCAACGGCCTCTGCTGCGCACTCGCTACCGATGCAAAGCCAATGAAACAAGCAATGAGTAGGTAGCGCAATGCGAAGTGAGTCGGCGGTTTCATCGCGCCGGATTGTAATGGCTGTTTGTTCCGAGGGTCAAAGAATTTTTGGAGTGCGGGGACTTGCCACCGCTTTATGTGGTTACCCAGCTCTCCTCTTTCACCGAAACGTTTAAGGTGCAGAACTACTCAAAGCGGTGACAAGTCCCTGCACTCCAAAGTAACATGCCGCGCGCTAGTGCCAACCTGATTCGGGACTCATCAATGAAAACCAAAAATCTGATTGCTCCTGCGGTGGCCACTCTTTTCGCCATCCTGTTTTTCACGTTGGTGTCACTACCGCCAGCGTTTGCTCAAACTCCGGCACCTGCTGAAGTCTCATTGAAACTCGCCGGCTTGCGCGACCGCGTAACCGTACGCCGAGACGGGCGAGGAATTCCTTACATCAGCGCCAACAACGACGAAGATTTGCACTTCGCTCAAGGTTACCTAACCGCAAGTGATCGTTTATGGCAGATGGACCTGTTACGCCGCAGTGCGCGGGGAGAACTTGCGGAAGTACTCGGCAGCAGCGCTCTGGAAGAAGATAAGCGACGTCGCACGCTTGGGTTTGCTCAAACTGCTGATGCCGAAGCGGCCCAAACTTCGCCAAGGGCACGAACGCTACTCGAAGCATATGCCAAGGGAGTCAACGCATACATCGATTCACTCGATGCGAAGAATCTCCCGCCCGAGTTTCAAATCCTCCAGTACAGGCCCCGTCCTTGGACACCATCTGACTCGCTTATCATCGTCAAGCTTTTCTTCGAAGCACTCTCTAATTCCTGGCGACTTGATGTGATGCGTGAAATGCTAGCCGATCTTCCCCAGGAAAAGCTGGCCGCCCTGCTTCCCGAGACTTCACCTCTAGACGTTCTGGTTGTTGGAAAGGACAACGGGAAAGAAAACCGCGCCTCAAGCAAACAACTGAGTGCACTCGATGATGGTTCAGTTCGTGACTTGTTGGAAGGCATCGACAACGAAGCGCAGATTCAAGCACGAACGCTCGCTCGACTTGGTCTCGACACAGACGCTTTGGCTGCAAGCAACAACTGGGTTGTGAGTGGAAAACACACCGCATCTGCGAAACCACTGCTCGCGAATGATCCCCATTTAATGCCGTCAGCTCCGTCTATCTGGTACATGGTCCACCTCTCAGCACCAGGCGTACGAGTGGCCGGCGTTACCGCAGCCGGACTTCCAGGAGTCGTCATCGGTCACAACGAAGATATCGCGTGGGGTTTCACTAACGTCGGCACTGATGTTCAAGACGTCTATCTGGAGAAGTTCAATCCCCAGAACCCGAATCAATATCAGACTCCATCTGGTTGGCGAGATGTCGAGGTGCGTCAGGAAGCGATTAAGGTACGCAAAGGTTTCACCGATACAGCAACTGACACCGTGATGCACAACGTTACTGTCACGCGCAATGGTCCAATCATCCTTGACCGGGCAGGAAGACGTTATGCGCTGCGTTGGACAGCTCTCGATCCGAAACTCAACAATCCCGACATCTCATTCTCACTGAACCGCGCCCATAACTGGAAAGAGTTTACCGAGGCACTGCGGCGTTACACCGGTCCCATGCAGAACATCGTCTACGCCGACACTGCAGGTCACATTGGCTACTACGCGGCTGGCATTGTGCCGCTAAGGAGCAGTGGCGACGGAAGTGTTCCGCACGACGGAGCCACCGATGCAGGTCAGTGGACCAGTTTCATTCCGTTCGACAAGTTGCCTCACTTGTACGATCCGCCATCAGGCATCATCGTCACAGCAAACCAAAGAATTGTGGGCTCGGACTACCCCTATGTTCTGACGCATTCGTGGGCGCAGCCATACCGCGCGCGTCGCATCCTCGACCTATTACAGAAAAAACAAAAACTCACCGCAGACGATTACCGTGCAGTCCTCGGAGATGTTTACAGCAGCGCAGGAGTGACGTTTGCTCGAGCCACGAACAAGCTGTTCCCGCCAAATAGTTTGACTGCGCCGGCAGATGAAGGTTTGCGTAATGTGATTGCTTCATTTGAAGACTGGGATGGCTTACTGAACGTGGATTCGAGAACCGCGCCGTGGGTCGCTCAAATGCGACTCGCGTTTCGCACCCGCATCATCAATGCTGCGTTGGGAGATGAAAGAGCGAGATCGTTCGGCTGGGCCACCTTTGATACCACTCTCGATCGAATCATTATCGAGCAGCCACGTGAATGGCTGCCTAAAGACTTTTCTAGCTATCAGGACTTATTGAAAGCCTGCTACAACGAAGCGCGGCAAGCCCTCACGAAAGCACTTGGTGAGGATGAAACCAAGTGGACGTGGGGCAACATGGTCAAGTCACGGTTCCCTCATCCGCTCGCGCAAGCACCGTTAATCGGTCTGCAGTTTACAATTCCGCCCTTCCCACAGAACGGTACCGGTTTTTTGGTTGGCGCTACCGTGAATGTAGGTGCGTCTGTTTCGATGAGACTGATTGCCGATACTGCTAATTGGGATCAAACGCAACAGGGGATCGCATTGGGCGAGTCGGGTCTGCCTTCCAGCCCGCACTGGAAAGATCAGCTAGAAGATTGGAAGGCGGTGACACCAGCAGTCTTTCCGTTCTCCGAAGCTGCAATTGCAAAGGCAACGAAATCCACTTTGGTGCTCGACCCTTTGTAGGGGACCCTCCGGTGGGCATCCCTCGTGAGCCTTGACCAGACGGCCCCAACAAGGCGGAAGTTTCATGGCCCAAGATCAACCTCTCTGGCGAATTTTCTTCGCGATACATCTCCCAACTGCTATTCGGTCTCGTGCAGCAGCGCAGAGCGAACGCTTGCGAGATCTGGTGCCGGACGCATCGGCGAGTTGGACGCGTGAAGACAACATGCATCTGACTATTAAATTTATAGGCGAAGTATCTGCCGACGCAGTTGAGAAGTTATCGAGTGCGGCTGCTAGCGCGGTTAGCGGAATTAGTTCATTCGATATCATCGTCGGAGGTGCAGGCGCGTTTCCCAAGAAGGGCCCGCCAAGAGTTCTTTGGATTGGTATCGAAGATCCTTCAGGTAAGCTTCAGGAACTGCACAAAAAACTTGATGAGGAATGTACTATTCGAGGCTTTCAAAAAGAGAATCGAGGGTTTCAACCACATTTCACTATCGGGCGCTTAAGAAAACCTCACCACGCACGAACCTTGGCAGCTGCTCATGAGGAGCTGGGATTTGAGCCGCAAGACGTTAACGTGTCAGAACTATTGTTGATGAGAAGCGAACTAAGCAGTAAGGGCTCTAAATATACGATCCTGTCTTCACACTCCCTGAAACAGTAGCTACGAAGAAAACTAACGTGGCAGTTCTCGTGGCTTGGGCGGCATGGGTGGATTTTGATCTCCGCCCCTTTCGCCAGTCTCAGACAACACCTCTTTGATCGCACCGACGCTGGAAAGCATCGCTGAGGTTTCCACCGGCATAAAGATCACCTTCGAGTTATTTGTCCGCGTCATATCTCTCAAACTCTCGATGTAGCGAGTAGTAATCAGATAGTGAGCAGGGTCGCCCTCGCCAATAGCGGTCGCTATGCGTGTGATTGCTTCGGATTCGGCTTCGGCTGCACGCAATCTCGCCTGGGCCGCACCTTCCGCCTGCAATATCGCCGATTGTTTCTCGCCTTCAGCTCGCGTGACGGCTGCTTGCTTCTCACCTTCGGCACGAGTAATTGCCGCCTGCCTGTCACCTTCAGCCTGTAGCACGAGAGCACGCCGATTGCGCTCAGCGGTCATCTGTTTCTCCATGGTGATTCGAACGTCTTCAGGTGGGTTGATGTTCTTCACGTCAACGCGAGTAACTTTCACACCCCATTTATCCGTAGCTTCGTCCAGGATCAATCGCAGTTTTGAATTGATCTGGTCACGCGAAGATAACGTATGGTCTAAATCCATTTCGCCCATCACTGAACGCATGCCGGTGATTGTCAACTGGACAATGCCGCCTACAAGATCATTCATCTCGTACACCGCTTTGATCGGATCAGTTATCTGCCAATAAACGACCGAGTCAACGTGAATTGTCACGTTGTCACGCGTGATAACGGGTTGTGGAGGTAAATCGATGAACTGCTCGCGCAGGTCGATGGAAGTCATGCCGGGCCGAGTGTTCGTCCAGTAAACACCTCGCGGTTTATCAAGGAAAGGCACGAGGATGTTCAGTCCGCTGCTCGCAACTTTGTCGAAGCGGCCCAGTCGTTCCACCAGCATCACCGTCGCTTGTGGAACAATTCGAATCGTCTTCACCGCAATTATGAGAAGGACGATTCCAACGAATCCTAAGAAGATAAGGGTTAGCAATGTGGCTAGAACATCCATAACTTTGACTCCTAGAATTGGGGCTAAGGCGAGAATCGATTGCGCAAACTATATCGGATCAATATGAAATTTAAAATTTCAAATTTGAGATTTCAAATTTCCGATCTCAGATTCGAACAGCGGACGCTCACTACTTTCATTTTTATCTCAAAATCGCAATTTCAAACCTGAATGTCAGCACCTTCAGTGTGAAACTAGAAATCTGAAATCTTAAATTTCAATTTTTAAATTCCCTCGACCGAGCATTACTTCAACAATTCGCGCTGCAGCCAAAACCAAGTCCTCTCCATTAGGTCGTCCTACAATCTGAACCCCAATCGGCAACCCATCACTCGAGCTGCCCGCGGGAACACAAACCACTGGCAGATCGAATACATTGAACGTCTGGCAGTAACTAAACGCTCGAAAAACACCTAAAGGGGAACCATCAACATTCACCTTAAGCGTGTCGTGTTCGAACGCATTCGTGGAACCCACAGGCGCAATGAGCAACGGAACGTCTTTCATCCAGGCCAGCAGCTTCTCCCGCAGCCGATCTCGTTGCATCCAGGATCTGATGTACTCATCGAGAGACTGGGGCGATGAATCCTCTGCAGACGAAAGACGCCAACGAACAAATGAGCCACCTTCCTCTTCGTTTCCATCATAGACATCACGCAATTGGACCACTGAGGCCCGGGAGAAGAGCTTCAACCAAAGGTCATAACCCTGCTCAATTCCCGGCGGCATAAGTTCTTCGACCGAGAGACCAGCACTTGCGAGTGCAGCAGCAGCCGCTTTCACCGCCTTACGAGTTTCCTCTGTAACTGGAGCGACTCCGTCATCGGTGTAGAAGGCGACGCGTGTGCCTTTCAGATCTTCAGGACGAAGCAAAGACGCATTCCTATTTTGAGCAAGAGCCGAAAAAAGTAATTCCAAGTCTCCAACGGTTCGGGCCATTGGACCAATCACGGCACCGAGTGAGTAAGGACCGATACCGGGAGGGAATTGACCCTCACCTGGGACACTTCCAGTTGAAGGTTTGAATCCGGCTATTCCGCAAAAATGCGCAGGGATGCGAATCGAACCAGCCAGATCACTCCCTAAGCCTGCGCATGACATACCCGCAGCGATCGCCGCAGCCTCGCCGCCGCTGGAGCCTCCAGGTGTGTATGACAGTTTGTATGGATTGTTAGTTCGACCGAAGAGCGGATTATCAGCGTTATAGTCCATCGCCATTTCGGCCGCATTGGTTTTTCCGAGAACTATGGCTCCAGCTGCTTTAAGACGAGCCACGGCAGGAGCATCGACTGAAGGCACAAAGTCTGCTCGCATTCTGGAGCCACTAGTCGAACGAATACCGGCAGTTTCGATCGTGTCTTTAATGGTGATGGGTAAACCATGAAGCGCTCCGACAGGATCGCCGCGAATGACAGCAGCTTCTGCATCTTTGGCGCTCTGCTCCAAATTCTGAGCAAGCGTTATAAACGCATTCAATTGTGGATTCAGTTGTTCAATCCGCCACAGATATGCACTGATAACCTCCACGGGCGACAGCTGACCGCTCTTTATTAAATCAACAATGCGTGTTGCTGTTAGCGAAGTGATTTCATCCATAGTTGCAAGCGAGGGATCAACCCGTAACGTGAGCAGTTGAAATTCGAAAATTGCAATTGTCGCCAGTGTCCTGCCTTGTGTTGCTCATGCAACAAGTCGCTTAAAGAAGAATACGTGGCCTATCAACGTAGCCTTGAGTACGACCGCCACTAACTCCCACCCATCTTTGCCAAGCTCATTCAATTGCGATTCTGAAACGCTCTTCTCAATTATCTTGTATTCCCTTTTGTGCATGATGATTCTTTCCTTTAGAAGGATATTGTGGCCCTTAGCAATCTCTCAGCGTTCAACCAACTTAGTAATGCTGCGGCAATTGCCAAATTTTCGACCGGTTGGCATTTAACCTACTTCTCCATATAATTTCATCGTCACTGTGCAATTCATATCTAAGTTACCTGCCAGTAGTTTATTGGCCCCTGACATCGACTTCGACAAAGGAGCGTGTTCTTGGCGATCAAATTGAGCAGGACGTTCGTCTTGCGCAAGCTGCATCAGCTTTCGGGAATTGTTCCACTAGGTATTTTTCTTCTCGAACATTTTTACACGAACTCAAAAGCCCTATCCGGTCCCGCAGATTTCAACGAAGCCGTCAAAGATCTTCAATCGATACCATACATCCTGTTTGTGGAAATCTGCGGCATTTTTATACCGCTCATCTATCACGCCGTCTATGGTCTGGTGATTACCTGGGAAGCTCGACCAAACAACCTCGACTATCCTTATCCGCGTAACTGGTTCTACTTGATCCAACGCATTACGGGTGTGATTCTGTTCTTCTTTATCACCTTCCATGTACTGAACTTCAGGTTCGGACTAATTCCAGGTTTGAACACCATCTCTGTTGCGCACAGCCCGAACCAAGCTTTCGACATCGTGTCCAGAGAGTTTCGGCTGATACCGATCTTTCTCATATACATGATCGGAATCACAGCAACGGTCTGGCACTTCGCCAATGGAATCTGGTTGTTTATGGTCGACTGGGGTATCACTATTGGGGAACGCGCACAACGATTGACCGGCTATGCGTGCATTGCGTTCGGTGCCGTGCTGTTGTTGGTGGGCATCAACGCTGCGGTGGCTTTCATCCGTCCAGGCGGTCTTCTTGGAGGGATCTTTTAAATGGCAAGTAACGGAACAAGAATCGCGATTGTGGGTGGAGGATTAGCTGGACTGGCAGCGGCGATGAAGATTGCCGAGGCGGGTCATTCAGTGGATCTGTTTTCGGTCGTTCCAGTAAAGAGATCGCATTCGGTCTGCGCGCAAGGCGGAATCAACGGCGCGGTAAATACAAAGGGTGAGGGTGATTCGACCTGGGAACACTTCGACGATACGGTTTATGGTGGTGACTTCCTTGCCAATCAACCGCCTGTAAAAGCTATGTGCGACATGGCGCCGTCGATCATTTATTTGTTCGATCGGATGGGCGTTCCCTTCTCGCGAACAAACGAAGGACTGCTCGACTTCCGCCGATTTGGTGGAACTAAGCATCATCGTACTGCTTTCGCCGGAGCCTCCACTGGTCAACAGTTGCTTTACGCACTGGACGAACAAGTTCGACGTTATGAAGTCGAGGGCAAAGTCAGGAAGTTTGAGCACTGGGAGATGCTATCGCTGGTTTTGGATGGCGCGCAGGTTTGTCGTGGCATCATCGCGATGAATTTACAGACGCTCGAGTTAAAGGCTTTTCCTGCCGATGCGGTGATCATTGCGACGGGTGGACCAGGTTTGGTCTATGGCAAGTCAACCAATTCTATGGTCTGTACTGGAAGTGCTGTCTCTGCTTGTTACCAACAAGGCGCGAAATACGGCAATGGAGAATTCATTCAAGTCCATCCCACGGCAATCCCTGGCGAAGACAAGCTGCGGCTGATGTCGGAATCGGCACGCGGCGAAGGTGGCCGTGTGTGGGTACCGCGTAAGAAGGGCGACATTAGACCACCTGCTTCAATCCCCGAGAACGAACGATGGTATTTCCTGGAAGAAAAATATCCGGCGTATGGGAATTTGGTGCCTCGTGATATCGCCACTCGAGAAATCTTTCAGGTGTGTCTTGAAGGATACGGTTACCTTGGAAAAAACCAGGTACTACTTGATCTGACTCATATCCCTGCTGACGTCCTCGATCGCAAGCTCGGCGCAATCCTCGAAATCTATGAAATGTTCGTGGGTGATGATCCACGACATGTGCCCATGCGCATCTTTCCCGGTGTGCACTATTCAATGGGTGGCTTGTGGGTTGACTACAACCAGCGAACGAACATTCCCGGGTTATTAGCAGCGGGCGAGTGTGACTATTCGATTCACGGCGCCAACCGGCTCGGCGCGAATTCACTCGTCAGTTGTGTGTACGGCGGCTTCGTCGCTGCGCCTGCAGCGCTTGAGTTTGCGAAAAATGTCGAGCGCAACGGTGCAGATGGGTCACGCATTTACGATCAGGAGTTAAGGCTGCAACAGGAGATCAACGATTCGCTGATAAAGCAGAGCGGAAATGAAAATCAATACATTCTGCATCAGGAGATGGGGGAATGGATGACGGACAACGTCACCGTGATTCGTTACAACGATCGCCTAAAAGCCACTGATGAGAAGTTACTAGAGTTGATGGATCGCTATAAACGGATCTCGATCAATGATTCCAACTTGTGGGCTACGATGGCGCTGCCGCACGCCAGGCACTTGGCAAACATGCTTGAGTTAGCAAGAGTGATCACCTTAGGCGCGCTCAATCGTAACGAATCGCGCGGCGCACACTACAAACCCGAGTTCCCCGATCGCGATGATGAGCATTTCTTGAAGACAACAATTGCCGAGTACTCCGGTGAGGGGCCTGTATTCTCTTACGACCCAGTGGATGTTTCGCTCATCCCACCTCGCAAGCGTGACTACAGCAAAGGCAAACAGGAGGGGCCGTCTGCAGGCGCGAAAAAGGCAGGTGCTCCACAAGTGCCGAGACCAGACACTGAACAGAAACCCGCAAATGTGAGTGGACCATCAATCTGGACGCAGAACAAAGAGAAGGTTAACGACCCGCTTGTTGACACTGCGACGCGGCGCGAGCAAGGAAAATCGATCGAAGAAGCGGGAGGCAAGTCAGAATGAGCGCTACAGAACCCACGGCAAGCCACCACGCACCTCGAATTCCACCGAAGACTGTTGAGATTCATATCCGCCGTCGAGCTAATCCTGATTCGCCGCAATACTGGGAAGAGTTTTCAATTCCCTACCGGCCCAACCTGAATGTGATCTCCTGTTTGATGGAGATTCAAAAAAATCCGGTAACAAAAGACGGCCAACCAACCTCACCACCAGTGTGGTCGATGAACTGCCTCGAGCAGGTATGTGGCATTTGCACTATGGTCATTAACGGTCTCGTGCGCCAATCATGTTCCGCGTTAATAGACCACCTCGAACAACCGATCAAGTTGGAGCCAATGTCGAAGTTTCCAAACATTCGCGACCTCATAGTCGATCGATCGCAGATGTTTGATCACCTGAGACGCGTGCACGCATGGATTGAACTCGATGGAACTTACGACCTTGGGCCAGGTCCTCGTGCGGATCAGGACGAAGTGCAGGAGCGTTATGCTTATTCACGTTGCATGACATGCGGTTGTTGCCTGGAAGCGTGTCCCCAGTATGACGGTGATCAATACATCGGGCCGCAGGCGATTGCTCAAGTGAGGCTCTTCAACATGCATCCCACTGGAGCCATGAATCGCGACGAACGCCTGGAAGCGATCATGCAAGAGGACGGCATTGCGATCTGTGGCAACGCTCAGAACTGCGTGAAGGTCTGCCCAATGAGCATTCCGTTGACTAAGGCTATTTACGAAGAAAACCGCGAGACCATTATTTATGGTCTGCTAGGCTGGCTCAGGAAGTGAATCATTGCCGATTGCCAATTGGCATTCTGATTCAACCCATCGAACACTGGCATCACTCATTCCGTCTTATCGGCCCGTCATAGATCCAATCGTCAATTGGCATTGACTGGTCGGTCATCCGAAATCACGTTCCGGTATCTTCGTTCGGTCGTCCACATTCGGATTACGTGGCCGTTCTGAAGGTGGGATGTCACCGGGATCTATCTCCATTCGGTTGGGACTATCAACAGATGGGACCTCGATTTCTCCTTCACGCGGCGCATTACTTTTCAGAGTCATCATCACAGTCTCTCTTGCACCAAGGTTTTCTCGCATTGCATTCCGCGCTCACTCACCGGTACTCGAACGGTTACGAAAATATGGATGCGCTACGCGTCTTCAGATCGGCCGTAAACAGCAAAAATCTTGACTATAAGTGAGCGAGACTTTACTGTGCGCACACCGTTCTTCCAATTACCTGTTGTTAACAATTTCTAATTCACTCAGTTGAAAGCTCAGAACCCTCGGAACACCGATCGTGCGGCAGAGGTTTCCGAGAATTAGCACTACCACAAACACATGGCCGCCCTGCTAGTCCTCATATCAACGCTTCTACGCGGGTTAACAAAAGGAGAGCGCAATGCACCGAACCAAGAGATTCGCGATCGTTCTGACTTTTATCTTAGCTGCGGTCACTACTGCAGCTTTGTTCTCACCAAACACGTCAAGCCAAGGACAGCAAGATTCCGCGGCGGCTCAGCGAACCGAGCAGTCAAAACAGACTGAACAAGACTCGACTGCAAAGGTTTTAAGACGCCTGATGGACCTCGGCCGGAGCGACGGGCGAATTGAGGACTCAATTATCACGCCTGCAGATCTGGCAGTACTTGATGACGATTCAGAAGATCCCGATCTCCCGCCCGGATTGGCCGGTCGTATCGATAAGGAAACATATCTACGACTGCGCGGCGACTACATCGATCTTCTTCGCGGCCGGCCCGTGAATCTGCCCTACGATCCTCGCGAAAGAGCGCTCGAGCAGTTGGAAAGACAAGAAGTTCAGATGCGGCAGAGAGTGCGGCTAGGTTTGATGGCGCCCATTAATACCTCCACTTGGGCGTTTCTAGGCCCAGCACCTATTCCCTTGGGCCAGACCAGCGTCACGAGAGTTCCTGTCAGTGGCCGTACGATCTCCATCGCGATTCATCCCACTAATCCGGATATTGTCTATGTAGGCACGGCGCAAGGTGGACTTTACAAATCGACCAATGGCGGTCTCAACTGGACCAATCTTTTCGACTTTCAATTAGAGTCGTTGGCTGTAGGCGCAATCACCATCGATCCGACGGACTCCAGTATCGTCTATGTGGGAACCGGTGAACCGAATCTGTCGGCTGACAGCTTTGCCGGAAAGGGTCTCTACATCATCCGCAATGCAAACTCACCTTCTCCCACACTTACCGGACCTTTTCGGCTGGATGCCTCAGCAAATGATGTTTTCACAGGACGAGCCATTGGAAGAATCATGGTCAATCCTTTAGACAATAACGTGATCTTTGTCTGCACTACTTCCGGAACGGGTGGTAATCCAAATACGACTCCGAACACACTACCACCGCGCGGCATTTATCGATCGACAAACGCGCAATCGGCGAATCCGACTTTCAGCCAGGTTCAGATCACCGGTCTCGCAACTCCAAACGATCGCAGCGTTATCGACATTCAGCTCGACCCTGCAAATCCAAACCTGCTGATTGCGGCGGTTCTTGGAGCAACGAGTGATGGCGGCCTGTATCGCACCGACAATGCGCTCGCCGCCACGCCAGCGTTTACGCGAACACAAGTTTTGCCGGATGGTTCAACGAACGGCAGAGCAGAACTCACTGCAACTCGCAATCCCACGGAAGGCACAACTTTTTACGCTGCCACCGGTGAAATCATCACCTCCGCATGCACGGGAGCAAACGCAAACCGCGGTGGCGCTGTGCGGAAATCTACTGACGGTGGCTTGACGTGGTCTGCGCCATTAACTGGCTCGACTGGTTTTTGCGGTGGCCAATGTTTCTACGACATCGCGATCGCAGCCACGCCAGATAACATGACGATTCATCTCGGTGGCGCTGCTCGCAGCGGAACGGCCGGTAACTGCAACATCGACGTGATGAAGCGTTCAACGAATAGCGGCGTAAGCTTTGTCCGCAATGACAACACGCTGCACGCAGACTCACATGCACTCGCGATCGCTCCATCGAATCCGTTGGTTGTTTACACAGGAAACGATGGCGGGATCTGGAGATCTGAAGACAACGGCACAACGTGGGTCAGCCGTAACAATAACGAGTTTAGTGCTACTCAGTTTCAAGGTGTCTCTCAACATCCATACGATCGCTTCTTCTTGATGGGCGGTACACAAGACAATGGCACGAACTGCTTAGCCCCCGATGGAACGACGTGGTCCCACTGTCGTGACGGCGACGGCGGCTACGTAATCATCGACGATAACGCACAAGACACTACGAACATCCTGATGTATCACACGTTCTTCAACCAAACTAACTCTCAAATCGGATACGAACGTGCTGCCAGCACTGCCGCTAATCCCGATGGCCAACTGAGTGGCTGGACATTCCGCGGTTGCTCAGGAACAACTTCGAACAACGGTTTCCGTTGCGCCGACAACGTGCTTTTCTATGCGCCGATGGCCCAGGGGCCAGGCAATCCAAACACTCTCTACTTCGGCACGGATCGACTATACCGTTCAGTTAACCGAGGTGACACGATGGTCCCGGTAAGCCAAGGACCATTGGTGCCGACTCCTCTACCAACAGGTACTTCAGGTGTGGTTATCACCACGATTGGCATTTCTCCACAAGACGACAACGTTCGAATTGTCGGACTTCGCAATGGACAGGTATTCGCAACCACCACGGGTTCGACCACCCTTACGGATGTAACCGGTGCGAACTTCCCACCGCCAAATCCGGCGGACCTCGCACGGAAGTCGATCGGGCGAGCGGTGATCGATCCCAACAACAAGTTCACGGCGTACGTGACCTTCACAAGCTTCGGCGTTCCCGCCGGACAACACATTTTCAAAACAACCAACCTCAACGATCCAACTCCTTTTTGGACGCCAGCCGGAAATGGCATCCCCGACGTGCCAGTCAGCGGCCTCGTAATTGATCCTCAGGACTCGAACAGACTGTTTGCGGCAACAGACATCGGCGTTTACAGCACAACAGACGGCGGCGCCAACTGGTTGCCGTACGGCATAGGCCTGCCTCGCGTCGCAGCTTTCGACGTGAAGCTTTCAAACGTGCAGCGCGTGTTGAGAGTCGCGACACATGGTCGCGGAATTTGGGAGATCGGTGTCGCGGGTAGACAGTTGCCGGTCCTGCGAAATGCTGGAACCACGATTGTTGCCGAGGGATGCGCACCTGGAAACGGCGTGATTGACCCGAACGAGGATGTAACTGTGAGCTTCAACGTTTTGAACATTGGGCCCGGTCCAACTCAGAACCTAGTCGTGACGCTGCTACCAACCGGAGGTGTGACTTTCCCCAGTGGTCCGGTAACGTATGGCGTAATTAACAGCGGCGCGACTGCATCCAGAACTTTCCAATTCTCAAACAACGGATCTTGTGGCGGTACGATTACGCTCACGTTCCATCTCCAAGATGGCGACGATGATCTCGGAAACTTCACCATTTCATTCACGCTGGGCCAACTCGTTACGTCTGCGCCTACTACGACAGAGAACTTCGATGGCGTGGTTGCGCCGGCTTTGCCAGGGGGGTGGACGACAGCGCGCAGCGGCTCAGGTGCAAATCCGCCTCTGTGGGTGACATCGACAACTCTAAACGATACTTCACCCAACTCCGCATTTTCTGGTGGCTCAACTACGCCCGGTGAGAATAGTCTCGATTCACCGATACTGGCGATCCCAACGGCTCCTGTGGTTGGCACAAATCCAGGCGTCAGGTTGTCATTCAGGAACAGCTACAACACTGAGGCCGGGTTTGATGGTGGTGTGCTTGAGATAAGCATCAACGGCGGTCCTTTTGTGGACATCCTTGCGGCAGGTGGTTCCTTCATCGAAGGAGGTTACAACGGTATGATCGGCGTAACCGACAGCGAATTGACGGGCAGACAAGCGTGGACCGGAAACTCAGGTGGCTTTATCACCACAACTGTAGTACTTCCACCTGCCGCCTACGGCCAAAACGCACAACTGCGCTGGCGCACGGCGTTCGATACGGGCACGAATCCAGCGGGTGGCGGCTTACGAATCGATACTATCTCGATCTTCGCCGCGACTCGTGTCTGCTGTGGCGGCGCTTGCATTTTGAGTTGTCCGTCAAACATCTCCGTCGATAACGATCCCGGATTGTGTTCGGCGGTAGTGAACTATCCAGCGCCGACTTACACGGGCAACTGCGGGACCGTCACGCC
>JBKPAL010000092.1:0-11497 GCA_046726395.1 Acidobacteriota bacterium
GCGGAACGCCGAGGGATATGGGGAGACGCAAATCCGGTTGCACCTTGGGAGTTTCGCCGTTTAGAAAAAGAGAAGAATTTAGTCAGGCAACCACAAAATGCCAAGCAGTCCGGTTCGAGCTCGACTAACAACAATTTCAAGACCGCCGGCGCGGCAGCCAACACGGCCCAACCTGCTAGAGAAGAATATTCCGAATGGAAGACGTTGGTTCCTGAAGGCTTCAACTTTTCTGTTCGCGTTCCTGCAAACACCGTCGACCAAGGAGTCATTGTCCCCTTCGGCATTGAGAAAGCAGACATCAATGTTGCCGAGGGAAATCATGTCGACACCACGTATATGGTTATCTGGGCGAAGGGACCTAATTTTGGAGCTTCAGACGGTGAGGTAATCGAAAGAGTTGCGAAGGACATGGGCAAACTCACAGATCTAAAGTTGAAGCAAATGGGCACTGATGCGACTTTTGCTGTTCAGCTTCAATCAACCGTACGAGTTGGTTCAATGAATGGTAAACAGTATCACTTGACCAGCCCGGGTCTTGCCGGTGTGATGCGTATATTCGCCAGAAACCTGAAAGGTGAACGGCAAATCTATGTGCTCTGTGCAGTGAATGGGGCCGAAGCCGATCCGTCCGTGAAAGAGTTTCTCAATTCGCTCAAGCTGAACAATGAGCTAAGTCGAACTCGGTAACCTCACGTAAGGCATGCCTCGCAAAATGATTCTTTGGCGGCGCGCAACACGTCGCGGGTTCACTCGTGGATTAAAAACCGTTCGTGGATTTGGAATCATCGCCGAGAGGAACGCGGCTTCGCTTGTACTGAGCGACGCGGCTGGTTTGTGGAAGTAATACTGCGCGGCAGCCTCGGCCCCGTACACTCCGTCACCCCATTCAATAATATTCAGATAGATTTCCAGGATTCGCCGCTTCGTTAGCAGTCGTTCCAGAAAGAGTGTAACAACAGCTTCTTGACCTTTGCGCACGAACGATCGCTCTGATGAGAGGTAGAGATTTTTGGCAAGTTGTTGGCTTATCGTTGAACCGCCCCGTTTGAATTCAGGCAGGTTTGGAATCCAATCGTCATCCTCACCTTCTTTTTTTGCTTCTTTCGCAGCTTCGCGTTGTGCAGATTCCCAGGCCTTTTGAAGTGCGTCGTAATCGAAGCCACGATGAGTGGTGAAGTTGGTATCCTCGCCGGCCAAAACTGCACGTTGCAGATTTGGCGAGATGCGATCGAGAGATACCCACGACTGAAGTCTTTTCGGTGTCTCGCCTCGACTGTCCGCTTCACTGAGCCGAGTATCAATCAACGAAGTACTTGACGGATTGTGGGATCTAAGCCAAAAGACACGGCCGAGAAACGTTAGCTCGTAGCCGATAATACCCACCAGCACACCGAGCAGTATTAGGAAGATCAATCTGAACATCTTGCGCATTCTAATGAAGATCAGGCGCTAATCTCTTTGACGGCAGCAGAGTAGTAGATCGATCGCGCAGCACGAATGGTGTTGCAGTGGATCTCGATCGTATCGTCGAGAATCTCACCATAACCACCTGACATCACCGTCACTACTGGAATCTCACGTCGATAACATTCGCTAAGTACCATCTCATCTCGTTCACGAAGACCCGGAATCGACATTGCAAGCCGGCCCAGTTTGTCACCAATGAACGGATCCGCGCCCGCAAGGTAAAAGACTATGTCAGGAGAATGTTGGAACACCGTGGGTAGTGCGGAGCTAAGTTGGGCCAGGTAGAGTTGGTCTCGTGTACCGTCTGCCAACTCGACATCAAGATTCGACCGTGCCTTGAACAGGGGATAGTTCTTTGCTCCGTGAATTGAAAACGTAAAGATATCTTCGTCAACTTCGAAGATTGTCGCGGTCCCATTTCCCTGATGAACGTCGCAGTCGATTACCGCTGCACGCGTAATGTACCCCTCCTTCTGAAGCACACGGATAGCGATTGCCACGTCGTTCAGTACGCAAAAACCTTCACCTCGGTCAGGAAAGGAATGGTGTGTTCCACCGGCCAGGTTCGATCCCAGTCCTGCGATGAATGCATAGCGAGATGCAGCAATAGTTCCGCCAACAGCGTAGAACGATCTCTGGACCAGGGAGAGAGACCACGGTAGACCAAGCCTTCGCAGTTCTTTGTCGCTCAACCGTCCCTGTGTAAGTCGAGCGACATAGTCTTCTGCGTGAATCAGTAGTACTTCGTCATGGGAAGCAGGCTCAGGCTCAACCAGCTCGGTGGATAGCAGCGTGCCCTCAGACAGAAGACGGTTGCGGACCAGCTCGAATTTTCGAATGGGAAAGATGTGATGGTCACCAATATCGGCATAGTACCGCGGTGAGTAGAAGACGCGCATCAGGGCAAATGATAACCCGAGTGCTGACTAAATCGGCGAATGATGTCGAGTTTATTGGGAAAGGAGCGTCTTTGAGTGTTTCTACAAGCCATACAGGTAGTGAACGACAGGTCGAAAAAGTTCGGAGGTTCGGGGATGCAGGAGTTCGTCATAAGAGGATTAGCAATCCTGGTTTGGGTTCTCGCAGTCATCATCGGAATCGGTAGCTCCTAAAGATTCTCGTCTAGCTTCGACGATAGAAGGTTACTGCTTAAAACATGTGCTCTGATCGCACTTATCGAAGCAAAAATCATAGCGACCAGTCCTAATAAAAACATCAACAAGAACTGATCGGGATTGGAAAAAGCAGCAAACGAAATCACGAGGGCTCCGGCACAGGCATGATGGGTCGCAGTCCTTAGATCTCTTCCCAAAATAGTCTCCCAAACAGTCCTCTTCCAAACACGCATCGCCTCAGTCTCGACGGCACCATTCAAGTAGATAACTTTGCTCGCGTGATAGCAGCCCACGCTTGCGCCCCCTAATCCTCCACCGACAAGGGCGCACAGTCCAGCCATCATGCCGTGGGCACACTCGTAACTGTTCGTAACTGGCCCTGGATGAGCGATTCGATAGAAAAATCCGGCCATGGAGTAAGTGAAAATCAACCCAAGTACTCCTTCACACAGCATGAGCACCAGGAAAAGACCAATGTAAGAAATGGCTCTTGACCAGGATTCAGTCGTCATGCGTAAAACCTCCTCATTGGGCCGCATGCCCCTTTTTTGGTCGCAATCACCGGGCCACTAAATTGGGCTAAGGATTGTTCAGCGCGAGAATGGTGGGTGCACTATCTTCAGGTCATTAGTGAAGGATTTCTCCGGCGCTCAATTCGTTGACACTCCCACAATCGGCACGGTAATCTGTTGTCCCGTGAATCATCCGGGCAGTAAGTCACAAAAAGACTCCAGGCCAACCGTAGTAGCCATCATTCCAGCTCGTTTCGACTCTACCCGACTTCCGGGAAAAGTGTTGTTGGAGATTGCCCAGAGACCCATGATCCTGTGGGTGATTGAGCGTGCGCTTGCGGCGAGAAACATTGACCGAGTGGTCGTCGCGACCGACGATATGCGCATCCTGGAGGTGGTTCAGGCCAACGGTTATGAAGCCGTCATGACTAGTCCTGATCATCAAAGCGGAACGGACCGCGTAGCTGAAGTTGCTGCAAACTCAGATGACATTGAGATAGTCGTAAACATTCAAGCGGATGAGCCGCTTATCTCACCTGAAACAATTGAACGAGCAGTAGACGCGCTGGCGAATGAGACGTTGGACATAGGAATCGTGACGACGTGGGAACCAATCGAAGATTTGGATAGCGTGATCAATCCAAATGTCGTCAAGATCGTAATAGACGAACAGGGTAAGGCATTGTATTTCTCACGATCGCCTGTGCCACACCCACGTGATGCGGTACGACGACATCGGTCGGTCGAGGCTGCACTGAAAGCGATGCCAGCGGTCGTGAACCAGTTTAAGAAACATACTGGTTTGTACGTTTACCGCCGGCAGGTGCTGCTACGGTTGTCGCAATTGCCACAAACTGATTTAGAACGTGTCGAGCAGCTTGAACAGTTACGCGCGCTTGAGCATGGAATCGGCATCAAAGCAATTGAGGCGGCTAGTCAATCAATCGGAGTTGATACGCCGGAAGATCTTGAAGTCGTGAGAAGTATTATGGAATCTGAAACATCTAGCTCAAGAGCTCATGTTTCGTGGAATTCGAAATTTAGAATTGGAATTAGCAATTTGAAATCTCAAATTTGAAATCCAAAATGGGTGACTTAATAGGCATCGGTATTATCGCGTTCGTGCTTCTATGTGGTCTCTTCGGCCTCTCGCGCATTGCGAAACCATACGACGTTACGCCGGAGGAATTTGAGAAACGAGCTCACGAAGCGCCAAGTTTATTGAGCGCCGGAGTGGCTGGTCTGCAAAAGTTTCTAGACCCCGCAGCCGGTAAAGCGATGGAGGTCCAGGAAGATTTCAAGCAGGGGTATTACGATGGTGAGCAGGAGTCGGGCGATAAGCCTGAGGCAGGGCACAGTGAAGAAGAGATCTGACCAACCTGTAGAATCGATGAGCTTAAACGGAGAACAAGCGATGCCTAAATACATTTTCGTAACCGGTGGCGTGGTCTCAAGCCTGGGTAAAGGCCTGGCTGCGTCTTCAATTGGTTGTTTGCTCGAGGCACGTGGACTTCAAGTCGCACTGATTAAGCTTGATCCCTATATCAACGTCGACCCCGGCACGATGTCACCGTTCCAACACGGGGAAGTATTTGTCACAGACGATGGTGCGGAAACCGATCTCGATCTTGGGCACTACGAAAGATTCACTCACGCTCACTTGTCACAAGCCAACAACTGGACCACGGGTCGGATCTATCTTTCAGTTATCGAGAAAGAAAGGCGGGGAGACTATCTCGGTAAGACAATTCAGGTGATTCCACACATCACCAACGAGATCAAGGAAGCAGTACGAGCCGTCGCAAACAATGACAAGCCCGACGTGGTGATCGTCGAAATCGGAGGCACGGTCGGCGACATCGAGTCGTTACCGTTCCTGGAAGCGATTCGCCAGATGGGTAACGAGGAAGGTCCCGGCAACGCACTCTTTATCCACGTTACGTTAGTTCCATTCATTGCTGCGGCTGGCGAACTGAAGACCAAACCAACACAACACTCCGTACGTGATTTGCGTGAGATCGGTATCGCTCCAGACATTTTGCTCTGTCGCTCAGAACGACCGTTGTCACATGACCTGCGCTCCAAGATCGCATTGTTCTGCAATGTCAGGGAATCGGCCGTCATTAGCGCGCAGGATGTAGACACGATTTACGATGTTCCCCTCGCCTTTCACGAACAAGGTCTCGATGAATTGATTGTTACGCAACTTGGCTTCGGACATCGCGCATCGCAATCTGAGTTATCACAATGGCGAGATCTCGTGGGTACGATTCGCAAACCCTCCGGTGGCGAAACTTCCATCGCGATCGTTGGTAAGTACGTTGAGCTGGAAGACTCCTACAAGTCCCTGCGCGAAGCCCTGACTCATGGCGGCGTAGCGAACAACTTAAAAGTCGATGTGAAATGGATTGAGTCGGAAGAGCTGATGGATGGTGACGATTTTGAAGCGCGGTTACGCGACTTCGACGCGATCCTGGTGCCGGGAGGTTTTGGTAAGCGTGGCGTTGCCGGCATGATCCGCGCGATCTCCTATGCGCGAAAGAGCCGCACGCCTTACTTTGGAATCTGCCTGGGTATGCAGACGGCATGCATTGAATATGCTCGCAACGTGTGCGGACTCAAGGATGCAGACTCAACCGAATTTGATCCAGAGACACCTTATCCAGTGATCTTCAAGCTTCGTGATCTAGTTGATGTCGAAGAGCTGGGAGGGACCATGCGTCTGGGGGCTTGGCCCTGCGAACTCGGTAGCGGCTCACTTGTACAGAGCATTTATGGAGGTGCTGAGGAAATCAGTGAGCGCCATCGTCATCGTTATGAGTTCAATCCTGAATTTCGCAACACGCTCGAAAAAGCTGGTCTGGTCTTCAGCGGAGTCTCGCCCGATCAGAAGTTCATTGAGATGATCGAATTACCACGCGAGGTTCATCCGTGGTTTGTCGCTTGTCAGTTTCATCCTGAGTACAAATCCAAGCCATTGAGCGCACATCCCCTCTTTACATCTTTTGTTCGCGCGGCCTATGAAAATCGGCTACTCAATGAAACGTCAATGGAAAAAAATCCAGAAGCTGATGTAAGTATCCACGATCGAGCAACAGCGATCAGTGCTGACTAGAACATCACACGCCCGCACAATATTCCAACATAAACGCAAACCAGACCATTAAGCAGTGCATACCCTTTTGTTTTACGCCATAATCTTTCTGTTCTTCTCTCTCAGATAGATCCTTATGCTTCATTGTCCCAAATGCGGGAGATATTACTCGACTGAACTAAGGTTTTGTCCGGGGGACAACTCTCTCTTGCAAGCGGATTCAACTGTGATCGAAAGCGGAATTGATGACAGCGATAGTTCGGACGCCACATTAGTTAACGTGGCTGGTGATCCATTAATTGGCCACACTCTGGATGACAAGTACCGGCTCGAAGAGCGGCTGGGTCACGGTGGGATGGGTACTGTTTATCGCGCTCGTCATCTCTTGATCGACCGAGAAGTAGCAGTCAAAGTCCTGAATCAACGTTTCGTAGAAGATGACGCTGCTCGTATGAGGTTCAGGCGCGAGGCTAAAGCAGCGGGTCGCCTGCAGCATTCAAACGCTGTGACCGTCACGGACTACGGTCAGACGAACGATGGCTATGTTTACCTGGTGATGGAGTTGTTAGTGGGTCGTACCCTTCGCGAAATGCTCGCCAAGGAAGCGCCGCTGGATCCTGCGCGAGCTGTATCTCTGATGTTGCAAGTGTCGGCCGCCGTCGCCGCAGCACATGAAGCTGGAATCATTCATCGCGATCTTAAGCCAGCGAACATCTTTATTGTGCAGCGCGCAGAGGTACCTGCGGTAGTTAAAGTTCTGGACTTCGGTATCGCGAAGCTGGCCGCAGAATCTCTGGATGAAGACGATCCGACGATCACTATGATCGGAGCAATGATTGGCACGCCTCGTTACATGTCTCCTGAACAGTGTGATGGGATCGAGCTCACACCTGCAGCTGATGTTTACAGTTTGGGAGTAATTCTTTACGAGATGCTGACGGGGACGGTGCCGTTCAATGGTTCTACTCCGCTGGCAATCGCGCTACGACATGCATCCGAATTGCCCAGACCTCCGCGGGACATTGTGTCAGCCATTCCCGAAGACTTGGAGCGAGTCATTCTTCATGCATTGGAAAAGCGTCCAGAGGATCGTCCTCGCGACGCTGGAAAATTCCGTTACGAATTGTTCCAGACTGCAGAACGACTCGGACTGGAACATGCTGCGATTACGAGCGCACCGGATCTCGAATCTCTGAGAGGGATTGGAACGGAATCACCCTCTGGGCGACTTGTGATTGACATTTCGCGCTTACGCGAAAATCGCGCTGCGAGCTCGAGCTCTGGTGACATGACGGTGATGAGTGAGGCTGAAGCAGTGCAAGTGCTGAATCGCGCTCAATCCTCAGACAAGAGGTTCGCAAGGGTCGAGGTTCCCCTTACCGCGAAGAGGAAATCTTTGCGTGCTACCTTGGTCGCTTCGGCAATTCTTCTGATTGTCATAATCGGAATTAGCTTATTGGCCATGCGACCAACAATGCCAGTGCCGGAGGCAAGTGTTGCGGCTGAAGTAAGTCCATCTCCAACTCCAGAAGTGCAACCTTCACCTTCACCAACCGTTAGAAGAGCTGAACAGAAACCATCGCCAAGTCCATCGAATTCAAACAACAACGACAACAAGAAAAAGGGATCCAAAGTCGGTTCGATTTTGAAGAAGCCGTGGCGTATATTGAAGAAGACGTTTTGATTCTGAATCAGCTACGTTCATCCCGATGACGAAAAATCCTGCGACGGCCAGCTTTCAAGTTGGCAACGCTACTTTCGGAGATGGCCGCTTAACCATCATCGCCGGTCCATGTGTCATTGAGTCAGCCGAACACGCCTTGATGATGGCCACTGAGTGCGCTCAACGCGCACGAACAGCCGGACTGGATTTTGTCTATAAGTCATCTTTCGACAAAGCCAATCGCTCTTCAATCAAAAGTTTTCGCGGCTTGGGCATGGAGGCAGGACTCGAAGTTTTGCGACAAGTGAAGGCTGAAGTCGGCGTCCCAGTAATAACGGACGTTCATGATATCTCACAAATTTCGGCCGTAGCTGAAGTAGCAGACATTTTGCAGATACCAGCGTTCCTTTCGCGCCAGACAGATCTGGTTTTGGCCGCCGCGCGTTCGGGCCGAGCGGTCAACGTTAAGAAGGGCCAGTTCCTCGCGCCCCGCGACGCACGTAACATTGTCAACAAGGCGCGCGCGGTTGGCTGTGAGAAGCTGATGCTCACTGAACGTGGCGTTAGTTTTGGCTACAACAATCTCGTTGTCGACATGCGTTCATTTCCGATCATGCGCGAATTCGGTGTACCTGTGGTGTTTGACGTCACGCACTCACTACAATTGCCGGGAGGACTCGGCGATGCAACGGGTGGTCAATCGGAATACATCGAACCGCTTGCTCGAGCCGGCGTCGCCTGCGGTGTTGATGCGGTCTTCATGGAAGTTCACGAAGCCCCCGAGAGGGCGCTGTCGGATGGTCCCAATGCGCTGCCGTTGGAGAGAATGCAGAGTTTGCTAAATGTGCTTCAAAGTATTCACCAATTAGTTCAGCGTGATGAGGGAAGAGAACAATACGCCTCAGCTCAGTCTTAGAGCGGAATCAACCGCGGAAGCAAATAGAAAATTAGTTTGGTTGATATGAATCCAATTTACGTGCGTAGCTTTTTTACCGCCTTTGCTCTTTTTTATTTATCTTCAGTTGCCGTTGCTCAAGATGTTGTTTGGCAGATCACTTCCTTTGATATCAATGCCAACATTCAACAAGCGGAACGCATCTTGGCCGGCACAACGGTGCTGACAGCAACCAATGTAGGACGCGGCACCGGTAATACGTTCACCTTTAGAATAAACAACAAAGCAGCAATCAAGAGTGTGACTGCCGGCGGGGCGAATGCGAATTTTCGCGTCGTACCTGAAACCACAGGAAACATTCAGCGTGTGACGACTACGCTGCCCACAGCTGTAGCCTCCAACGGAAACATTACCTTGAGCATCAGCTACACGTTGCCTGCCGAGAGCAATACGGGTCTCGCTGCTATCTCGCCTATTGGCTCACAGTTTCTTCCACTGTCGTTTTGGTACCCCGCACCAAATTCTCCTTTCACGGCCCGCGGTGCAGACACGGCGCGCTTTCAGTTAACCGTTAATGGCGGAAACGTGCTCAGCGCCGGTATGGAAAAAGGCTCCGGTGTCTACGATCAGCCTCTTCATGCTCAACCGTTTTTTGTTCAAGGCGAATGGGATCGAATCGACGGTGCCGCGGAAGCACGAGGGATTTCCGCATTCGTTCCCAAAGGAATTGCTTCCGATGAACGAAAGCAGGCTGAAGCCCTCATTGCTTTGACTGCTGCTGCACGCAGTTACTTTGTTAGTCTTCTTGGACCAGCGCCAGACGTCCCCATTCGCCTCGTGGCTGTTCGACGAGGAGGAGGTTTCCATGATGCAGGAACGATCCTGGTGGAGCGAGCCGCATTCCGACGGTCCAAAACTGATTCGGCAACAGCGTTGCTCATCGGAGAAGCGGTCTCACAGTTATGGATAGGTAATCAGACTCCGATTCGAGGCGAAGGCGGTGGGTTCATCCGAGATGGCCTGCCAAGATACCTAGCGACGCAATTCATCGAGAAACAGTTTGGACGGGATGCTGCGCAGAGCGAGCTGTTGCGCCAACGCCTGAATTATCTTGTCGTCGCCAGACGAGATGCGCCACTCGGGCGAACAACTCAACTCGATGATGCGTACTTCAGTTCTGTTCCAAACAAAGGAGCAATGGTTTGGCGACTGATCGACCAACGTTTGGGTCGCGAAGCCTTTGCAGCAACGCTCAAGTCGCTTCTCCAGCCAAGTCAGAATTCAGCTGGCCTCACATTAGCTGCAACCCGAGCTGCGTTGGTAGAGAAGGGTGGCGAAAAATTCAAAGCGACTCTTGATGCCATGCTCGATCAGGTTACAGACACGGATCTAATGATTGGCGTGCCTCAACAACGCGGAGCTGAATGGGTGTCAGCGTTGCGCAATCTCGGTTCCAGCGAAGCCACCGTACGAATCGTCGGAACAACTGATCGCGGCGAACAGCTGTCGGTAGACTCGACCGTGCCGCCACGCGGATTTGGCGAAGCTATCTTTAAAACTCCTGCCAGGATAGTCCGCGCCGAAGTTGATCCAGATAAACTCTATCCCCAACTGGATTATTCGAATGATGTAGCGCCACGCGCTCGCAATATCAAAGAATCGCTGGATGAAGTCACTCGTTTGATTAATAGTCAAGACAATGTTCGGGCAGAAACCGTCTCGCGAGAGTTGCTGTCAATCGCTCCGTACATGCAGGAGGCGCGCATCTTTCTCGCTCGTTCGCTGCTGGCCCAGAACAAACTCGATGAAGCGGAGAAGTTGTTCAAGGGCGTGCTTGACGATCCGCTGCCTACTCCCCTCTCGATGGCGTGGGCGAACATTGGTCTAGGGCAGATTGCTAGTCGGAAAGGACAAGCGGCTGAGGCGGCGAAACGTTTCAATGACGCAGTAAGGGCCGAGGCCGATTACGGCACGGCTGTTATCGCCCGAGCAGAACGAATTAAGGCCGAAGCAACTCCGGCAATCGATGATTCGGCGCGAGCCTTTATTTCACAGATGGATGCTGGGATCGTCAGCGGAAAAAAGGCGGACTTGGAATCGAGAATCGTATCCGGTGAACTCGTCAGGTTTGTTGGGGGCATCGTCGGTACGCAACCCGAAGCATGGCAAACCCGCGTGTTGCGCACTGAACAAATCGACGCGAATACACTTGTTGCAGACGTCTCGATTCAGGCGAAAGAGCTGGGAAAAGATCAGGCTGGCACCGCGGTTCTCGTTCTTTCCAAAGTGGGTGGCGCATTGAAACTTGCAGCTATTGAACAGTTCGAAGTTAGATGACCGGCGTTCTGATTCTTCGTCATGGAAAACCAATCGTCGATTGAGCGTCGCGCCTCACGAATCAAGTTGTTGCTGATGGATTGTGATGGCGTACTCACAAATGGTCGGCTATGGTTGATGGAGAATGGGGAAGAGCAGAAGTCATTCAACGTCCGCGATGGAATGGGATTGGATTTACTGCGTCGAGCCGGATTGCGCTCAGGAGTTATTTCCGGACGAGTCTCAGGAGCGTTGGAACGTCGCTCACAGGAACTCAAAATAGACTTCTTACGACAAGGTACATCCGACAAGATTCGCGCCTTCTCAGAAATACTGCTGGAAGCAAGAGTGGATACCGGCGAGGTTGCATACATCGGAGATGACATCAATGACATTCCGCTAATGCAGCAGTCCGAACTCGCTGTGGCCGTAGCT
>JBKPAL010000093.1:0-5920 GCA_046726395.1 Acidobacteriota bacterium
AGATCACGATGGATGATTCCCTTCTCATGTGCCGCTGCGAGACCGTTTGCGATCTGTAACGCGTAGTCGATCGCACGTCGCTGGCCCAGCGGAGTGCCACCGATTCGCTTGCGCAACGTCTCACCTTCGAGTAACTCGGAAACGACGTAAGGAGCGCCATCGTGCGCACCGATGTCATGCACGATAAGAACGTTGGGATGATTCAACGCACCTGCTGCGCACGCTTCCTGCTGGAACCGATGCAGACGAGTCGTATCGGTGGAGAAGCTGGAAGGAAGAACTTTGACCGCTACATCACGACCGAGCTCGATGTCACGAGCTTGGTAGACTTCTCCCATTCCGCCCGCACCAAGCTTCGAGCGAATCTCATAGCGGCCAAGTTGTGTTCCGGCGGGGAGCGTCACTTTTTTAATCCGGTTGTCCAGTTCAAGACGACCGTGATAGGTGAAGGGGAGGATTCCTCTATCGGAGTGATTACCAAAAAGCGCTGGCCGTCGCGCGTAACGGCGTAGATTGATGTACCCGGCAAAATAGCAGTGGTGCGCGTTTCAAATAGCGGCTTGGGATTTCCCGCAGCCAAGTTTCGGCCATCCTCCTTTATTTCCACTGCCATCATTTTCCTGTCAGCGCCAAGATAGAAGAGTTCCTTTCCATCCGCCCTCCATCTCGGCTGAGTTCCGCCGTTCGTCGATACCATCCATTGACCGCCAGAAAGAGGAAACGGCCGCACATAGACCTGAAAGGCTCCCGACTCATTAGAGCTGTACGCGATCCAGTGTCCATTCGGCGAAAATCGAGCCTGTTGCTCGATGAAAGGTGTCTGCAAAAATACAGAAGGTTTCCGATCTCCGAACAGCGGCAATATCCATAGATCTACACTTGTCTTCGGATCAAACTCGCCATACACAATGAATCGACCATCGGCAGACCAATCGTGCGGTCCCTTTTGGTTGCTTGATTTCAGAAGCAGCTCTTCGTTTCCGCCGCCCGTAGAAGATTTGACGTAAATATCATTAGTCCCCGATCTAGTTGAATTAAAAGCAATCTGACTTCCGTCCGGCGACCAGACGGGACTTGAATCATTTGCCGGATCGAATGTCATTTTCGTTTCCCGCCCCTGCTCGATCAACCAAAGATCGCTTGCACCAGACTGGTTATCGATACGGCTAACAACGCTCCGTTTATCATCTGGCGAGACCGTCACGGTGGCGATTTGACCCGGAGTTCCGATCTGCGAGATCTGTTTACCGGTCCGGTCGAACCAGGCTAGCTGCGTGTCAGAGAAGACTCGAGTCCGATAGGCGAGAACACCATTGTTGGAAACCGAGAAAAACGCCCGTCCGTTGCCCGGGTTGAATCCCACTTGTTCTGCGATCGGAAAAGCATCGCCCGTTAGTTGAATCTTATCTGCATCGAATGGCTGGGCCATCAAGGTCCGCTCGCGCAAGAAAAGTAAGTAACCTGGCGGAGCGTATGCCGGAGTCGAATCGGCATTGATTAGAAACTTTGTTTCGTTTGAGTCGACCGAACCAACATAAATCGCGGAATTCTCTCGTAGAGCGCTTCGCGCGAGATAGAGGAAGTGACGATCGTCTGGCAAGAAGTGAGGCCATGCATGAATGGTTTCATTTCGTGTGATATCGAGGGTAGTGACGGGCGTTGCTGGGCCACCCGCGCTCGAGATACGATAGAGTGGTCCGCTTAGGCTTGGACCGAAGAGAATCACGCCGTCGCGGCTCCACGCACCACCATGACTCGATAAGCCGTCAGAGAGCGTTGTTGGCGGGCCTCCCGAGACCTCGATCTTCTTCAGTTTTTGTCCGGCAAAGAATCCGACAAAGCGACTATCGGCAGACCAGAAGGCTTGACCTCCTTCTTCAGTACCAGGGAGACGTTGTGCCTCCAATGAATCGACCGACCGAACCCATAGGTCGCGCTTGCCCTCCTTATTAAGAACTGGAAAGACCATGTGCCGCCCATCTGGCGAAATAAACTCGGAAGCCCCGGAAAAATTTGTAGACTCGGGCGGCGAAACATAAAAGCGTGTCACGGCGCTCTCTGGAATCGGCGGCCGGCGAAAATTCAGTACTATCAAGGTCAGTAGGGATAGCACCATTGCGACGGCGGCGACAATCCACCCCGCAAGGCCATGCCTCTTGAGCCAATGCGGCGCGATTGCCGGCGCGCTCACGGGTTGGGTTGCAATGGAGGTCGATCCGGACAACGCTTCGAGCGCGAACGCGAGATCGCTTGCCGAATGGAATCGCTCTTCCGGGTTCTTTTCGAGACAGTGATTGATCACACGTTCAAGAGCAGGAGAGACACTGCCGTTCGTCGCCGAAAGATCGGGCGGATCTTCTCTAAGGATGGCGCTCATCGTTTCGGCTGGCGACTCGCCGTGAAAGGCGCGACTGCCTGAAATCATCTCGTAGAGAATTGCGCCGAACGAGAATATGTCTGAACGATGATCGACCGGGCGGCCTTTAACCTGTTCGGGCGACATATACCCGACAGTTCCCATCACCTTGCCGGGATCGGTATCGACACGCCGTGTGGGAATACTTGTTTGCGAGAGTTCTGTATCGGCAACACCAGTGAGCTTCGCCAGGCCGAAGTCCAGAATCTTCACGCGGCCATCGTTTGTGATGAACACATTATCCGGTTTGAGATCCCGATGGACAATTCCTTTATCGTGTGCTGTGGCAAGGCCACGAGCAATCTGAAGCGCATATTCGATTATCTTTCGCTGCGACAAACGGGTTCCACCGATTCGCTGGCGGAGCGTCTGACCTTCAAGCAATTCCGAGACGACGTAAGGCGATCCGTCATGCATACCCACGTCAAAAATAGAAAGAATGTTGGGATGATTAAGTGCACTCGCGGCGCAAGCCTCCTGCTCAAACCTGTGCAACCGTTCACGGTCTTGTGAATAAGTCGCAGGCAAAACTTTGATTGCCACGTCGCGACCGAGTTGAGTGTCGCGCGCGAGATAAACCTCGCCCATTCCGCCTTCGCCAATCTTCGAGCGGATTTCGTAACGACCCAATCTTGTACCCGTCTCAATTGTCATTAATCATCTCGAACGTGACTGACTGCGGGCAGACTCACGGCGGTAGTCCCATGCGACGCAGCAGGTCGGCGTAACGCGGGTCGCTGCGGAGGGACTCTACGGGTACATACCATCTGGTTCTCGACAACAAACCACTGCGTGCCTGAAAATCCTTTTCGAGCCAGGCAAAAGCCTGGTCCTTATCTCCCAGCCCCGCGTATACGGCAGCGAAGTCCTGGCCCAGCGCTTCATGTCTTTCATACTTTGTTTCGAGCTCTTTGAGAATGGCCAATGCTTCAGTGCGCCTTCCCAAAATCGCGTAGGCGTAGCCGAGATCGCTGAGAGGTTTCCTTTCTCTCTTAGTTAATTCGACTGCCTTTCGAAGTTCGCCTATTGCCTCTGCGTGATTGCCCCGTTTGAGATATGCGAGACCGAGTTGCGAATGCCCCCTCGGATAATTCGGATCGAGATCGATGACTTTCTTAGCTTGTTCGATTGCTGAATTGACGTCACCGCGCGCGAGATAAGCTTGCACGACATTTTGGCCGATAATCTGGGAGAGAGGATCGAGCTCTTGTGCTCGCTTCATCTCTGTGAGTGCCTCATCAAGCCGTCCCTTATCTAGAAGTAAGAGGCCATACCATTGATGTGCCGTGGCATAACTCGGATTTAACTCAAGGGCGCGTTTGAATTCTTCCTCAGCCTTCTCCCATTGCCAGAGCGAATCATAGGCGAACCCCAATGAGGTGTGAGCTTCCGCTAGCGAGTTATCGAGCTGCAGAGCGCGCTCGGCGAAGGCTTTGGCTTTTGGAATCGTCTCGCTGGCAGGAGTGCCGACGTACAACTCCAATAGCGAGTAGCAGTCGGATAGTCCCACGTACGCGAGCGCGTAATTCGGGTCTTTGTCGGCTGCCTGCTGAAACTGCTCCATCGCTTTCCTGACATTCTCAGCCGTACGCTTGTTCCAGTAGTAACGGCCTTTCAAATAAAAAGCGTAAGCCTCCGGATTGCTGGTGTCGCGACGGATCAACTGTTTCTGTTCCTCACCGCTCAGTTTGGTGCGCAGCCGTTCAGAGATCTCACGCGAAATCTCCTGCTGCATGCCGAGGGCGTCGGCGAGTTTGCGGTTATATTGGTCGCCCCAAATCTGTTTGTTGTCGCGCACGTCCAGCAACTCAACGCCGACCATCAAACTGTCGCCGCGTTGCAACAGCCGTCCGGTCAAGACCGATCGCACACCAAGATCACGTCCAATCTTCATTGGGTCGGTGTCTTTACCTTTGTATTGGAAAACTGTGCTGCGTGGGCTGACGCGCAAGCTCGGCAGTTGCGTCAGACTGTTGATAATGCTTTCCGTCAAGCCATCCGAAAGATATTCAGTATCGGGATCGCGATTCTGATTCACAAACGGTAAGACCGCGATCGAGTCGATTGCGACTTCGGTATTGCGTGCGTGCAGGTAAGCCGCTAGGCCAATGCCTGCAAGAACAAGTGCCGCCGCGACAATGGCCGTCCTGATCTTGTGCTGCCTGATGCCAGTGACGACGTATTCGACACTTGATGTTGGTGCGGTTGACACTGGCGCGCCTGATCCGGTTGCAGGCGTTGGACTGATAGTCGAGCCAACTGAGCTCGGCGGCACAGTCGTTTCTAATTCCGCGGCATCTTCAAGCTCACGCCGCACGTCTCCTAACTCAATTGTCGCCTCCCGGATTGACTGGTATCGCTCATCTGGGTCCTTCGCCAGACAACGGCGAACTATGCGCGTCAAGTCCGCCGGCGCCGACGGATTCGTATCCTTCACCAGTGGCACTGGCGCATGAACAATCTTGTGCAACGTGTCAATGGTTGATTCAGTTTGAAACGCACGTTGGCCGGTAGAGGCTTCATAGAGCAGGCACCCAAACGAGAAGATGTCTGACCGATGATCGACTGGCTTGCCTTGGGCCTGTTCAGGCGACATGTAACCGACCGTACCCATGACGAGGCCAGGCGTCGACAATGGTAGCTGCATGACCGCAGTTGGACCCTCTTCCTGAAACGGCTCGGCGGCTGGCTCCTTTGTTTGTTCGGTGAGCTTGGCTAGTCCAAAGTCGAGGATCTTCGCATAACCATCGCGAGTGATCATCACGTTGTCGGGTTTTAGATCGCGGTGCACGATGCCAGCGGCATGTGCCTTCGTTAGGCCTTCAGCCACTTGCTGCAGATAGCGCAGCAATTTTCTCAACTCAGTTTGCTCGCGATGAATCTTTTCTCGCAGCGTTGCCCCTTCAACATATTCCATCGCGATAAAGTTCACGCCGTCGGCTTCGCCGATCTCGTAGATGTGTGCGATGTTTGGATGATTTAGTGCGGCGGCAGCCTTTGCTTCCTGTGTGAATCGGCGCATCCGATTCCCATTGCTCGCGAGCTCAGGCGGCAGAATCTTCAGTGCAACTTTGCGATCGAGCTTCGTGTCTTGCGCTAAATAGACCTCGCCCATTCCGCCTTCGCCAATCTTTGAGCGGATCTCGTAACGGCCGAGTCTTGTTCCTGGGTTGAGACTCATCGCTTCAACCCGGCCGTCCAGTTCACAAAGACACTGATGGCGCCGTCTCCTGCTTCTTCAAGAAGCGAGTTGACCAGAAACCGCTGTCCGTCTCCGGTGACTGCGTAATGGCTCCTGAACTCCGTCATAGTCAGGATGCGGGTGGTGAAGAGTGGTTGAGGAGCTTTCGCCTCGAACGTTGTGTCCAGCTTTACCTCAACCGCCATGAGTTTCCTGTCGGGAGCAATATAGAAGAGCTCGTGGCCATCTCGTCGCCACTTCGGCTGGGCGCCGCCATTCGTTGAGACCCTCATTGGGCCACCGGACGCTGGGAACGTCTGTAC
>JBKPAL010000094.1:0-4646 GCA_046726395.1 Acidobacteriota bacterium
ACGTTCTTGAGCAGCCATTCAATCGTGTCGTATGTGTCTGTGCTTTCGTCGATCGCCTTCTTGTCGTTAGGATCGCGTGGCTGCCGGAGCATCACAAACTGACCTTCCGACTTGAACCGACCGCGAATGTCCTGACGAACGATAATGAATCCCTCCGCGGCTATTTCCGGCAGGCCTGCTTCAAGTTGGGCCGGGGTCAAATCGCCAAGGCCATATGGAGTTCTCAGGAAAAGGAACGGGAGTTCCTCACCGGGTCGATTAGGAGAGTAGATCTGAGTGTAGAGGCGCACGCCGTCGCGCATTGGGATCATTTCGTCAACGCGCGTGGTCTGCGAGGTGGGTTGTTGTGCATTGGCGGGCGTAAAAGCTGCCAGGAAAAGTAATGTGGCAAGCGCATACCAAAACGTCCTGTAACGCAGTTCAAGTTTCTTCATTTTTGTAGTCGACAAGAGCGCCATTGGCTTTGAGCAAAACGCCTAGCTATCATCAAAATAATGCTACGGAGACTGAGTGAAGACTCAACTCTCTCATTCTCCTCAAGCTTTAGCTTGAGGGCTCAGCTTTGGCCGAGACATGAAACCGTTTCAACGGTTTCCCACACCATCAGGTTCATCTCTTTACGATCGACGACGCCGTCCGATCATGTCGCACTGGTGCATTCAATAAACCGTTGAAACGGTCTCGTGGACCTCGTGGGCTGTGATGCCCAAGCTGAAGCTTGGGCACGATGAGAGCGTTGAGTTTTCACACGCCCCATGCTCGTTCGTCGGATTTCTAAATTTTCTGTCCGAAGCTTTCGCTACTTTCTAATTATCGCGAGCTCTCGACACTCGATTGATCGGTGCGGGCCGCGGGACTCGTCGCACAGGATTCTGTTCAAGAAGTCTCATCGCTTCTTGTACCGCTCGCGCTAGCTGGGGATCGCGTCCTTTATTAACTTCCGCTGGCGTGTACTCGACCTCAATGTCGGGAGCCACACCCTCGTTCTCGACTGCAAATTTTCCGTTGAGATCGTAGAAAGCCAAAGACGGCGCAGTGATACCGCCGCCGTCAATCGTGGATGGAGTTCCCAGCGTGCCTACGAGTGCGCCCCAGGTGCGCGTTCCGACGAGTGGCCCGATTTGGCGCATCCGGAAGTAATAAGGAAGTGCATCACCACCCGAACCAGCAGACTCGTTAATGATCATCACTTTGGGACCGTAGATACCAGCGATGGGTGATGTTGATGGCTGCCCATCGCGCATGGCGAAGTAGCCCATGCGTTTCCGGTCGAGCTCGTTCACAATGTAGTCTGCTACCATCCCGCCCTGGTTATATCTCTCGTCAATTACTGCGCCGTCTTTGTTCTGTTGCGCATAGTAGTAACGGGTGAAGGATGTGTAACCTGGACCAGCAGTGTTAGGAAGCCACACATAAGCCAGGCGTCCACCCGATAGCTGGTCCACAAGTCGCCGGTTGCTCTCGATCCAGGCTCTTGTCCGCAGCGTGTCTTCACTAGCAACAGGAACTACAGTGAGAACACGCGAACCGTCCAATGACGGAGTATTGTTGATGCGAATCAGTGTCTGCCGGTTAGCCGTTCCTTCGAAAAGACTGTAAGGACTCGTAGGAGGAACTAGCGCACGTCCGTTAACTTCCAGTAGATAGTCTCCTTCAGACACCCGGATGCCCGGCGCACTTAGCGGCGCTCTCAAGTCCGGGTTCCAGTTTTCTCCGGAGTAGATTTTCTGAATGCGATAGCGTCCATTCTCGACAGTCAAATCTGCTCCCAACAGGCCCACTGACACGCGTTCCTCGCTCGGCTCGTCGCCTTCACCACTCAAATACGAGTGACCCACCGCCAATTCGCCACCAACGGTCGCGATGAGATATCCCAAGTCGCCGCGGTGGCCCACGAACGACAAAAAGGGACGGTACTTCTCATAGACCGCTTGCCAATCAGCGCCGTGCATATTTGGGTCGTAGAAGAACTCGCGTTGTATTCGCCAGGTCTCACGATAGATCTGTTCCCACTCAGCGCGCGGATCTACCTGCATTTCGAGTTGGGCTGTATTGATTGGTCCGTCGCCCACCTTGCCCGGCCGCTCAGTTGAGATGACCCCCCAGTTACCTCCCGAAGGCCCACCAGCCGCTTGATACAGCAGCTTCTTTGTATCTGACGAAAGCGTGTAAAAACGAATGCCTTCGAGAAAAGGCGCTGCAGTGCGCTCCTTGAGTTGATATCGCTGCAAGCGCAGTGAGGTCGAACCTGGACCACCTCCCGGCACAGTCGGCTCTGTGTAGAAAATGGATCCAGCGGCGCCGGCGATGAGGCGGCTGTAATCTGCGGCAGGAACGTTCAAGGACAAGATCCGTTGGTTGATTTTGTCGAGATCAATACGGACGGTGACGGGGCCCGGCGGTGTTTTCGGCGCGCCGGTTTCGTCACGTGGCGCGGGCTTTGGTTCATCGCCTGTTTCCGGCAAAAGGGGAGAGGGCTCAGTCGCACTCAGTACGATTACGTAAATAGAGCGACGTACTGGACGATCAAGTGAGCTCATCTCTAACCATCCGGTTCTCGGTCCATAGTCAGTGCTTGCCAGAAAGTAGAGGTATTTCCCGCTTGCATCGAACGCAGGCGAGACTGCATCCGCCAGACCATCCGTAAGCTGGTAAGTTTTCTTTTCCGCGAGCGAGTAAACAAAGATCGCTCGCAGGTGACTCACGAGACTCTTTGAATAGCCGATCCATTTCGAGTCGGGTGACCAGACTGCATCGAACTGGCGACCTGGGTCTGCATAAGAGTCCGTATCAATTTTTGTTGCTTGTCCGGTGGCGACGTCGATGCTCCATAGATTCAGGTGATTGTCCTGGAGCGAAATTGCCTTTCCATCCGGCGACCAGGCTGGAGCAGAGAAGAACGCTGTTGATGGCAGCGAGATCGCACGAGGTTTCGTGACGCCTGTCGGCTCACCAAGCATGAGTTGATATTCGCCGCTTGCATCGGAAAGCCATGCGAGTTGAGCACCATCTGGAGACCACACCGGACTGCGATCGTGCACTCCACTACTCTGTGTGAGATTACGAAAGTCTCCCTTCTCGGCCGGCACGGTGAGAATCTCGCCCCGTGCTTCAAAGGCCGCGCGAGTTCCAGTCGGCGACAACACTGCGCTCCGAATCATGCTCGCTATCTTCTTGAACTGTGGACGCGCCCACGGCAGGTCTCCAGTAACTTCAATCGGTACTCTGCGCGATTGCCCCGTCTTGACGTCGAATAGGTGAATGTAACCGGCCTGTTCATAGACAATCGCGTCTGACCCAGCCGACGCAGTCATGATGTCGAAGTCGTCATGTTTTGTGAGTTGCGTAAGTTGTTTTGTATCGACCCGAAAAGAGAAGAGATTAACGGTGTGATTTCTGTCAGACAGGAAATAGATCGTGTTGCCAATCCACATTGGACTCGTGTCATTACTGTTGGTCCATGCGACCTTTTCGACACTGTGGTCCGCCAAGTTCAGAATGCGGATGGGGTGTGTCCGGCCGCCGCGATAATGCCGCCACATGCTTGCCTCCTGCCAGGGAGGAACGAAAGGCGTGGAGAACTCCTCGTGTGCAATCAGTCGACCGTCATCTGAGAACGCGCCGGTAGATGCTCGCGGCATTGGTAGCGGTTCAGGAAGTCCGCCATCAACGCTGATTGTCCAGAGTCGAAAGTACGCCTGTTGTGGCGCACTGGTTCTCACTGAAGCGAAAAGAATTCTTCGTCCATCGCGGGTCCACCCACGCACACGATCGAGGGCGGGATGGTAAGTCAACCGCTTTGGATCTCCGCCGCTAGTTGGAACCACATAGACGTCGGTGTTGCCGGCGACCGTTGCTGTAAATGCAATCTGAGAACCGTCCGGAGAGAAGTAAGGGTCAATTTCAACTCCGGGCGCGACCGTAAGCCGCCGAGCTTGTCCACCATTCCGCGACCCGACCCATAAATCTCCGGCGTACTCGAACGCGATCGAGTCACGGCTGACGGTTGGATGACGAAGAAGTCGCGTACCCTGTGCGGTTGTGGCTTGAGTGATGCTTAAACAGAGAAATACAGCAACGATCAGTAATCGTGTGTTCATGCGATTCAAATTTCCGATTGCGCGCTGAAAGAAAATCGACGTCAAATCTTGCCCAGATTGTTAGGGAGACGCGTAGATCGTCCGCAATGAGTAATATTAAAACTCAATTCTCAGTCCAACCTGTCCTTCCCGTCCCGGGAGCACCTGTTTTAGCGAACCGAAGGGACTACCCGTCACGGTTGTTTGGGTCTCAACCGCGGCGGGGTTCTGACGATTGAACAGGTTGAAAAATTCGAAGAGTGCCTGCACCTTGACACGTTCAGTGATGTTGAATTTCTTTGCAAACCGCATATCTAGATTGACAAAGGGAGGAGACGTAAAAGCATTGCGGCCTGCACTATGGTCAATCCCGTTGAAGGTTCCATTCCCATCAGGATCTTCGAGCACTGCTGGCTGTCGGCTGTAATGAAACCCGCTCTGCGCCCGAAAGATGCCACTGATCTCTACTTGCCAGGGAAGCGCCCATAATCCATTAACCTGAAAAGTATGATCCACTGAAAGATCAGATGGACCTTTGTCAAGGTCAGGTCCGTTAACAAACGATCC
>JBKPAL010000095.1:0-17447 GCA_046726395.1 Acidobacteriota bacterium
AGCCCTCGACGCCAATAAAGATACCCAGCTATTAAACCAAATACTGAATTCGCCGTGACGATATACAAAACCACTGCCAGGGTGACCCTGCTCCCGAGCGCGAATGCGACTGGCAGATGACCTAAACCAAACAGGAGTGATGAAAATAGTATTGCGGCGACGACGTAGACAGTTCGTGGCTTATCTTTGCCTTTCTGAAAGAGTCGCCACGCCGTCCACACCAAAAATGTCATCACTCCCCACCTGAGCAGTAATTCTTCCGTGAGGCCGCCATAGAGAATCCGGGTTGGAAACGGAAGAAACCGGTTTAACTCCTCAGCTCTCATAACGAACTCAGGTGGCAGAGATGGTTTAACTAAGACCCAGATTAGAATGATGGAGGTGGCACCAACCAGACCGCCAATCAAACCAGGAATCATTTGTGGCTTGACGGCCTTGATGAAATCTTCGCGCCGCGCCAACGCTTCGAACGCGGGTGCAAATAGGTCAACCTTCGGAGCAAGTGAAACTCCGGCAAATGTCGCAGCCGCCAAGAGGATTGTGGGTTGAATCATGCTCAACAGTTTCAATAACACTGGTGGGACTGGAGCGGTGTCCGTTCGGGGTAAGATTGTTAGCAACGAGGAGAAGTCGACTAGTAATAGGGAGAGCACACCAGCGAACCCTGCCATGAATAGGATCAGAAAGAGCCGGGTTCTTAACGACATAAAGGCAAGCTACACGTAATGGAGTCAAATCATTGCCAATTGCCAATTGCCAATTGCGAATTGTCGATCAGTCCGTTACCACAACGCCAATTGGCAATCGTCAATCGACAATCGGCAATGACTTGTCTCATAGACGCGGCGATACTTTGGCCACGGCCTCTTCCGAGGAAATCACTGGATAGACTTCGAAATCGACGATATCACTCCAATTAGCAAACCATTCATCTAACTGCTTACGATCCTCAGCGTCCATTAGTTGAAAGCAGCGTTCCAGTTTTTCATCAACCCAACTGGACACATATTTCAACCCTTCGGGAGCCATGCGCCCTTGATCGCGAAAACGTCGATACACCGGGATGGGATCTCCGTTCTTAAAGTGCTCAATGATCATGTAGAGCAAGGTTTGTTCTCCAATGAACAACGCCGCCCTTGAGGTAACAATTCAGCCTACGAGGAAGGCAATTTTGAAAAGAATTCCTGAGCAGTAATTCGATAAACAACACTCTCTCGACCGGAACTGTTCAGCCTGGAACCGACAAGCGTCCCACCGATTTTTTCCAAGGCTCGTCGTGATCGGAAGTTGTTTGGGCCAATAAGAAAGATAACGCTGTCCACGAATTTGAATGCATGCGTCATCATCAGCTCCTTCATTTCACCGTTGTAAGTCCCGCCCCAATGCGACCGAGCGAGGAATGTCCAACCGATTTCGATCTCGTTCTTTTCTTGATCGTGTCCGTGAAATCGTGATGAGCCGATCACTCGACCGGTTCTCGAATCGATCGCTAACAACGCTCCACCTGACTCCAAAGCTTCTCGGAAGAAGTCCTCAAACACTTCTTTATGGTAGCGATCACTGGCCGGATGTTGTTCCCAAATGAGCGGATCTGATGCAACAGCAAAGAGATCGTCGAAGTCGTCAGGTCTGAGTGGCCTGAGCTCGAGAAGCTCTCCCTTAAGCGTCGGCTGGAGATCAAAGGTGTCCATCACTTGTCAGACGCAGTGGCGACGCGAAACGATCCACGAAATAACACGAAATGGCACGAAGTGAGTTTTTACCGATAGCCAGTGACATCAGCTGGCTTACCAGCATCCTGAACTTCAACGACATACCGCCACGCGTCAGGTTGAGACCCATCAACATCCGTGAAGTCATACACCTTTGCTAACTGCCCGCTCGAAAGCGACTGGCCATTCCAACGGCCGACCTCAGGATCTGCTGCGAGTGCGACAATGGCACGGCCGACGTAACGCGGCGTTTCAGTAATTGCAAAGTGCGGTTGCTTTGCGATCGCATCACGCCAGTTGGCTTCTTTAACTCCATAGTTGTCCAACATCTGCTCCGAACGCAGCCAACCTGGAGTGAGCGCGACGGCAGTTCCATTGTGTGACTGAAGCTCCTGCGACAGTGCCCATGCGATACGAATGATCGAGGTCTTCGCGAGATCGTAGAACAGCGATAACCGGTAGTTTTCTTTATTGTATTCGTGAGTGCCGTCGGTAACTTCAACAACAAGTCCACCCGGATTTTTGATCAATAGCGGCAGTGCGAAGTGACTCGTGACGATGTGCGTGTCGATGGCCAGTCGTAGTAAGTGCAGTCCTTTATCCAACGAATGCTGCCACACTGGCACGTTCCATTCAGTTAGAAAGTCTCCACCCCAAATGTCATTAACCAGAATTTCTAACCGACCTTGTTCACGTTCTATGCGGGCGATGAGATCTCGTACTTGGCCGTGGTCCAAGTGATCTACCTGCAGGGCGATAGCTTTCCCACCTTCCTTTTCCACGAGCTCGGCTGTGTCTTCGATCGTTTCGGGTCGATTCATTTCGGAAGGTTGCGTTCGTGTGCTGCGACCGGTGCAATAGACTGTCGCTCCGGCCGCACCGAGCTCGATAGCAATGCCACGGCCGGCGCCTCGCGTTGCGCCGGCGACCAATGCCACTTTGCCTGCAAGTGAGCGTTTCATAATCCAATTCACCGTTCACGTGTTTGATTAGACCGCGCAATTCTAGCGTCAAGTAAACTAGCCGATCCACGAAAACACACGAAACGTCTTGCTTCTCTTACCAAAGAATGACCTTAGCTAGTAATTCTGACAGTGATCGCCTCAGCTCAGACGCCTCTAAAATTCGCCAAAAAATCACAAAGGACGTCGCATCCCCATGAAATCAATCATTGATAGTGTTCTCCACCCGACCGATTTCTCCGAAGGTAGCAGAGTGGCTTTTCACCACGCGCTCAAAGCATCGTTGCTGGCAAGATCGAAGCTCACACTTCTAAACGTTTCTTCGGCCGGGCAATCGGAATGGACGGATTTTCCGGGTGTGCGCGAAACCCTGGAACGGTGGGGACTCCTCGCAGCGGGCAGTCCACGCTCTGCGGTGTCGGAACTTGGTATCGACGCTCGCAAAGTGGTGGCTCAAAACAGTGATCCTGTAGAAGCTGTTCTTAGCTATCTGAAGAAACATCCAGCCGACTTGATTGTGCTTGCTACACATCAGCGCGAAGGTCGGGTTCGCTGGCTTGGTAAATCGGTAGCAGAACCTGTCGCGAGAAAGGCTGAGGAGATGACTCTGTTCATTCCCGGTAAAAGTGACGGCTTCATTTCTGCGGATGATGGTTCGGTAAGGTTGACTAACATACTCATTCCTGTTGCCGCAACTCCTCGACCGCAGCCCGCAGTTGAAGCAGCGGCTCGACTCGTGAAGGGGATGAACTGTCCTCAAGGTACGTTTACGTTGTTGCACGTGGGCCAAGCGAATACGATGCCCACAGTGCGGCATCCGGAGGTATCAGGCTGGGAATGCAAGAAGGAAGTACGAAGCGGCGAGGTTATTCAAGGTATCGTCGACGTAGCGAATGAGATCGATGCTGATGTTATTGTGATGGCGACTGACGGAAGAAATGGTTTTCTCGATGGCCTACGAGGCAGTCATAGTGAAAGAGTGTTACGTCTAACTTCGTCGCCATTGCTTACCGTACCTGTGGGTTCAAGTGTTTCGACTAATCTTGGCTGAGATGAGGTCACAGTGAGATTAATCGCTCAATGATTCTCGAGCGGCAATCGAAATGCGGCCATCTCTTCGCCGTTGCGGACCAACAGAATATCGCGTACCAACACCGGGTGGTTCCAAGTCTTACCTTTAATCGCCGGAACACGCGCGAGCTCCGTAAACTGATTCGGATCAGCCTTCACGAGAGCCACATCACCCAACTCCGTCATTACGAGCAGTATGTTCTGATCATTCAGCAGAATGATCTGCCCGTGACCATACTGTCCGCCCTTCCACTTGCGAGTGCCGTTCTTGAGATCAATGCAGGAGAGTTTGTTCCAGTCGAACCCATAAGCGTAACCATCGCGAACGACGATATCGTTGAAATAGGGATTCAGCTCTTCGGTGGTCCAGCGCTCCTGGACGTTCCATCCACTGGGTCCTTGCGAGACTGCGAGGCTGCGCGTGCCGCTGCTTTCGCTGACGCTGACCAGAACATCACCGTCGGACATGACAGCTGGTTGCACAATAGGAACGCCTTCCCATTTGTGCTGCCACAGTACTTTGCCATCGTTGGGTGCAAAGCTGGTCACACCAGTTCCACCGACCAATAGAATCTGCTGCACCCCGTTTATCGTTGAAAGCTGTGGCGAGCTGTAGCCAGCTCCGCCGTCCGGACCGAACCAACGCGGCTCACCTGTGGCAATATCGTAAGCGACGAGCTTGCCAGCCGTAGCCACGATAACTTTGTCATCGACGACCAACGGCGAACTCGAGAAGCCCCAGCCCGGAAGTTTGGCTTTTGTGTCGGACGCTGCGTTACGTGACCACTTGACTGCACCATCACCTGCGTCGAGCACGTTCAGAATTCCCGTCGCACCCAATGTGTACACGCGACCGTTGCTAAGGGTTGGAGTTCCACGCGGACCAGCACCGGCATTCGATTCCCAAAACCGTGCTGTATCGCTGTGTCGCCATACCGGTTTGCCACTCGTCAAGTTGTAACAAGCAACGACCTCTTCATTTCCGCGTTGCTCCTGCGTGTAGACAAGATCGCCATGGACTGCGAAAGAAGACCATCCGGGTCCGATTGGTCTCCGCCATAGTTCGACAGGTGGCGCTGTGGTCCAGTCGGATTTGATCCGCGTGCCGAGAACAATGCCGTTTCGCTCGGCTCCGCGAAAGCCAGGCCAATCAGTTTCGTTGGTGGTGCCTGTCGCAGTTCTCGCAGGCGTCACAGGTTCGTCGGTCGCTTGCGATAAAAGCCGTTCTTCCGGACTCTTGGACCAGCGCCAGTGGAAATCGTTATCGAAGTCGCCAGTGAAGCCTCCCGTACGTATGAGTGTAAATGCTCCGCACACCAGCAAGATGGTAGCTACCAGCGATAACCACCTAACGCCATTCGAAATGCGACGGATCGCAGACAGTCGAGTTATCGCAACGGCCCATGCGACCAGGGCCAGACAAATGACTGGCGTCGCGAGGACGGGGAACAGATATCCCATAGATCCTGTTGCCAGTGATATGTCGATCAGGCGATACGTCACAAACATCGCGACCACAATTAGGACTATGGCTCCCACCCGCTCAAACCAGCGCGCACGACTGAACAACAACCACCACACGGTGATTGCCAATATGGCAACGAGGCTACCAAGCATTCCATAAAGGAGCGTCTCGGGCGCCAACGATGGAACGACAAACCAAGCGAGCGCGAGCAGTACAGCCGCAATCACGCCGGGCCACAATCGAAGTGGTTTGCGGGTCTTATGTTCCGTAGTGGGATTGATTGGTGGGTCGGGCTGCGCGATGGGGTCGATATCTGAGGTTGGCATGTTGACAATACGCTTCTCGGTAGGCTGTTTGTTTCCAACTTTTCGTCGTAACTCTACTCTTAATTCATGGCTCATTTACAGAACCGGGAGCGGTACCGACCGATGCTACACTCAACGTCATTGCCGATTGCCAATTGTCGATTTCCGATTGCCGAACCGGATCTACTTGAACTAACAAGCCGTCACGTGTTGACGCGAGGTTACTGATGACGTTCATCACTACGAACTTTGGCTATCAGCAAATGGCGATCGGCAATGACCTGAGCGTAGCATCCGGTCGCTACCGCTCCCGGTTCTGACTCTCTCTGCATCGCATGAACTTTACGAGGCGCGATTTCTGCTTGATGGCCACAACTACCGCTGCATCGCTCGGGCTCGGTAGTGCTTGTCGTCATATTGGCGGCTCGGTCATCACTAATGACGGTAAACTCACCGCGCGTCCGCATGAAGGTCTTAAGACGACGCGGATGGGTAGGATCATGCTCGGGTTGGATCGCGGACGTGATGCGATTCTTCATATTCCAAAAAATGCAAGCGAGTCTCCTCTTCCGCTGCTGGTGATGTTGCACGGCGCAACGCAAAATGCCGAGGACATGTTTTGGTATCTGGGTTCGGCTCACGAAGACGCGGGAGTGGTCGTGCTTGCGCCGAACGCTCGCGAGACAACATGGGATGCGATCGCCGGCAGCTTCGGATCGGACGTGGAGTTCTTGAATCGATCGCTTGGACGTGTATTCGAAATCGTAGCGATTGATCCGGCGCGAGTGGCGCTGGGAGGGTTTTCCGACGGCGCTACATATGCGGTCGCGCTTGGATTAATTAACGGCGATCTCTTTCGCAACATCGTCGCATTCTCACCGGGCTTTGTGATTGATGTTACTCCGGATGGCAGAAAGCCACGCTTTTTCATCTCGCATGGGACGCGAGACCACATTCTTCCGATTGATCGATGCGGTCGCCGAGTCGCTGCTGAATTAAAGGCCCGCGGTTACGACGTCACGTTTCGAGAGTTCGATGGGGATCATGAGATACCGGCTGAGATCGCGCGCGCAGGTTTGTCGTGGGTCGCTGGCACAGCGCAATCGTCAATAGGTCAAGCTCAACTTAAATAGGGACACAACTTCAAGTTCAGCTATTCAAAATTAAGCTTCATGCGTCGCGCCGAACATATGCACCTTGTATTGACCGGCGAGGCTGGCCCGTGCGGTTGGGTCCGTGACCATGCCATATAGATCCGTTGTAGATGACCATCGAACCCGCTGGCCCACACGCCGATAAGTACGGGCGGTCCTCTGTGGCCGCCCCTTCGTGGGCACCTCTTCCAGGTTGGTTCCCAGATGAATCGCTGGGCATGTTCGACCGTTCGTGTGAGCCAGGCAGAAAACGAGTAGCTCCGTTGTCCTCTCGAAATTCATCCACCATCAGAATGAATCCCACCATGGGCCAGCCACCGACATCGCGCTCGAAGTCCACATGAAGATCTTGTGCTGGTGCCTGTACGTGCAGTGTTCGCGCATGTAGGGTGCTGAGCTTGAATGGCCGACCAATGATGCGACTACATGCCTCAAGAACAGGTCGGTACACGCAGAGTTGATCGAATTCACGACTGCGATTCACGAAGTTGCTTACTCGCGTTGTCGTTCTGCCTAATGATACGTCAGTAGAAGATGCACCAGAGACGGCCGTATCGTAAGTCTCGGCAAACTGCGGCATTCGTTCGAATGGCACCGGGCCGGGAATTATCACAAAGCCATCGTCGAGCAGTTGTTGCAGAGCATTCTCTGCGAGCTCGGACTGCACATGAATAACTTCGAATGACTGAGTGATTAGCATGTCGTGAGATTGATGGATTGCGCGAGTCAGCTAGAAGAAATTTGATCCGTGTCATCCGCGCTAATCCGCGGCTAAATTTTCAGTAGGTCGAGAAGTTCCGAGTGACCACCGTATTCGGCCCAGCCGGCTGCGGTCGATCCAACCTTCGTGTCTTTCACGTTACGGTCCGCGCCATGCTGCAAGAGAAACTCAACCATCGCACGATGTCCATTCAGCGCTGCATAATGTAAGCCGGTTCCCGCGTAATCAAATCCTCCAGGAATAGCATTAATCTCAGCGCCTTTCTGCAGCAGCAGTTTCGCGGCATCGATGTGACCATGCATGCACGCATAGACAAAAGCGTTGTTGATGATCCCTTGTCGATCTTGCGACCACTCGTTGATGCGATCTGCAAGCTTCCTTTTACCGGCGGCATCATGATTCGAATGTGCAATAGTTTCGAGGTCACCCCAGGGCCAGTTAATTTTGCCGGCCTCGGGCTTCAAGCTTCCTTCAGCGTTGAAATAGGCCTCAATTCGATCCGTGCGACCGAGTCCGGCCGCGATTCGAAGGTTCCGCACCTTCGCCCCACGTTCGAGTAATAAGGCAATCACGTCCTGACTGTTCCAGTACAGAGCTTCCTCCAACGGCGACCAACCACCAGTACCATCAATGGCCGCTCCGCGATCGAGCAACAGTTCAGCGACCGCGCGATTGTTCGCGCTGCCTGCGGCAACGAGTGGTTCATTCAATTCGGCTCCAGCATCAATCAAGACGGTCGCCATTGCCACACTGTTTGGTTGGTCCTTTCCCTGCAATACCAAGCACTGCAACAAAGTTGGATGGCTTATCGATGATCGCGAGGTGGCGAGCGAAGGATCTTCGGCGATGAGAGTTTTGAACTTCTCTAAGTCACCTGATTGAATAGCCGCAACTGCAGGATGAAACCTTACGTCCATAATCAACTTAGCGATTCCGCTTTATGAATCCAATTCTAATTCTTAAGTTCCACCAGCGCGAGGCGGATTGTTGTGTCGCCAATGTTCTCGGCCCAGTGTGTGAGGGGATCACGATAGATGACGTCGCCGGGTCGGAACTCCGATTCAGTGATGGTCCCGTCAACCGCATGACTCCGCGCTGTGACCCCAAACTGAAGCTTGGGGAGAATGAGAGGCTTGAGTATCACAAAGCCTCTAAAGCCCAGTGGTGTCACGCTTTCTCGCAGTCCCTTAATGGCTAGCCGTTACTTTGTCAATCGTTTTTCCATTGTGAAGAGTGGGGTCCCAAACAGATCATGAGGACCTTCATCATTTCGTCTGAATCCCGCGCGTTCGTAAAGCCGTATCGCACGTAAGAGAAATGGTGTGGTGCTCAAATACAGCCGAGTAAATCCATAATCGTAAGCGAACTCCTCCACCTGCTGCAGTAATGCCTCGCCCACATTCTGTCCTCTCGCCTGCGGGAGCACTGCCATGCCGCGAATGTAAAGTGATGCGCCGTGCGGTACTACTGACACAGTACCTACAATTGTATCTTCGCTCATGACGACCCAGATTGGTCCTTCAATCATGCGGTTCTTGATTTGTTCAGCTGTGGGTGTAGTGGCAGCAAACCCATCGACCGTGTAAGAACGCTCGTATTCGATGAATGAGTCATGCAGTACGGTCGCAATCGAGGACGCATCGATGTGTGTGGCCAATCGAATCAGAATGTCGTTCTGACGTGTCATATCGGAGTTGGGCGAGCAGGCCGACGACCGGCCACTACGGCGGGGCAAGCGAACCGCCGCACACCCGGCGGCGAAGCCGAACCGGTACTAACTCTTCATCGCTATGTAGTTCTTCATTCCCCCGTACTTGATCATCGATCTTCCGTATTTTGCTCGCCGTGAAAGGAGTCCTATGCTTTTAGTATTCGATACGAGAAAGAATCTGGAAATGATCACTTCGAAGAGCGCCGGGCACCGATCGTCCAGAGCGGTGGGGGATAATGCAGCAGCTTAAGTTCTTCCGAGACGCCAGCCATGACAACGCGAGCCTGTCGAATGTTCTGGAAGGCTTCCGGTACGATCCGAAACTGATCAAGCCGGCTGACGAACTGTCGCTAATCGCTCGTGTGCGAGAGTTGCCCTTCAAGGAGTTCGAATTTCACGGCTACCTTGGCAAGCGTCGCGTGGTCTCGTTCGGATGGCAATACGAATTTTCTGGAAGCGGCCGGCTTCGTAAGGCGAATGACATTCCTGATTTTCTGCTTCCGCTGCGAAGGCGTGCCGCCGAATTCGCTCGAATGGAGCCGGAATCACTGCAACACGTGCTCGTGATTGAGTATGGTCCAGGCGCTGGTATTGGATGGCATCGCGACAAACCGGTGTTCGGTGAAGTCGTTGGTGTATCACTTCTCGCGCCGTGTGTGTTGCGCTTCAGGCGCAAGGTGGACTCGAGTTCCAAGGGAAAAAACAGATGGGAGCGTGTGAATGTGTTGGCTGAGCCCCGCTCGGCCTATCACTTGAGTGGGCCAGCCCGGTCGGTGTGGGAGCACAGCATCGCCCGTGTGGATGACCTGCGCTATTCGATCACGTTCCGCAATGTACTCGAACCGTGATCATATTCCTGCTGTTTCGCGTGAATTCGTGGATCGTCTTTTTACTTCGCCGAGGAAACGATCCACTAGATCACGCGCAATCCCTAGTTTGGTGCCTCATCGTGTGGAACCCGAATATTCGTCGATGCTGAGGCGGTATTGCCTGCGACATCGGTAATAGTTGCAACCACTGTGTAGACCCGGCCATCGAGGTCAATACCCAGCCGGCGTGCTCTAACGCTAAGCATCTCGCTCCATTCACTGGAGGTTCCCGAAAGCACGCGCGCTGGAATGTTTAGCGGTACACCGTATTCATCTGTCACAACGTAACTCACGTTTGCGAGCCCTGAAATCGAATCGGCTCCAACTGCACGAATGGTCACGTTAACTATCTCGCCATTGGGGGGCCAGATAATAGAAGGGGTCGCGCTGATCGAAATCGTAGGCGCGGATGTATCGATCTTTAGAGTGATGCTCTTCTGAGCTTCTGCGTTACCGGCCTGGTCTGTCGATCGATACAAAATGGAGATTGTTCCCTCATCCTCTACAACAAAAGCTCCGCTATAAGGTTGCCATGTGGTGCCGCCATCAAATGAGTATTCCGTCGCGGCAACGCCTGAACAGTTGTCGGTTCCATTGAGGTTTACAGTAGGGTTCGTTTTGTACCAGCCATTTTGTCCGTCAGGGTTTGGCGTGACAATAGCGCTTGTTTCAGGAGCGAGCGTGTCGCGTACAGCATCTGCCACTAATCCCGGAGTTACATCGAAGCAGTAATAGAACGACTCCGTTTGCGCGCGATATGATCCCGGCGCCAAATCTACTGCGCCAAAGAATCCACCGCCATCAGTCTTCGTTGTCTTCGTGTCGTGAGTATCCAGATTCTCGATCGTGACTGTGGCTGTATCGAGAGGTGTGTTATCCGCGTGTCGAGCCTCACCCTTAAAGTGACCCAGTGTTGGCGATGATTTCCAGGGCAACACCGGAATCGAGGCCGCCTCGTTGAAGATTGGTGTCATACCTGCAGGTTCGTAGAGAGTTAATCCATTCACCGACTTGCCTGTAGTTAGACCAGCTGCGAATTCTGAGAACGGTCGTGCCGGTGTATTGCCTGGTGGAATTGCAAACGGGTTATTGGGAACCGCAATGTTACTCGTTGCCATCGAGAAGAAGATGATGCCGCTGAGATTTGTGCCGCCCACCGGGATAAGCGTGCGACGCACCTGTCTTAACGTACCTTCGATCGCATTGTTTGCCGCTCCCTGGCCCGTTACACCTGCACGATTGTAGAGATGTCCTCTCAGCCAAGCGTCCCATTGGTTGTATTGCGGGCTGACTGTCGATACATGTTCACCCTTATAAACCATCGGCATCGCGATATCGATAATTCCTTCCTCGGTCCATGCACGCCAATCCTGATACACACGCCAGTTCGCCTCAGCGGTAGTCCAGGCTGCCTCGGTCGATCCGATGCCGCCAAATGCAATCAGTGCTGCGGAAATTTTCAGGTTCGGTTTGATAGCGAGTGCATTCAGATAAACTCTTCGCACTACATTTGAGACTTGATCCCGTCGCCACTGGTTCCAGAGTGGATCGTTAGGAGCGGGCGGCGGTGAACCTGCCGGAATGTTGTAATGACGTTGAAACCGTTCGACGTTCGTCGTGTTGTAACCGATGTTGGTTCCAGTCGAAGGTGTTTGTCCGGGCGTAGTGATGTCGGGGTAACGGATGCGATCCAGATGCAAGCCGTCAATGTCATAGTTCTGTACTAGATGATTGAGCACGTCCACCGTGTACTTAGCCGCATCCGGATGACCGAAATCGATCCAGAAGTCGTTACCGAAACGATGGCCTTGATAGGCGATGTTAGTGCCGGCATCAGGCAATAGCGTACGTGTTAGCCAATTGTTAGGACCGGGGACGATGGTGTTGGTCGCCGCGTTGAAACCGCCGTGCAAGTTGAAAGCGTGGTTCGGATTCTCCGGAGGAAACAAATTGGGTGCACGTCCCCAGATAGCGCTCATGATGACGAACGCGTGAACCTCAATTCCTTCAACATGAGCTACGGTGATGATGTCCTGTAGCGGATCAAAGCCAGGCTGAATAAGTACTCGATCACCCATGGGTTCAAGCGAGTTTCGATACCACGAGTCACCACGCCGGCGTACCTGAACGAATATCGCGTTGATCTTTGCGGCTTTGGCGTTATTAACCATCACAACCACGTCGTTATGGTTGTTAAGGTTAGTATTAAACGTATCGACCCAAATTGCTCGATATTCCGTCCTTACCTGCGCGTTTACGGTGGCGAAGATACAAATCACAAATAGGAGTGTGCAGAACGCGGTTCTAGGGCGCTCTATTTGAGGATTTTGATTTGTCATTGTTTTAGGCGACCCGCAGAGAGTCTTCAGAGTTTTGCGAGAGCGCAGATGAATTTACTGATGGGTAATTTGTTGTCAACCGTATCAGTTATGTTTATGACTGCGACAGTTGAACGGCAGGCAAACTGTTATCTAAAGCAATCCTAATCAATCCGCGACAAGGCCATTTCGATTTAGGCAAGGTGATGTTCATTATGGTCAGCGACTTTGTCGAATTCCTGTTTCAACGTCCTAACTCCTGTTTACTGTGAACGAACTCCAGATGTCCGCTCCGATCGTAATGCTGACGAGCCAGATGAATTATTCCCGCGCGAGTCGCCTCGTAGATTCGCCGCGTCAGATCCAGTGGAGGCGCTACCTTGTTAAACCATCTTCCGCAATGTGCGAGAGTGCTGATCAGCTTCGCTTTGCCGTTTTCTTCGTCCGGTTTGCGGCCCAAGACTGGCATTGCCTCGACCTGCGTCGAATGCATCGCTGGCCTTCAACTATATGAATCACCGCGCTATATTGAGCGGTGAATTGTTGCGCGAGATGCCACTAAGTGACGATCCACCTGTCGCCGCGAAGAATGTAAAACTCAGCAACAGATGATCTTCGTCAGAGCTTCCCAATCTTCAACGAGAGCCGACGCATGGCCGAATTATCAAATCCCTCAACAGCAGCGGATATGAAGGGGCACAGACGCTGGGTCAGACTATTGCACTGGATTGTAACTATTAGCTTCCTGTCGCTGGCCTTTACCGGCATCGTGATACTCATGGCCCATCCGCGACTCTACTGGGGCGAGGTGGGAAACGATCTCACGCCGGCGCTCATTGAACTACCTATCAGCCGGAACCACAGGCATGGCGGCTGGGCCAACGGCGTAGCTTTCTTCCAGGACGCAGCTTCCCCTGTCAGCGCGAACCGCACTTACAACATATTCAACAAGAACGGCTGGGGACGAAGCCTTCACTTTCTCGCTGCCTGGTTCCTTGTCGTCGCTGGCGGCCTCTATCTACTGGCAGGAGTTTTCACAAGACATCTATGGCGTCATATTGTTCCTCGACGCGCAGAACTCACTCCTCACCTAATGTGGCATGATGTTTTGGATCATGCGCGCTTGCGGATTCGAACTGCCACGGGCGGACCGCACTATGGCGCACTGCAGAAATTCAGCTACTCCGCCATCGTCTTTCTGGTACTGCCACTAGCAGTCGTGACCGGCCTGGCAATGTCACCAGCGATCAACTCCGCGTTTCCGTTTCTGTCAGGCATGTTTGGAGGTTTTCAGTCCGCTCGCACAATTCACTTCGTTGCCTTCCTTATGCTGGTGCTGTTTCTCATCGTGCATGTCGTGATGATCATCAAGTCAGGATTCAAGCGGCAAATTCGCGCCATGACCGTTGGAGAGAAACATGAAAACTGACCAACTGATCACTCGCCGCCAAATGCTCATCGCTGGAGTAGCCTCGATGGGTGGCCTGCTTCTGTCTGGATGTTCCAAGAAGCTTCCGCCAACCTATGGCAACATCCTGCGCATGGGCGACAACCTTACCTATGCCGTACAGCACAGCCTGCTACCCGGACAGGCGCTGGTAAGGGAATACAGTTATAAAGATATCTCCTCGTTTCCGGCGATCGGCACAACGAATCCATGTGACCCCAATCACCCCAAGCCCAGCGAGATCTACCGCCAGCTACAGAACGGAGGCTTTGCCGATTGGAGGTTGTCAATCGAAGGACTTGTGGCGAGGCCGGGATCCTACTCACTTGCCGATCTCAAACGGCTCCCATCACGGACGCAGATTACGAAGCACACCTGCGAGGAAGGCTGGAGCGCTATCGCTGAATGGACAGGTGTACCACTGAGCCGCGTGCTGGACGCTGCTGGTGTCCTACCGACAGCCCGTTGGGTAAACTACTACTCGTACGATGACTGGGCCGACAGCATCGACATGCTCGACGCCTTACACCCGCAGACGCTACTAGCTTATGGAATGAATGGACGCGACCTGTCGATTCCTCACGGAGCGCCGGTGAGATTGAGAGTGGAAAGACAGATGGGCTACAAGAGCTTGAAGTATCTGCAACGGATCGTCGTTACGGATGAGTTCGACGATGGCGGTGAAAAGGGGAACATACAGAACGGCTGGTCCTGGTACGCTGGTATTTGAGGGCGTGAATTTCAACAGCCATCGTCTGCATGGTAATCAATTGTCCTAATCCTTCCGCTTGAGGGCCATTTCGATCTGAGCAAGATGATGTTCGTTATGGTCCACAACTTTGTCGAATTCCTCTTTCAAAGTCCGAACTCCTGTTTCACTGTGAACGTACTCCAGACCGCCCCTTTGATCGTAATGCTGACGAGCCAGATGAATTATTCCCGCGCGAGTCGCCTCGTAGATTTGCCGAGACAAGTCCAGTGGCATTTGCGAATAGTCTAGCCCGGTTGCCCATGCATCCTGGTCGAAGGCCCAAAGCACTTGACGCGGTTCACTGATGGTGCGGCGGATTCGATCATTCAGCACCGTTTCTGAATCGGCGAGGTGATGCAGGACGAATCGTACCGGCCACTTGTCTGCTGCATAACGTCGATCCAATTCATCGTTCCCTAACTCAAAGTATTGCAGTGTTCGATCTCTCGTCGATTCAAGTCTTGTAATAACGTCCATATCGACTCCTTTAGTCGACGTCAAAGTTGAACCAAAACCTAACGGCTTGCTTTGATGTCGTAGACCCACATGGAACCCAGATCCCGAATGTAGAGCCTGCCATTAGCTATCACCGGATACGCAAACGCTCGCTCCCGAAACTGCCCCTCCTGTTTACGCTGAGGCTGATTGGGCGGAGTGAATCGGCCCTTTTCGCGAAACTCCTGCGGAGTCGCCTCTACCAACACGAAATCCCCATTTTGGTCGTGAAGGTACAAATGTCCATCAGCGTAAGCTACCGAACTCGGGCCAAACTCCTCCATTTTCCATTTGATCTTCCCCGTACTGAACTCAACAGCGACCAGCGTCTGCCTGGTCTCGGTCCCGTAAAGAGTGTCACCAACTACCACCGCACCCCCGATGCCGTTCGGAAGTCCGCGTTCGAAGTAGACCTGCTCTGCGGCGACTCCGTCACCATCCGGCTTTAAGCGGACCATACCTCCACCGATACCGAGCGCCCCGCCGTACACATATTCACCACGCGCGACCGGCGAGAAGTACTGCGCCGGTCCCTTGGCAACATCCTTGTAGCGCCAGAGGAACTGGCCCGTCTTCGCATCTATTCCCACGAGACCCTTCTTCAAATACTGCACATATTGTTTGCGGCCGCCCCCCTGAACCACAATCGCCGACGTATACTCCGCGGAATCGCCTTCCGGGACCGCCGATTTCCAGATGACGCCGCCTGTCTTCTTATTCAGCGCCACCATTGTTGCCTGCGCACCACCCGGGGTTACAACGACCACGTCACCATCAATCAACGGAGACTCTGCATAGGCCCACTCTCCCGGTTGGCCCCCGAACTCTTTACGCAGATTTTTCTGCCAGCGAATCTTGCCGTTCTTAGCTTCGAGGCAAGCGAAGTCGCCGTCCGAGCCCAACGCATAGAGAAGATCTCCGTCAACGGTCGGAGTGGACCGAGCTTTTGGGAAAGGCGGATCCTGTTTCGGGTTGCCGACGTTGCCGACGCGCGTTGTCCAGATCGTTTTTCCATCCTGAGTTGAGAGGGCCTGAACAAACTCATTCTCCATTCCGCGGTTGCTCATCAGGTAGATCCGCGTTCCGGCAACCGCCGGCGTTGAAAAGCCATCTCCGATATCGTTCACTTGCCACAGCAGTTTTGGTCCTCCGGCCGGCCATTGTTTAAGAAGGCCACTCTCGCGCGATATTCCATCACGTTGTGGACCTCGCCATTGCGGCCAGTCGGAGGTTGAAGTAGCTATCGTGGCTGAACTGGGAAAGAAAAATACCAAGAAGCACAAAGAAGGAGCTGCAACGGAAGCTAGTAGTCGTGACCTCACTGTCTTCTCCTTTAGTGAAGATAATTGCTTTTGGATTTTGTGGGCTGTGGGTGATTACGATCAGTCCCACGAAATGTTCCGACTCAAGTGGCTGTGAACAGGAGCTACGACGCGGAAATGAATTGGCCGCGGATGAACGCGGATTTCAAGGATCTGAAGAAACAGACAGACCGTTTTCACTTTACCTTCAGATCCATATTATCCGCGTCCATCCGCGGCCAACTGTTCTCTTGTATCTAGTGCGTGGCCCTTTCACAGCTCATTTCCTGATCACAGTAAGCTTCACCTCTGACGGGTACTGCTTCGAGTGATGTACCGCATTATTCGCGATGACACCCTTCGTTTCGTCGTAATTCTTTCCGCCTGTGTTCAGGTTTCGATCAAAACGCGGAAAGTTGCTACTCGAAACTTCAATGCGAATTCGATGGCCAGCCTCAAAGTAATTGCTTGTGGTCATTGGTTGCAGCGCCACCCTGTAGACCTTACCTTGCTGCATCCAAACATTTGACTTGTCGTAACCCTCTCGATATCTCATCCGTTGAATCGTTTCATCTAAATTGTAGGCACGACCATCGGGATAGACATCGATCAGCTTCACCGTAAAGTCTGTGTCCTTTGCGTCTGAAGACACATAAAGCGTCACTTCAATTGGACCGCTGACTTCGATTCCTTCTTTCAAGGGCTCTGTACTGTAGACGAGAATGTCAGTCCTGATCTCATTCTTCCTTTGATCAAAAGCGCCGCCTGTGATCGCGTTTCCCGTGCAGCAGACGTTGCCTCCATACGAAGGAACGGGGTTCATAGGATCGTAAGCAAACGCGTCCGGGTTATCGGTAGCCGGAGCGGCATCGATCAGCACACCATCACCGCTGAGCGTGTTTGCCTTGCCGCCGCTCGCCAAGAAAAGGCTAAGCGGCAGCGCACCACGCGGCGGCCACGTTTCAGAAGACTGCCACTTGTTGATTCCCATGGTGTAGTAGCGCACGCGCGGCCACTTCTCCAGAATGCCGTTGTTCTCGCCCTTCAGAAATTGATCGAACCAGGCGTAGGTCAGCTCGTCATAGTTCAGTCGCGCATCGCCGACGCTGCGTTCTCCTACGATTGTGTTTTCCGTAGCGCGCTTGTAAGCACAGTGGAGCGTTGG